>JBHELF010000022.1:0-5340 GCA_046263155.1 Actinomycetota bacterium
ATGGAGCTCAATGTCAAGCAGATGCTGGCCTCGATGATCGAGACCACCGCGGATCCACAGATCAAAGAGCAGCTCGAACGCCACCGGCGGGAAACCGACCAGCAGATCGAGAGGCTCGCTGGCCGGCTCGAGGCCCGCGGCCAAGACACGTCTGCGGTCAAAGACATGGGGGCCGTCATGGGGGCCTTCTTCAAGGGCATGGCCGACCTCGCCCGCTCCGACAAGGCAGGCAAGAACGCGCGGGACGGTTACGTCACTGAGGCGCTCGAGATCGCGTCGTACGAGCTTCTCGAGAGACTGGCGCAACAAGCCGGCGATGAGGAGACAGCGCAGGTGGCACGCACAAACAGGGGTGAGGAAGAGGCGATGCGCTCCGGGATCGAGTCCAACTGGGACAAGGTCATCGAACTGACTCTCGAAGAGGAGGATGTCGCAGCCGGTTAACCGTGCCTGGGTCGAGCTGAGGTCGCGACGCGCCGGGCCGCTCAATCACCTACCCCGTGACAGCTACATGGCCAGCCAGGCGGGTCGACCGGACGGGTAGACGACCATGAACCACGCACGATCGGTCGCTCGAGCCCAAGGAATCTTTAACGTGCTGGGCGGTCTCTGGCCTCTTGTGAGCCTCCGGAGCTTCGAGTGGGTGTACGGCAGCAAGCGGGACATATTTCTGCAGAAGACGGTTGGTGGGCTTCTGTTCTCCATCGGCTTCGTCCAGCTTGCTGCCGACTCACCTGAAGAACTGCGATCCGCGCGTCGCATCGGAATCGGCACGGCGTGCACGCTGCTGGCAATCGACCTCCTCTACATCCCGCGGGGCCAGATGCGCTGGCCTACTGGCAGGACGCGCTGTGCGAGCTCGGATGGATCGCCGCGTGGATGCGCACGGACAGCTGACCCCCAGTCTCGATTCGCTCGCCTTCACGGACTCGGTGACTGTGTGCCGAGAGTCACTCAGGCGGGCGGTTGGAGTTTCGGGGGGTCCCATCGAGCGTCACAGCGCCCGTGTCTTTTTCATCATGCAGCAGCTTGCTCAGGAGGCAGCTGCTCCACTTGACCGCGAGGTGGCGGCCTGTGCAGCGGTACTGCACGACATCGGACTTTACGACCCGGTAGCAAAGCCGCGTCTCTACCTGCACCATGGACGAGTTGCCGCGGAGCGTGTGATCGGGTCATTCTCTTGGACCGCCCAGCGCAGACGGCTGTGCCTTGATGCCATCGAACTTCATCACCGACTCACACCGCAGTGGAAGAAAGGGATTGAAGTCGAGCTTCTTCGCTTGGCAGATCTCGTCGACGCCAGCCGTGGGCTAGTCAGCCTCGGGCTTGACCAAGGCTGGCTGCGCCAGTTGTTTCAGGCGATAGAACGGCGGGGTCTCCAGCGTGAGTTACTTCGGCACAGCATCCGGGGTGCACCCTGCATGACGCGAGGCCTACTGGCGACCGTCATTAACACGCCTCGACGGACGGTTCGAGTAGACCAAGGCGCCTAGCGGAGCCAATGGGAAAGGTCCCGAATCACCAGGCCTGGCACGACTGAGCGCACCGTCCGGACCGAATTCGCAATGCGAAGGTCGCTCGAAACCCTCGTGCGGCAGCACGCTTGCTAAGCCCCACCCCGCGCGGCGGACGAACCTCGTAGCGCAACTCCTACCTCCCTACGGACGTATCCAGGTCTTGCCGCCGTCGCGGCTCACATATACCGAGGCTTCAGGTGCCTCCAGGACTGCGGCGAACAGAACCTTGGAGTCGTGTGGGCTGAACTCGACGATCGATGCCCCCGTCGGAATCTCGAGCGGATCCCATGAGTGGCCGCCATCGGTGGTTACTGCGGCGGATCCCTCTCCCGTAGCGACGATGTGGTCGGTATCGCCTTGATCCCAGCTCACCCACATGGCTCCGGGGATACCGCCGAGCACCTTCCATGTCCGGCCCCCGTCGGTGCTTTCCATCGCTCCGCCGCCCATGTCGGGGGCGAGAATGTGCTCGTCGTCTTTGGGGTCGACGTGGATATGGCCCATGAAGGCTCCGCCCACCTCTTGGCTGCGCATCTCCCACGTCTGCCCGCCGTCCGTAGAGGCGAAGGTTCCGGCTCCCGCCAACCCGGCATAGATGACGTTGCTTCCGGCGCCGAGCGCGTGCACATCGGTCGACGGCAGACCTTCGTTCCGAGCTTCGAAGGTCGCGCCGCCATCGGTGGAGAGGCTCAGGCCCGGGTGTCCGCCGACCAGGATCAAATCGTCGGTGAAGGCCCACCCCATCGCGTCGGCGCCGTTCAACTCCTCGACGACCTCCCAGGTTCGACCGCCATCGATGGAGACGGACACGCCTTGATGGCTGCCGATGTAAAGCGTGTCGGGATCACTCGGGTCGACGACCAGAGAATGGAGATCCCCACCGACCACCGGGTTGGAGACCGCTACGCCGGGAGCAGGCGCATCGCTTCCGCCGGAGCTGAGCGCGATCATCACGACCGCGACCGCGGCGATCCCAGCCACCCACGGTAGCCACGAGGACCTGCGGTACCACGGCGGAGGCGGCTGTCTACGAAAGGGTCGTCGTTTTCCCTTTGCCTGAGTCTTACGTGGTCGCGGGCCTGTCTGGGTCTTAGCCATCGTGCGCCTCGATCTTGTCTTCCAGCGCGCGCTCCGCTTTGAGCCGCGCTATCTCCTCACGAAGCTCCGCCACCTCGTGACGCTTGTCGGTGTCGGCGGAATTGTCATGTCCTTTGTGCATGTTTCTCATCATCGGGATGCATATGAGCATCATCATGGCGCCGCATGCCAGCGCCGGCAGAAAGGCAATGAGTGTTTCCATAGGGATACCTCCTTGGTCGCTTGATAGCGCCCAGCGGGCGCGTGTCTCTCTATCTAAGCGATCTGAGGCGGTCGTTCGGGAGGCTCGCGGCCAAGCAGGAGTGGTGGTATGTCGCGCCTGGTCGCAACGAGACTGGTCTGCGAGATCACCACGAGAACAAAGAGCGACATTATGGCAAGGCACATCGCCACCGCCATGGGCGCGTCGACGCCGGCGCAGCTCGGACAGGAGTCCATATCACTCATGCCCATCGCGAGGGGAAGGCCCAGTACAAACACAAGCAAGACGAGGGCAATCATTAAGGCCTTACTCATGACCCATCCACTGTAACCCGCGAACCTGATGCAGCATTGATCGCCACCGTTATCTGGTGAAGGAGGATGCTATGGCCATTACCGACCAAGGTGCACCCAGCGCAACGATGTTCTGGGCTCTGGTGGTCGGCTTCGTGGGTCAGATCGGAGGACGCCTGGTCGATCTCCAGTGGCATCTCACCCATGAGGAGTTTGAGGGTGCGGCCGAGCAGCTCCAAGCCCACTGGCTCATCTGGCTGTCGACGGCGTTCGTGCTGGGGGTCGCTGCACTGGCTCTGCGCCAGGACAGCCGGCCCGCGGAGCAGCGGGGTTATCTCCTCGTCCTGCTGGCCAATCTCGCGTACGCGATCGTCGCGGTCATCCACTTCCTGCAGCATCTCGATCATCGCGAGGTGGACTGGGCGCATCTACTACTTGCCCTAACCAGCATCGCGGCGGCCATCGGAGTCATCTGGGTTATAGCCAGGCGCTTCACGTCACGGCGCAACCAGCCCGAGGCTGTCGCGTGAAGACGCTTGATCCGAGAGAGTTAGAGCGTCAGACCGACAAGGTGCGGCGGTCGTGGGCCAAGCAAGCGCCGCGCTACGACAAGTCGATCGGATTCTTCGAGCGACGCGTGTTCGGTCGTAGCCACCGCGCGTGGGCCTGTTCGCGCGCATACGGCGACGTCCTCGAGGTCGCCATCGGAACGGCTCTCAATGTGCTCCACTACCCCGCGGAGGCGAACCTGACAGGCGTCGATCTGAGCCCTGAGATGCTCGACATCGCACGCACACACTCGCGATCTAGGACGAGAGGTCGATCTGCGAGTAGGAGATGCACACGATCTTCCATTTTCGGAGAACTCATTCGACTCCGTCGTCTGTACCTACTCGCTCTGCAACATCCCAGATCCGGGCCGCGCTCTCGCCGAGATGAAGCGGGTCCTGCGACCAGGAGGCAAGCTCATCCTCGTCGATCACATTCGTAGCCATTCGAAGCCTCTGTTCCGGTTTCAGAGGTTCGTCGAATTCTTCGCCAAGAGGCTGGAAGGCGAAAACCTGACGCGCCGACCGGCTGACTACGTGGAGACTGACGGATGGGACATTGTCGAACGCGAGCGGCTCGGCCCAGGGGGAATTGTTGAGCGGGTCGTTGCGATCAAGCGTCGTCGGTAGGACGGTTTTTTTTCGATTTCGCCGCGCCCATGCGAGCAGTGACTGGTCGCAGAGCGGTCACGGACTCGATGCCGAAGTTGATCGAATCGCGGCGCAAAAGGGTCAGCTACCTGCAAGTTCGCAAGTGGGCGGTACTGGGATCGAACCAGTGACCTCTTCGGTGTGAACGAACGAGGGCCTGACTCATCGACCAGCACGAATAGATAAAACGGCAGGTCGCCGGGGCAGAAGTCCGTGTCCTGAGTGTTCTCCAGATTTCCTCAACGTGCAGCGGGAGTGGTCACGAAATGGTCACGGGTTGCAGGGATATTGGGTGCGCGATCCAGCACCCGCCGTCTCTCGAGCAGACAGCACCCCTAGTGAGAGCGAGTGGGCTCCTCGAGCATCCAACTGGCAATCGGGTGCGTAGCGACGTCGACTGCCCACCCCACTGCCGTGGAGTTCATCGCATGGACATTTCTGGGCGGATGGCGCCACAGACCTCACGGGCACAACTCAGCCGGAATGACTACCAGAATAGGATCTTCCCCCTTGTAGCTGACGTTAAAGTCCGCCGCCGGTCCCGTCTCGAATTCCGCGCGAATCGAATAGGGCCCATCCGTCAGCGTCCGAAAGGCACTGCCAACCTCTTTTCCCACAAGGGGTTCAAGCGAGACGGATAGGTCCCAATCTTCATCACGCGAAGGCGGTTGGCTTAGAGAGGACAGGCGTACCGTCGCCCTCTCGTCACAGGGATTGACGACGAACGCGGTTCTACTGTTACCGCAAGCTGTCAAGAAGATTACGGTACAAACTACAAGACCCATCCGTTCTATTCGCACTTACCCTCCACTCGATAGGCTGGGGCTTCGAAGCGGTTGGCGCATCCTGTACTACGCGAGCGGATTACCTCAAGCACATACCTGTCCGGGAAGGTGATTCCGTACTTCTCAAACTGCCGAACATGAACCGTCTCATGAGCGATCCGACTGGGCGAACACCTATTTTCGCAGAAGATGGTGTGCCCCATAGTCATCTCTGTTGCCCAGGGAATGAAATACAACCAGCTAGCA
>JBHELF010000023.1:0-63004 GCA_046263155.1 Actinomycetota bacterium
CACGCGCGCCAGGCGCGTGACCTCGCCCTCGTCTCGGGGCAAGTGACGCACCCGACGCTCCTGCCACAGCTGTAGGCGATGCTCGACGGTTCTCAACCAGCGATAGGCAACGCCGAGGCCTGCTCCGTCGTCGTCCGCGACGTAGCCGCCATCGACGAGCGCCGGGAGCGCGTCGAGGGTTGCAGCGCTGCGCACCGATGGGTCGCTGCCGCCATGCACCAACTGAAGAAGCTGAACCGCGAACTCGATGTCGCGGATACCCCCGGGGCCAAGTTTGACGTCATACGACTCCGACGTCCTGCTCTTCCGCGCAACCTTCATCGCATTTTGTTCAACTCGTTCCTTCATTTTGCGGATGGCCGCAACGCGCTCGGCCGAGACGTCGACCGAGAACACCAACTCACGGGTTGCAGCGACTAGAGCGTCCGCGACCTCGACGGCTCCCGCGGCGGAACGCGCCTTTATGAGCGCCTGCAACTCCCAGGGCTCACACCAGCGGCGGTAGTACTCCAAGTAGCTCTCGAGCGATCGAACAAGGGGGCCGCTCCTTCCCTCCGGCCGAAGGTCGACGTCGACGATGTAGGCGCGGCCCTCGGCACCGGCACCCCCCAACTCGCGGAGGAGCTCCTCGGCGCCCTTCCGGACGGACTCCGAGACGTCCTCGGCTACAAAGATCACGTCGATGTCCGAGTAGTAGTTGAGCTCGCGCGCGCCCAGCTTCCCCATGGCGACGACACCGAGGCCCGGCACCGCGGCGGCCAGGAGATCGAGGCATGCGTCGGCCAGATCCGAGAGCGCACGTCCGACGTCGTCCACGGACGCCTCCCCGCAGAGGTCGCGCGCCGCGATTCCGAGCAGCTCCCGTCGCTTGGCGGCTCTGAGGCCCCCGATGCCTCCCGCCTCATAGGCGGAGGCGATACGGATCCTCAGCTCGGACGGCGTCGCCAGCGTCGGCGGGTCCTCCAGCCGGTCCAGCGCCTCGGGATCGGACTCCACGAAGGGGCCGAGGCTCTTGCTGGCTGCGATCAGAGCGGCGCGCCGACGCTCGGACAGGGGGGCGGGGGGGGCGGCCAGGTGAGCAGGAAGAGGATCAGACCCGGCGGCAGAGCTCAAATCGGTCACGGGCTAGCGGTTTTTCGCGCTCTCGCAGGCGGCGCAATCTCCCAAACACACAAAAATTACCATTTTTTTATCAATACGGGCCATATCGACCCTTGTCGGCCCCGCGGCTAGCTTGTCCTTCGACCTGCGCCCACGAGAGCGCTTCGCCGAGGCCGTCACTCCGCCTCCTCCCGCCGCCAAGGAGCTTTCCACCCATGAGCCACAACCACATACCTTCAACGCTGCGCCGAAAATTTGCCTTCGGCCTCATCTTCGTGGTCTCCCTTCAGCTTGCAGCCCCCGCGGCTTCGGCCAATGTCTATCGGGACTACGCCAAGCACAGACAGCACGTGAAAGAGAGAGCTCGGGGCCAGATCGGGCGGCCTTACAGCTACGGCGGCACGACCCCCACCGGCTTCGATTGCTCGGGGTTCACCGCATGGGTATGGCGGCAGCACGGTGCCTCCTTGCCGCATTCGTCCGCGGGCCAGTTCGCCTTGGGCAACCGCGAGGGATACAGACGAATCTGGAAGCGCGAGAACCTCGAGGTTGGCGATCTCGTATTCCACAAGACGACGGGGGCGGCCGTCGGCCACGTGGGGATCTACGTTGGCCACGGCGAGTTCATCTCGTCAACGTCGTCCATGGGGGTTCAGGTTCGCTCTCTTTATGACCCCTACTACTGGGGCGCTCGGTGGGTCGGCGCGACGCGTCTACCAGCGACGATTCGTTACAAGTTCGACAAGGAGGACGTCGAGCGCCGCCACGATGAGCACCCGAATCGGCACGAAAACGGCAAGCCGGGACCGTCGCTGATCTAAGAGTTCCTCGAAGGCTAAAGAATCGGCAGATAGCGCTCGGTTTCGTAGGGCGAGACGTAGGAGCGGTATTGCTCCCATTCCGCGTGCTTGTTGCGCAGAAGGTATTCGAACACTTGCTCCCCGAGCGCTTCGGCCACCAGGTCTGAAGCCTCCATCTCTCGCAACGCTTCGTAGAGGTCATCCGGAAGCGTGTCGATTTGGCGAGAGCGGCGCTCGGCCTCCGACATCTCGTAGATGTTGTCAAGGGCCTCGGGAGGCAGTTCGTAGCTTTCGTCGATCCCTTTGAGACCTGCCGCCAGCATGACCGAGAAGGCCAGGTAAGGGTTGCAGGCGGGATCCGGCGACCGAAACTCGATGCGCGTCGATTGATCCTTGCGCGGCTTGTACATCGGTACCCGGATCAATGCTGAGCGGTTGTGCCTTCCCCAGCAGACGTAGACGGGTGCCTCGGGCACCGGATAGCCCTCGCCGGTAGTCAAGCGCTTATAGGAATTTACCCATTGGTTCGTGACGGCCGTTATCTCGCGCGCATGGGTCAACAGACCGGCGGTAAAAGCCTTGGCGACTTTCGAAAGGTGGTACTCATCGGAGGAATCGTGGAATGCGTTCTCGTCGCCCTCGAAGAGCGATAGATGCACGTGCATCCCGGAACCGGGCTGTTCCGTAGACGGTTTAGGCATAAACGTTGCGTACATCCCACGCGCGGCCGCCATCTCTTTTACGACCAGGCGAAAGGTCATAACCGAGTCGGCCATCGTTAACGCGTCCGCGTGCCTGAGATCTATCTCGTGCTGCGAAGGCGCAACCTCATGGTGCGAGAACTCAACGGGAATTCCGAGGCGCTCCAGCACACTGATCGTCTCGCGCCGCAACTCCTGCGTCACATCCGACGGCGTCAGGTCGAAGTAACCGCCCGCGTCGATCGGATTCGCGTCCCCGGCGCTTTTGAAGAGAAAGAACTCCATCTCGGGGTGAACATAGAAAGTGAATCCACGCTCGGCCGCCTTCTGCAGATTGCGACGAAGCACATAGCGAGGATCGCCCCAGAACGGACGCCCGTCAGGCGTATAGATATCGCAGAAGATCCGAGCTACCCCGCCCTCGATTTGCTCCGGTCGCGGCGGCATGATCTGGAAGGTCGCCGCGTCCGGCCGCGCCAGCATGTCGGACTCTTGCACACGGGCGAAACCCTCAATGGCCGAGCCGTCGAAGCCAATACCTTCGTCGAAGGCCTGCTCGAGCTCTTCAGATGTGACCGCAAAGGATTTGAGAAAACCGAGCACGTCGGTAAACCACAACCAGACGAGGCGGATACCGCGCTCCTCGACGGTCCGGAGTACATAGTCCTGCTGTCTCTCCATCCCGGTCAGCGTAGCCCCCTTGCGTTTCAAACTCGTTACAGAACGCGCACCAAAGCCCTACGCTTGAGTCGTGCTGATCGCCGTTGCACAACTCAACCAGACGGTGGGTGACATCTCCGGCAACACGGAGCGGATAGTCGCCTCGGTCGTACGCGCTAAAGCAATGGGAGCCCAGGTGGTATGCGCGCCAGAGCTTGCAATAAGCGGGTATCCCCCCGAGGACCTACTCCTCAAGCGAAGCTTTGTGAGCGCGAATCGATCCGCTCTCGACCAAATCGCCGAGGCCACGACGGACGTTATCGCCATTGTGGGCTTCGTCGATACGGATGGGTCGGCCCTCTACAACGCCGCTGCCATCTGTGCCGATCGAAAGGTCGCGTCGGTGTACCGCAAGCAACTCCTGCCCAATTACGGCGTCTTCGACGAGAAGCGCTACTTCGAACCCGGCGCGCGCGACCTTCTGATCGAGACCTCGGCGGGTGTATTGGGCGTTTGCGTATGCGAGGACCTTTGGAGTCCGAGCGGTCCCGTTGTCTCGCAGGGCGATGCCGGAGCCCAGATAGTGGTGAATATCAACGCCTCTCCGTTCCATAAGAACAAGCTCGCCGAGCGTTTCGAGTTGCTAAGCAAGCGCGCGCGTCGGGCTCGAGCAGCGATCGTCTACGTCAACATGGTCGGGGGCCAAGACGAGCTGGTCTTCGACGGAGCGTCATTGGTCGTCGACGCCGGAGGTGGGCTGGTCGCCCGCCTCAAGCAGTTCGAGGAGTCCTTTGCTGTAGTCGATGTAGCTCTGGGCGAAGCGCGGCCTCTGGCCGCGGATGTGGATCGCGTCCGTGTCGCCATACCGGAGACATCGGCGGATCTCGGTCCGCCACACCGGGCCGCGATATTGGGCGCGGAGGAGGAGATCTATCGCGCCCTCACTGTTTCGGTACATGACTACGTCGTCAAAAACGGCTTCGAGAAGGTAGTCGTGGGCCTGTCGGGAGGCATCGACTCCTCGCTCACGGCCGCCATCGCCGCCGACGCGCTGGGCTCGAATGTCGTCCTGGGCGTGGCTATGCCCTCTGAGTTTTCCTCCAGCCACTCGATCGAGGACGCCAAGGCCCTCGCCGCAAATCTCGGCATCGAGATGATCGAGGCCCCCATCAGCTCCGTGTATCGCAGTTACCTCGACACACTCACTCAAACGTTCGGGCGCCAGGAGATGGGACTGGCCGAGGAAAACCTTCAGGCCCGCGTTCGCGGCAACCTATTGATGGCGACCTCCAATCGTTTCGGGCATCTCGTCGTCACGACCGGCAACAAGTCGGAGATGGCGTGTGGGTACTCGACGCTCTACGGCGACATGGCCGGCGGCTTCGCCCTGTTGAAGGACGTCTTCAAGACCGAGGTGTATGCCCTGGCCCGATATAGGAACTCGATCTCGCCCGTGATCCCCGACAACGTACTGACCAAACCCCCGTCGGCAGAGCTCCGTCCTGACCAGAAGGATTCGGATTCCTTGCCGCCTTACGAGGAGCTCGATCCGATACTCGAGGCCTACATCGAGGACGACTCCGGGATCGAAGACATCGTCGCTCAGGGTCACGAGCGGGAGATCGTTGAGAAGGTCATTGCTCTCGTCGACCGAGCCGAATACAAGCGCCGGCAGGCGCCTCCCGGACCCAAGGTGACGGTCAAGGCCTTCGGCCGTGATCGCCGCCTCCCGATCACGAATCGCTGGAGGGAGGGAGGCCCGTTCGAGTTCCCCGCGAGGGCCGTCGGCGAGGGCCCTGCGGACTCCACGACATAACAGTTTTCTCGCCGAGCCGAGTTTGATGCACCATTGACATATGGCCTTCACAGTTCTTCTGCTGTCCGACCGAGCCGAGGAAGTGCGCGACTTGCTCGCCGAGTTCCCCCTCGCGCCCTACCGGATCGTGCGCGCGCCGCTGAAGACGACCGAGCCGCGCGACCTCATCGCCGTCCACCCCGACGTCCTCCTTATCGACGGCACCGCTGATGTGCACGACGCGGAGGAGGCAACCCGACGCCTGGCTCTCTCCTGGGAAACGGGGCTGCCGCCGATCATCGTGGTTGTCGATCAAGACACCGTTGCGCGCTTTCGCTTCGAGAATGGAGCCGATGACTTCCTCCTAACGGAGGCCTCCGTCGCCGAGATCTCGGCACGCCTCGGCCTGGTCACCCGGCGAGCCGGACACGGCGACGAACCCACGGCTCTCAAAGTAGGAGATCTCACCGTCAATCCCGAGAACTACCAGGTCTACGTTCGAGGCCGCCCTCTCGACCTCACGTACAAGGAGTTCGAGCTACTGAAGTTCCTCGCCCAGAGGCCCGGCCGCGTCTGCGATCGAGATCTGCTTCTGCGCGAGGTCTGGGGTTACGACTATTACGGCGGTACCCGTACGGTGGACGTGCACATCCGCCGGCTGCGGGCGAAGCTGGGCGTTGAGCACGAAGCCCTTATCGAAACGATTCGCAACGTCGGGTACCGGCTGGTGCCTCGTCCCCGCGAGCGATAAACACCTCGAGTCGCCATGACGACGATTGGGATCATTCTTGCCCTTCTATTTCTCGAATGGCCGCTCAAAGGAATTGTCATCGGCGTTCTGGCGTTGTTCGAGATCGTCGAGATCTCGATCTTCTTGAAGTGGCGACGGACGCGCGCCATGACGGGAAGTGAAGGAATGATCGGCGCCGAAGGGATCGTGATCACCGACTGCGCGCCCGAGGGCCAGGTCAAAATAGGCGGGCGTTTCTGGAAGGCCCGCTGTGCCGACGGGGTGCGCGCCGGGGAGCCGATCAAAGTGGCGGCGGTCGACGGTTTGATGCTCGAGGTCGAACCGGATGCGAAGGTTGCGTCTCGCTCGTCGGACAAGGCGAGGACAGAGATAACGCGCCGGTAGGCTCCTTCTCGCCGGCGCATCGGCAGGGGGCCCTAGCTCATCTGGCAGAGCTCCGGACTTTTAATCCGGCGGGCAGGGTTCGAGTCCCTGGGGCCCCACTACGTGGCCCCCGCCATGCCCGAAGCCACTCTCCCCGCCGCGCGGCTACGCCGCAGTTGCGGCGCGTTCGAGTCCCTGGGGCCTCCACTCACAGGTGTCCTGCTCCGGGTGATGCTGGACATTTCGTTCTGAGTCACACCAGCTTCGAATAGCGCTGCTGGTGTGCCGCGGAAAGAGCACGGGTGGACCGACTGCCGAAAGCGGGAAGGGCTAGAGCGCCGCAAGGAGGTCGCCTCCCGCGTCGTCCCAGGAGGTACATCCGGTCAGTGCCAGCGTGAGATCCATCTCCGCCAGCAGACCACGCAACACCTGACGGACACCTGCCTCGCCTCCAACCGCCAAGCCCCAAATGTACGGACGCCCTATCAGCACGGCGGCCGCTCCAAGCGCTTTCGCTTTCACGATGTCGGCGCCAGTTCTGATGCCGCTGTCGAAGAGCACCGGAACCCGCCCCTCAACGACTTCGACGATGGGCGGCAATGCCGCTAGCGATCCGATCGCACCGTCTATCTGCCGCCCGCCGTGGTTCGACACGATGATCCCGTCCATGCCGGCGTCGAGTGCCGCGCGCGCGTCGTCGGGATGCTGGATGCCCTTCAGAAGAATCGGCAAGCGCGTGTGTTCTCTGAGGAAGGACAGCTTCTCCCAGGTGTGATGAGGTGCGGCAAATACCGAGACCCATCGGAGCACCGCGCTCTGCAGGTCTTCCTCCGGTGTCTGCGCGAGCGCACCACGGAAGACCGGGTCGGTGAGGTAATTCGCGAGGCCCTCTCCCCGCAGGAACGGAAGAAATGACCGCGCCAGGTCTCGGGGCCGCCACGCGAGGTAGGCCGTATCGAGTGTGACGACGATGGCGGAATATCCCGCCCTCTCGGCGCGATCGAGAAAACTCGCCGTGATGTCTTCGTCGTTCGGCCAATAAAGCTGAAACCAGCGTGGATTCGTACCCGAGGCCTCCGCGACCTCCTCCATGCTCCTAGACGAGAGGGTGCTCAGGACGATCGGCAACCCCAGGCCCGCCGCGGCATGTGCAACGGCAAGCTCGGCCTCTGGATGAACGATCGATTGCACTCCTACCGGCGCGAGAAGGACGGGCGCCGGAAGATCGAGATCGAGAAGTCGAACGCCGACGTCTCGATTCGAGACATCACGAAGTAGGCGCGGCACCAGCCGCCACCTCCGGAAAGCCTCGCGATTAGCCCTTTCGGTGTCCTCGGAACCAGCCGACCCAGCGACGTAGTCGTACGCCTCAGGGGTCAGCATGCGACGAGCGGCGCGGCGTAGTCCGCGATAGGAGAGGGGATACTCGGGGATGGTCGCCTGCAATCCACCGAGATAGACCTCTGTCTGAAAATCGGCGTAAGGAGCCATCCGGGAGGGCAACCTACCCTTCAAAAGTGTCTCGTTGGGGACCCCTTTAGCTGGTCAACTCCCCTCAGCGCTCCCTAGACTGAATCAATGGCTGTCCTTTGCCCGAACTGCGGTACAGAGAACGCGGACACTGCGAAGTTCTGCTCGGAGTGCGCCACTCCGCTTGCGGGCGTGGTCGCCGCGCCCGTACGCGAGGTCAGAAAGACGGTGACCATCGTCTTCTGCGACGTCACCGGATCGACGGCGATGGGCGAGAAGCTCGATCCCGAATCGCTTCGAAGAGTGATGCAACGGTACTTCGCGGCCATGTCGGAGGCCCTCGAGCGGCACGGCGGCACGGTCGAAAAGTTCATCGGTGACGCCGTGATGGCGGTATTCGGGATTCCCGTGCTGCGGGAAGACGACGCGCTGCGGGCCGTTCGTGCCGCCGCCGACATGCGAGCGGCTCGTGACGAGCTGAACAAGGAGCTCAAGGAGGAATGGGACGTAGAGGTCCAAGCCCGGATCGGCGTGAACACCGGGGAGGTCGTGGCAGGCGATGCCTCCCAACGCCAGAGCTTCGCAACAGGCGACACCGTGAACGTCGCCGCTCGCCTGGAACAGGCTGCCCCGCCGGGCGAGATCTACATCGGCGTCGAGACCTACAAGCTCGTAAAGGACGCGGTGAAGGTCGAGCCCGTCGATCCTCTGACGCTGAAGGGCAAGTCCGAAGGCGTTCCCGCTTACCGGCTTTTGGAGGTGATCGAGGGGGCCGAGGGAACGGCGCGCAGACTGTCCTCGCCGCTTATCGGCCGCACCCGGGAACTCGATCTCTTGAAGCAGGCCTTCGACCGCGCGAGAAACGAGCGAACCTGCCACATGTTCACGATTCTCGGCCAGGCGGGAGCCGGCAAGTCGCGGCTAGTGTGGGAACTCATCGACCAGGTTCACGGGGACGCTCTTCACTTGGCAGGTCGGTGCCCCCCTTACGGCCAGAACGTCACGTACTGGCCGCTCAAGGAGATCATCCGCGAAGTGGCCGATCTGCAGGACGGTGACGGTGCGGATCAAGTCCAGACAAAGCTGGTTGCTCTGATGGAGGGCGAAGATCAGGCGCTTCTGATCGCGGATCGTGTGGCCCAAGCAATCGATGTCGTCGAGGCGACCGCGTCCCCGGACGAAACGTTCTGGGGCGTTCGCAAGTTCCTCGAAGCCCTTGCCCGTAAACAACCTCTCGTCGTCGCATTCGACGACATTCACTGGGCCGAGCCCACGTTCCTCGACTTGATCGATCACATTGCGGACTGGGCGCGCGACGCGCCGATCCTTCTGGTCTGCATGTCCCGACCGGATCTCCTCGATCAGCGGCCCGCGTGGGGTGGCGGAAAACTAAATGCAACCTCACTTTTGCTCGAACCTTTGAGCTCGGAGGATTGCTCGGCAATCATCGACAACCTTCTCGGGCAAGGGGAGCTTGTTCGCAATCTGAGAGGGCGCATCATTCAGGTCGCCGAGGGCAACCCGTTGTATCTCGAACAGGTTCTCGCGATGTTGATCGACGACGGCTTGCTCCGAAAAGACAACGGTCGCTGGCTGCCAACCCAGGATCTGTCCGACATCAGCGTGCCGTCCACCATCCAGGCCCTCCTTACGGCCCGCCTCGACAAGCTCCAGGGCGAGGAACGTCAGGTCGTCGAACGCGCAAGCGTCATCGGCAGGGTCTTCTATAGGGGGGCTGTGGCCGAACTTTCTCCGGAGGCGGAGCGCGGCAAAGTACCCGGCCATTTACTCACGCTGGTGCGCAAGGAATTCGTACGGCCCGACAGGTCGACCTTTGCCGGAGACGATGCCTTTCGCTTCCGCAACATCGTTATCAGGGACGCCGCTTATGAGTCGGTCTCCAAAGAGATTCGAGCCGAGATGCACGAGCGGTTTGCAGTGTGGCTACAGCGTGCCGCCGCCGACCGCGTCGGGGAGTACGACGAGATCCTGGGCTATCACTTCGAGCAAGCTCACCTGTTTCGAACTCAGCTGGGACCCCTCGACCCGCGCGCCAAGGAGCTCGCCCGCCAGGCGTCGGTGAAACTGGCGTCCGCCGGCCGCAAGGCGTTGCACCGAACCGACCTCCCCGCCGCCGTCGGTCTGCTGCAGCGGGCGGCCGGCGTGCTGGAATCGGACGACGCCGAGCGCTTGGGCTTGCTTCCCGACCTCGGACGGGCATTGCTTCAAACCGGTGATCTCACGCGTGCCGACGAGGTGCTGAGCGAGGCCATCGCGCGCGCAGACGAGACGCAAGATCGGCTGCTGAAGGCACAGGCTCAATTGATTCACTTCCAGGTGCAGCTTTTTAGCGAGGGTCTAAACATCGGCGAGGCGCAGGTCGAGGTCGAGAAGCTCATCCCGATCTTCCAGGAGCTCGGTGACGATCTCGGACAGGCCCGTGCGTGGCGGCTACTTGCTCTGATTCACTGGAGCCGGGCCAACGAGATTCCCACCCAGGATGCGTTGGAGATGGCGCTCCAGCACGCTCGACGCGCGGGAGACAGGGCCGAGGAGACCGAGATCATGTCCTGGCTTGTCCCTTCGATCTACGGCCCTTACTCGGCGACGGATGCCATTGCGATGTGCAAGAAGATCCTGGAGCAAACGGACAGCAAGCGCGTCGAATCGACCATCCTGCACACGCGCGCGGCGTTCGAGGCCATGAAGGGCAAGTTCGATCTTGCGCGCGAGTTGATCGCCCGCGGCAGACTCATTTATGAGGATCTCGGCCTGAGACTTTCCGTGGCCGAACGAAGCGCGATGGTTCGAGGGTTCGTCGAACTCCTTGCCGGCGACCCGGCGGCTGCAGAGTCGGCTCTTGCCGAGGGTTACGCCACCCTCGAGCAAATAGGTGAAACGATCTACTCGGCGAGTCTCGCGGCGGATCTTGCACGTGCGACTTACCAGCAAGGGCGTTACGACGACGCCGCCCGCTTCATCGCCATCTGCGAGGAGAACGCCGACCCGGACGACGTGGACTCGCAGGTAGCGACGCGCACGATGAAGGCCAAGCTTGCTGCGCGCGACGGCAATCTCGAGCAGGCGGAAGCATTAGCGCGCGAGGCCGTGGTCCTGTCGCAGAAGACCGATTTTCTGGGGCTTCAGGCCGACGCTTTGATGGATCTCGCCGAGGTTCTGCATCTCGCCGCACGGGCCGACGAATCGCGCGGAGCAATTGAGGACGCGATCGTTCTCTACGAAAAGAAGGGCAACGAGGTCGCCGCCGATCGAGCGCGCGCTCGGTTGTCCGCCTGAGCCTTAGGCGGTGACAAACCCGAGGCTCGCTCTGGCGGCCGGCAACGTTTTGAGCGGCCAGGCCGCCCGCGACATCAAATCGGCCGGGGGCAACGCGGTCGACGCATGCATCGCCTCGTCCGTCATGGCTTGGGTGGCCGAGCCCTTCATGGCGTCGATGGGCGGGTCTGGTTTTCTCGCGTTGAGGACTCCGGATGGACGCGTCCGGGTTTTCGACGGGAACAACACAATGCCGCTGGCTCTTCCGTCGGAGCCCGGCCAGGGATTGCGACGTGTGTATGTACCGGATTACTCAAACGGCATGTACACGGGCATCGGCGGAGGTTCCGTCGCGGTTCCAGGCATCCTCGCCGCGCTGCACGCGGCGTGGGAGGAACACGGAGCGATCGAATGGCCCGCGCTTTTCGACCCCGCGATCGTTGCAGCTCGCGAAGGCATTCCCTTTCCGATGACGTCGGGCTATTACCTGTCGGCAACCTGGGACTACATCTGGTCGCCGTTCGCAGCGGCGCGTGACTTGCTGCAGAAGGACGGACGCCTCTTCGTAGAAGGCGACCTCTTCTTCCAGCCCCAACTCGCCGAAGCGCTCGAGATCGTCGCCTCCGAGGGTCCGGAAAGTTTCTATCGAGGGCCGCTCGGACTTTCCATAATCGAAGCCATCGAGGCCGATGGCGGCTTCATGACCACCTCCGACCTCGGCGGTTACCGCTGTGAGATCCGCGACCCGATCGCGACCGACGCCTTCGGATGGCTGGTGCAGTCCAATCCACCGCCCGCCGTCGGGGGAGCGGTGCTGATCCACTTGCTGACGCTGCTCGAGGATGCGGATCTCCTCGATCCCGCCACGCGCGTCAGGGCCCTGATAGACGCCGAGAAAGAAGCGGTTTCTTATCGACGGGAGCAGTACGAAGACCCGGGCGAGGTGGCGGGCGCCGTGGAGCTCGCGCTGTCGTCGCTGCGGACCCGAAGAGCTTCCGCCTCGACGACCCATACATCCTCCGCCGACGCGGACGGCTATGTGTGCTCGCTCACGCAATCCAACGGGTACAGCTCCGGGCTGATCGTGAACGGCATCATGCTCAACAACACGCTCGGCGAAGAGGAGCTCAATCCGCGTGGAGTTCACCGGCTCGCGCCGGGCAGTCGCTGCCATTCCAACATGGCTCCTACCATCGCCGCCGGCCCAGGCATCACTCTGGGAGTGGGCTCCCCGGGCGCCGATCGAATTACCGGGGCGATTGCTCAGACCTTGATCGCGGTAGCCGTGGATGGTCTCGGGCTAGCCGAGGCCGTGGCGGCTCCTCGGGTGCACTTGGCGCTGCGCGAAGAAGGCGAGCTTCTCTGCTACGAACCGGGGATGCCGGTGGAGGGTCTGGAGTTTCCACTGCGACCGTACGATGACATCCACATGTTCTTCGGCGGTGTTCAGGCCGCCCTGGTGCGCGACGACGGCGCGGTCGAAGCCGCGCACGATCCACGACGGTCCGGTTCCACGACCCTTATCTAGCTCGCGAACCCGGGCGTTAACCTCAGTGGCCCGAGGCCCCATCGTCTAGCCAGGTCAGGACGCCGCCCTTTCAAGGCGGTAGCACGGGTTCGAATCCCGTTGGGGCCACGATGGACCGCCTGCTGTGGAGGCCGTCCTAATCCGCACGAATCCCGCGCTCGACGGCGACTGTCGGCTTCATGCTCGGGCCGCGAGCTTCGTCCAGAAGTCATCCCACGAGTAGAGGTCATAGATGTGCGCCCGGGCTTCGACCATCTTCCCGTTCACGACGCGCCAAACATTGACCGTGTTGTAGGTGAACGTCTGGCCCTCAAGTTCGGCCGTGACGTTCGCAAGTTGGATGACGTGGTCATCCGTGACGGCGACGTCGTATTCCTCCGCCTTGTAGGGGACGCCTCCCAACAGCTCGATCTGCCGCTGCCAGCGGGCCATAGCCGCGGCCTTGCCGTTGATTTCGCCGGACATGGGCCCTCGGCCCGGCACGTGCAGCACGAAATCGTCGGCGATGTCTTGGCCGGCGGCCTCCATGTCGCCCTTCTCGAACGCTCGATACGCCTGCAAGACGATGTCCAAGTTCGGATGAGCCATGCCTTCCTTCTCCTTGACTAGTCGTTGGAAAAGTCTGATCTTCCGGCGGGTCCGAAGCAACCGGCTGAGACCGTCCCCGCGGTCGTACGGCATGGCTCGGCGGAATCCCCGTGTCGGAAGAATCCAGCTGCCCGAGCGGAGCCACTGGCTGCGATTTCTTAGAGTTCTTTCGTGAGCTTTTCCATCTTCGTCTCGACCACCTGGCGCGGCATCTCGCGAGCAGAATTAACTGGAGGCTCTTGGCAGGTCTCCCGCCTCCTAAAGGAACAGGAAACCCGATCCCTCGCATCATCGAGGGACGGCCTGATCCTCGTGGGTACTCAGGGAAACGGTGTCCTGCGCAGCGACGATGCCGGCGTTTCCTGGGCCCCCAGCGGACTGGACGGGATGATCGTGAAATCGCTCGCCATCAGTCCCGCCGACCCCCGAGTCGTATACGCCGGCACGAAGCCACCAGGGATCTTCAAGAGCGGAAACGGGGGTCGCGATTGGGTAGAGCTCGCCGAGTTCCAAAAGGTTCGAAAGTGGTGGTGGCGGCAACCAGCCGAGCGGCCGACCGTCGCCTATGTCTCTGCGCTGGCGCCGGCGGCGGCCGACCCTGATGTGATCGTTGCCGGCATCGAAGCAGGAGCGGTCTTGCGTACCGATGACGGAGGCTCTAGCTGGCAGGGCCACCTAAAAGGAGCAGCGCGTGATTGCCACGCGCTCTCCTTCCATCGCAGCGCTTCATACGTGTATGAAGGTGGTGGCGGAGTGCGCAAGCCGGGGGCGGCAATCAGTACAGACGCGGGCGTTACGTGGAGCCGCGTCGTCAGAGGACCTGACGTTAAATATGGATGGGCCGTCGTCGGAGACCATGCCGATCCTGAGACTTGGTATGTAGCTCTTGCACCCGGGCCTATGAGAGCCCATATCGATGGGAAAGCCGAGGCCTATCTGTATCGACACGATGCAGCTGGCTGGACCCGACTGTCAGGAGGGCTTCCCCAACCGATGAAGCACATGGTTTACGCGCTCGTCTCGGACGCGCGGGGTCTCATATATGCCGGACTCGCGAGCGGCCGAATATGGCATTCGATCGATCGCGGCGAATCGTGGACCGAGATGTCGCTCGACCTGGGAGCGATTCATCGTTCCTTAGTGGCGCTCTGATTACTCGGGTCGACTGTTCCAGCCCCCTTCCGTTGCGGCCCCCTGGTAGCTACGATGGGTGCAAAGCGAGGGGGATATATGCACAACCGAGTCCGGCGTCTGTCGCCGATTGTTTGGATTGCTGCGGGAATGCTGCTGAGTATTTTGTTGCCTTCGGTCGCCGTGGCAGACCGACGCAAGCCAATAAGAGAGACCTATGACGTGGCGGCGGCCCCTGCGCCGCTCGCAGTCTCGCCCTCAGGCTGGGGATGCCTCGACGGCATCGAGGGTGTCCACAAGGTAACCAAGAAATTCTCCGTCCCGTGGGATGGGACACTCACGGCGACGGTCAAAGGCTTTAGAGGCGACTGGGATATCTATGCCGTCGACGAGTACGACCTGGTCGTCGCCTATGCGAACCACGGCGTCTCCCAGCTTGCCCTGGATGAGCCGGACACCCTGAAATATCGGGCCCGCGCCGGTGAGCAGATACGAATAGTCATCTGCAATTACTTGGGCGGCCCTACAGCCACCGGCGAGTACGTATTCAAGTAAGAATCGCGTAGCCCAAGACGCGAATCGCGTCGGGGCGACATCTATTCCAACTGGGCCCCTCGCCGCCGCGCGGCTTCTATCTCTTCCAACGCGACCTTGGCGCCCTCGTAGCCGCGAGTGGATGAGCTCTTTCCGGGTTCCAAAGTCTTGTAGACCTCGAAGAAGTGCTCGATCTCGGCCCGGAGACTTGCAGGTAATTCATCCACATCATTCACTTCATCCCACTTCGGGTCGTCGGGCAGACAGATGATCTTGGCGTCCGGTCCCTTCTCGTCCTCCATCCAGAAGACTCCGACGGGGCGTGCCGACACCCAGCAACCGGGAAAGGTTGGATCGTCAACGAGGACCAGCGCGTCGAGGGGGTCTCCGTCCTCACCGAGCGTGTCCGGCACGAACCCATAGTCGGCCGGGTACGTCATCGCCGAGAGCAGCCTGCGGTCGAGCCGGATGATGTGGCGCGAGTGATCGAATTCGTACTTGTTACGGCTGCCCTTCGGAATCTCAATGACCACGTCGATTAGATCAGCCACTATTCGCACGACCCATTCTGTGAGCGATAACAGCGGGCAGGCCGGTAGCGCCTGCTCCCAGAATAGGCTGCCGGCACGAGCGAGAGGAGATCGATGTCAGCCTTCCTTCGCGTGATCCTCAGCCTGACCGTGGCAATCGCAACGGTGGCGTGTGGCGGAGACAACACCTCTGGTGAGGCCGGCGCCGCAGGCCAGAACGACCGGCAAGCCCAACCCGAAAACACCTTGACGATCACCGAACGCGATTACGAGTTCGCGGTCGAGGGTGAGATCGAGGCGGGAACCGTTTCCATCGCGGTCACGAACGAGGGAGCCGAGTTCCATGAAATCGCCATGGCGAGACTCCTCCAAGGAAAGACGCTCGAGGACGTTCGTTCGGCCCTCGAATCCTCTAATGGTCAAGGAAATGTGCTCGATGGAGTCGTCGAGGACGACGCGGTCATCGACGACCTCGGCGGAGTTCAGCTGCCGGGGACCTCCTACACCATCACGGGTTCGGGAATCGGGAGCGGCGATTACGTCCTGCTTTGCTTCATTCCGAACCCACAAGGGCGCCCGCATTTCTCGCTGGGAATGACCAACGGGTTCACGGTCGCCGAGGGGGATGCGAGCGATGACATCGACACGGACGTCACCTACACGGCAACCAACGACGATTTAGAGGGCCCCGACACTCTCGATGCCGGCCAGGCGACGATTGAAGTAGTCAACAATTCCGACGTCGACCGCGAGATCAGCTTGCTAAAGATCACAGAGGGAAAAACCCTCGAGGATGTGGGAGCGTGGTTCGAATCGGGTCGTCGGGGTCCGCCCGAAGTCGCCGAGTCACCTCTCGATTTCCTGGCATTCATCTTCGACGCACGACAAGACCGCAAACTCACCGTTGAGTTGACGCCCGGGCAATGGGCGATCAGCTCGAGCGATCCCGAGAAGCCGTTCGAAGGCCCGCCGGCCGAGGACCCCGACGCGGTACTTATCACGGTGGAGTGAGATTTCCTCGGCGATGAAACCCTCCGTCGTCGTCTGCGCGCTCGTGTTTGCGTTCGCAGGAATTCCCGCTGCGGAGGCGCACGCGGGCATTGCCAAACCGACTCTGCCCAAATCCGGTTATGTAGAGGGCGAGGCTCTCATCAAGTTTCATCCGACGATCGAGCCCGACGTGCAACGCCGAGTCCACGACCTCATAGGGGGGAAGGTCGCGCGCAGTCTTCCGGTGGCGGGCTGGCAGCTGATTCGTCTCCCCGACCGTCTCAGCGTGCCGCAGGCCATAAAAGCATATGAGGCCAGGGCCGAGGTAGCCAAAGCGGAACCCAACTACATCTACTACCGCCGCGCGGTTCCGGACGACCCGCGCTTCCCGGAACTCTGGGGACTACACAACGTGGGCCAAACAATCGCAGGTTCGCCGGGCACCCCTGACGCCGATATCGACGCTCCCGAAGCCTGGGACGTAAACCGCGGCGCTTCGAGCGTCACTGTCGCCGTCGTCGATTCCGGCGTCGATTATCAACATCCGGATCTCGCGACCCGGATATGGACGAACGCGGCGGAGTCCGGCTCCGGTAGAGAGGCGGACGGCCTGGACTCAGATGCCAACGGCTATGTGGATGACTGGAGGGGATGGGACTGGGTCGGCGACGATAACGATCCCCAGGACCCCGTGGGCCACGGAACTCACGTTTCCGGCATCTTGGGCGCAGCCGGAAACGACGCGCGCGGCACGACCGGGGTCAACTGGGACATCCGAATCATGCCTCTGCGCGTCATCGGACCGGCCGGCGGTACGGGAGCCGACCTTGCCGCCGCCTTCTCCTACGCGGCCGCCCACGGCGCGCGTGTTGTTAATGCGAGTGTCGGGGGCCCGAATCGTTCGCAAGCGATGGCCGACGCGATCGCCGCTTCCTCAGGGACGCTCTTTGTTATAGCTGCCGGCAACGGGGGCGACGATGGGATCGGGGACAACAATGATTCAATACCCGACTACCCTTGCAGTCTCTCGGAGAGCAACATCGTCTGTGTAGCCGCCACGGACGAGAATGATGGACTCGTTGCGTTCTCGAATTTCGGGTCTCAGTCCGTCGACCTTGGTGCTCCGGGAACCAACATTCTGAGCACCGTCCCCATCAAAGTTTCTGTGTTCTCTGAGAACTTCGAGACGGATATCTCCGCCCGCTGGGTCACTGGTGGAACGAATAACTCCTGGGGCAGGTCCCAAGATGCTCAGGGTTTCTATCTAGCCGATAGCCCGGCGGGACTCTATTCCCCCAATACCGACTCCTGGATCCGCAACAGCAATCCAATTCCGCTAATCGGGACCTACGGCTGCAATCTGAACTACTTCCTCACGCTCGAGATGGAGACCAACGACCGCTTGCTGATCGAGGCCTCCACGGACACCTCCAATTGGTCTGAGCTGCACGGATGGACGGGTTCCAGCGGAGGCAACGCGATCTTTCTCAGCGAGGACCTGGGTCAATTCGACGGCGCAGACCAGCTTTTCGTCCGTTTCCGAGTCGTGACGAACGCAACCGACAATCGCGACGGAGCCCGACTCGATGACGTCCATGTCAGGTGTTCATCCGCAATTCGAGACGGCAGTGAGTATTCGTACGCCTCGGGAACCTCGATGGCGGCCCCCTTCGTCGCCGGCGTCGCCGCCTTGGGATGGGCTGCGAAACCAGACGCATCCGCAGGCACCGTAAAGAGCGCTCTTCTGAATGGCATCGACCACAAAGAGTCTTTGGCGGGCAGGGTGGCGAGTGGTGGTCGACTCAACGCGCATAACACGATCAGCCTTCTGACGACGGGCTCCTTGCCGACCCCCACACCCACGCCCACGCCGACCCCGAGCGCGACCCCCAGTCCCACTCCCGTAGCTTCCCCCACGCCAACTTCTCCCGCGCCCGAAGCGACACCCCCTCCCACCCCCAGCGCGTCGCAATCACCAACTCCAGATGCGTCGTCGTCACCGAGCCCGACGCCCCGACCAACACCCGAGGCGACGCCGCCCGACGGTCCGCAATCGACCGTGGCGATCTCCATCTCCGTGAACAAAACGCGCCGGAGCCTCCACTTCTTCGGAACCGTGTCGCCAGCGCATCCGGATGAAGCAGTCGTGGTTACGCTGATGCGTAACACTCGCAACGGTTTCGTCACAGTTGCGCGCAAGACTCGCCCACTAGGCCCGGCGCTCGACCTCGATCTCGATGGGACTCCTGAGAGCAAATACGGGGGCTCGTTTGTTCGGCCTCGGCCCGGCAAGTGCCGGGTACGAATCCGCTTCCCGGGCGATGACGATCACAGCGCCGCGCGCGCCAGCAAGACTTTCAGGTGCTGACGACGAGCCGAGCCGGGACCCACCCGCGGCCGTTGCAGGGATTGGGCACACTGGGGGCGGAGCGCCCCAGACCGGACTTGAACCGGCGACCTTCACCTTGACAGGGTGACGAGCACTCCAGACTGCTCCACTGGGGCGGGAGCTGAAAGGCTAACAGCGCGGGGGCCTGGGCCATTCCGGCGTTGCTATCCTGACGCCAGCGCGGAAGTGCCTCGTCGGGATCTCGGATCTCCCCCCGGTGGGATATGTGAGGTTTCGATCGGAGGGGGCTTCAGCGGGACCCGGCGAGGTAGCTCAGTTGGCAGAGCACGCGACTGAAAATCGCGGTGTCGACAGTTCGATTCTGTCCCTCGCCACGAAAGAGGGGTTTGGACTAATCCCGGGCGGCGTGCCCGTTACCCAGGCGAGTGTTCTCGAGAAAGCGTCGCACTTCCTCGGCGCGGTACCGCCTGTGTCCACCCAGCGTGCGGATGGACGAGAGCTTTCCCGCCTTGGCCCAGCGTGTGACGGTTTTTGGGTCGACCCGGAACAGCGATGCGACCTCGGCTGGGGTCAGTAGTGCTTCTCTTCGTTGGGCCTGCATCGAACTGCCTCCCGGTCTAATCCAAGTGGTGCTTTCGTACAGAAATCATCGGGTTACGCCCGGCGCTGGGTAATGGCTCGCTCTAACCATCTTTCGTGCCGTTAGGGACCAGTCGTCCTAGTTACCTTCAACTAGTCACCAAAACGCCCGATGTGGGCCGAAAGTCACTATCAGTTAAGAATTTCCAGCGAGCGCGCCGCGCTCCACCGGTCCGTGAGCTCTCCGAAGACCCGGCCCGCGGTCGCGAGATCCCCGCGTTCGAGGGCCTCCAGGCAGGTCCAGACATCGGCGGCCGAACGATCCTCCAGGAGCTCGTCGTGAGTGAAAAACGCGGCCACGGAGGCGTAGTCGAGCTCCAGAAGGCTTTCGTCCGGGAACCCTTCGAGCCAGCTGCGCAGGTCCTCCACCGCTTCATTCACGGCAGCCTCTATACCGGCCGCATCCAGAACGGCATGAGCTCTCGCCAGCCGGGACCTGGCCACATCGAGTCTGGTCTCGTATCTCAGGCGCAGCCCCTGCTTGTCCTCGATCAGGCTTCTTTCCGTATCGTCGAAAGCTGCAAACCATCTCAGGGGCACGTGCCAGTTGGCGTGCAGGATGTGTGCTCGGGTGGCCGCCGAGTCGGTCGTCAGCGCGGCCAGCTCTTGGGCCGCTCGTTGAGCTTCCTCCTCGGGCACGAACAGATCGGCGACCTCGCCGGGCACACTCCCGCGGAATGCCAGCATCGCCATGAGCATCCGCAGACGGGTGCGCCAAGGACAAACGTAGAGCGCGCCCTCGACGTTGCGAACAAATACCCCTTCGGTCGTAGCCGAGTCGGCGGGAGGGAGCGACGCGTTCACGAGCCATTTCGTAGGCGCGGACTCGCTGCCCGTCGGAGATCCGGCGGCCTTCCATCGAAACTGCTCCTGCTCCGAAAACGCGCCGACGGGCTGATAAACGCGCAGGTAGGCGCAGCTAATCACCAAGCGATCGTAGCTGTGCCGAGCCTGCCATCGCGGCCGGGCCGGGAGGTATCGTTTAGCCGATTCCATCGGCGCCGAGGCAAAGGGGCCACGGGGTGACTGTCTTCGAGCACGTCAATGGCGACGGCTACGAACAGATCGTGTACTGCAACGACGACCAATCGGGGTTGAAGGCCATTATTGCCATCCACTCGACGGCGTTGGGACCGGCCCTAGGCGGCACGCGGTTCTTCGCGTATCCCTCGGAGACCGAGGCTCTGCTCGATGTGCTGCGTCTGGCCAAGGGCATGACCTATAAGGCGGCCGCCGCCGGATTGGACCTCGGCGGGGGCAAGGCGGTCATCATCGGCGACCCCAAACGGATCAAGACGGAGGAGCTTCTCAGGGCCTACGGTCGCTATATCGAGACGCTCGCCGGCCGGTACATCACGGCCGAGGACGTGGGCACCTTCCTGGAAGACATGGACGTCGTCCGACGGGAGACCAGGTGGGTGACGGGCTGCTCACACACCTTCGGGGGCTCCGGCGATCCGTCCCCGGTTACCGCGTATGGCGTTCTGCAGGGCATCAAGGCCTGCGCCCTGGAGGTCTTCGGGGACTCCAATCTCTCGGAGCGAAGCATCGCGATTCAAGGCGTGGGCAAGGTGGGTAGTGCGCTGTGTGGTTACCTCGTCGAGGAGGGAGCACGCGTTCTGGTCGCCGAGGCCGATGTCGACAATCTCGCGCGCGTCGTGCGCGACCACGGAGTGGAGACCATCGAACCCGATTCGGTGTTCGGGGCCGACGTGGACATCCTCGCCCCCTGTGCTCTGGGGGGCTTTATCAGCGACGACACCATCGGCGAATTCCGGTGCAAGATAATCGCCGGCGCCGCCAACAATCAGCTCGCTCGGGACGAGCTGGGCGACAAGCTAAGAGACCTGGGAATCCTCTACGCGCCCGATTTTGTGATCAATGCGGGCGGCCTGATCAATGTAGAGGACGAGCTGCGGGGATACGAGCGCGCGCGCGCGATGAAGCGGGTCGAGGGGATCTACAAGCAGCTCCAGCACATCTTTGCGATGGCCCGCGAGCGGAACATCTCGACGGCGGCGGCGGCCCTCGAATATGCCCAAGACCGGATTCGGAAAATCAGCCGTATCCGGCTGGTCCGCACGGCCGAATTCGGCCCCAAGTCGGCCCAATAGCGAATCCTTGGCCGATCTCATCCGCTATATCGGTGATGGAGCCCGAATAGCCGACCGCCCACTCCCAGAGGCGCTATCCGACAAGGATCTGAGAGAGATCTTTCGGTGGCTGGCGCTCCTTCGTGCTTTCGACGAGCGGGCTGTCGCGCTGCAGCGCCAGGGCCGGATCGGGACCTATGCCCTCTACTGGGGCGAAGAGGCCACTCAGGCCGGTCCGCTGTACGCCTGCGAGGACGTGGACTGGGTGTTTCCTTCGTATCGCCAGAACGCGATCGGGATCCTGCGAGGAGTCTCGCCCGCAACCGTTCTCGCGTGGTGGCGGGGCTATGGCGGAGTTCACGGGTTCTGGAACCCGCGCGAACATCGCGTCGCCCCCATCTGCGTGCCCATCGGCACCCATCTGCCGCATGCGGTGGGCCTCGCCTGGGCCGCCAAGATCAAGAAGGATCCCGTTGCGTCCTTGTCCTGGTTTGGGGACGGAGCGACATCCGAAGGCGACTTCCACGAAGCCATGAACTTTGCCTCCGTCGTCAAAGCTCCCACGGTCTTCTTCTGCGTGAACAATCAATGGGCGATCTCCACCCCAATAGGCAAACAGACCGCAACCGAGACGCTTGCGGAAAAAGCCGCCGCCTACGCAATGCCGGGGGTCAGGGTGGACGGCTTCGATCCGATCGCCTGCTGGGAGGTCACCAAAGATGCGCTGGATCGCGCACGTGCCGGAGAGGGCCCCACTTTGATCGAAGCCTTCTGCTATCGGATCGGCGCTCACGGAACCGCCGACGATCCTCGTCTCTACCGAGATGAAAAAGACACCGAGCCATGGCGAGCGCTCGAGCCGGTTGGCCGAATGCGAGCTTTCCTCGAACGGCAGGGGATCCTGCAACCTACCGAGGCCGACCAGTTCTTCGAGGAAGCCCGGGAGACCATTTCAGCTTCGGTGCGCGAGATGGAGTTGATCGATCGCCCCGGACGCGAAGTCTTGTTTGACCATGTCTACGCATCCGGCAGACCCTGGAGCTTCGACGAGGGTCTCGAGGAGCTGCGCTCGATTACGCGACCTGCAGAGGTCAAGCCACTCGGCCCCCAGCCTGCGGAGGCGGGAACCGGCGACGCCGAGGTACCTGGACCGGAGACGCCATGAGCGAATCAACGATGGTCGAGGGCCTCAACCTCGCGCTGTCACAGGCGATGGAAGCGAACGAACGTGTGGTGCTTCTCGGGGAGGACGTGGCGCAGACCGGGGGAGTGTTCCGGGTCACCGCAGGGTTGCTCGAACGCTTCGGTGAGGACCGAGTCGTCGACACACCGCTCGCCGAGGCGGGGATCGTGGGCAGTGCGATCGGCATGGCCGTTTACGGCCTTCTGCCCGTGGTGGAGATTCAGTTCGATGTCTTCGTCTACCCCGGGTTCGAGCAGATCGTCACGCATGCTGCCCGTTATGCGTGGCGGACGCGCGGAGAAGTACCCGCCTCGATCGTGGTGCGGATTCCATTCGGCGGTGGCGTGCGGGCGCCGGAGCTCCATTCCGATTCTCCGGAGGCTCTCTTCGTGCATGTGCCGGGGCTCAAGGTCGTATGTCCTACGACACCGACCGATGCCCGCGACATGTTGCTCGCCGCAATTTTCGATCCCGACCCGGTCATCTTCATGGAGCCAAAAAAGATCTACCGTGCAGGCCGCGAAGAAATCCCCGAAGAGCCGCCCTTTGATCTGTCGAACGGCAAGCCCCCCGGCGACCTTCTGGGAGAAGCCCGCACGGTGCGCGAGGGCGACGATTTGGCGATCATCTCCTACGGATCGACGATCCCGGCTTCGGTGTCGGCGGCGGAGAAACTCGCCGCGGAGGAGGGGGTCGAGGCGAGCGTGCTCGATCTGCGTTCTCTCTATCCCTTGGATGTGACGGCGATCATTGATACCGCGACGCGTTGTCGGCGCGTTGTTGTCGTCCACGAGGCTCCGCGGACGGCAGGAGTCGGGGCGGAGGTCTCCAGCTTGGTGCACGAGCGCGCGATGCTCGAGCTTGAAGCGCCTGTGATTCGCGTTACGGGCTTCGATGTTCCGTTCCCGCAATTCGCGAATGAGGACGATTATCTGCCTTCGGTGGCGCGCATCGTCGCGGGTGCAAAGCGAGTACTGGAGTACTGATGCCGGACTTCAAGCTGCCCGATCTGGGAGAGGGCGTCACCGAGGCCGAGATTGAAAAGTGGCTGGTCAAAGAGGGAGACCAGATCGCCGAAGATGGTCCGCTCGTCGAGGTAATCACGGACAAGGCCACGGCCGAGATTCCTTCGCCCTTCGCCGGGGTGGTCAGCCGCATCCATGTTCCCGAGGGTGAGGTGGTGCCGGTCGGCACGACGCTGGTCACAATCGAGTCGGTCTCTCCACCGGCGGCCGCGGCCGCTCCCGGTCGGCGCGCGCCCGCGCCCCTAATCGTGGGCGGTGCTAACTCGGAGAGCAGCCGTGACACCCCACCGAACCCATCCGCCCGCTCGGAACCTGACGTCGGAAAGTCCGGATCGCAGCCGGAAGCGCCGGCCGTTGGCTCCGACGATGACGAGTCGCAACCCGAGAAACAGCCGGCCGCGAGCGAAGCTCCGGAGAGCACGGGAGACGCAATCAAGGCCATGCCCCCGGTGCGGAAGCTCGCTCGGGAGCTGGGGGTGGATCTGGCCCTCGTCACCGGCACCGGCTCGGGTGGCCGCATCCTGCGCGAAGACGTCGAGGCGTACGTAGCTGACAAGACCAAGGCCAAAGAGGAGGCCGAGGCCAGAGCACGCGAGGAGGCCGAGGCTAGAGCACGCGAAGAGGCCGAGGCCAGAGCGCGCCCTCCAGTGCCCCCTCCTCCTCCCGCTCCCACTGCGCCGGCGGTCACCCCGCCGGCAGAGCCTCTACGTACGGAGGCTGCACCGACAGAGCCTGCCCGCCCGGCAACCGGCGGACCTCCGGAAACGCCGGCCGTCCCTGCCGCTCCGGCGGCGGCCCCCGCGCCGCGCACGGTTGAGCCTCCCCGCGCCGCGGAAGCGCGGAGTACCGCGCCATCGAAGGAGCCGCTAGTAGCACCTCAAGCCGCGGAGCCAAAGACCGTCCAACCCGGACCTGCCGCAACCGAGGAGCGACCCCCGCCATCCGTGGCGGGACGCCGCGAACCGCTCCGGGGCATTCGTCGGATCGTGGCCGATCGCATGACGTTCGCGCACCTTGTCGTTCCGCCGGTAACCCATATCGAGGAGTGCGACGTTACGGACCTTGAGGCAACTCGCGGCCGTCTAAATGAGCAAGCTACCGATGAGACGAAGCTCACCTTCTTGCCTTTCATCATTCGGGCCGCCGTCGCCTCTCTGAAGAAGTACCCCGCGATGAATGCATCGCTCGACGACAACACAAGGGAGATCGTGTTTCATGAGCGCTACCACATCGGCCTCGCAGTAGACACTCCAGCGGGATTAACGGTGCCGGTCGTCCGCAACCCAGAAACAAAGAGTCTTCGCGAAATCGCTAGCGAGATAGAGGACCTGGCTCTGCGGGCCCGGACCGGCGCGCTGCGAACGGAAGATGTGGGCGGGGCCACTTTCACGGTCACCAGTCCCGGTCCGTTCGGAGGACTGATGGCTACCCCGATCGTCTTCCACCCTCAGTCCTCGATCCTGGGTGTGCACCGAGCCACAAAGAGGCCGGTAGTGAAGGACGATCAGATCGTGGTGCGGTTGATGATGAATCTATCGATCACGTTCGATCACCGAATACTGGATGGGATGACCGCGGCAAAATTCTGTCTTGACGTCGTCGAGCAATTGCAGAACCCCGCATCCTTGGTTGGCGAGGGGGAAGGGTCCGCTTAGCGCGGGGCCGCGATCCGGTTACGCAGGACCCCGATCGATTCCACTTCGAGCTCCACAACGTCTCCGGGCGTGAGCTTCCGTCCAAGGTCCAGGCCACAGCACCCCCCCGGTGTACCGGATCCGTAAACATCTCCCGGGTAGATGTCCTCGGCACTTGATACGTGCGCGATCATCTCGGCCCAACTCCACCGTGCCTCGGAGGAGCGCGCGCGTCCCCATTCCTGGTCGTTTACTCGGCAGACCATCTCAAGATCCGGCTGGGTTCCCACCTCATCCACGGTCACGATGCAGGGCCCCAACGACGTCGCAAAGTCCTTCCCCTTGGCCGGACCCAGCCATGCCGACATCTCCTTCGCCTGAATGTCGCGGGCGGAGAAATCATTCAGAACCGTGAAGCCAAAGATGTAACGGCGCGCTTCAGCGGAGGTGAGATCGCGCCCGCGGGTTCCTACGATCATTCCGAGCTCCAGTTCGAAATCGAGATGCTGCGTGTACGAGGGCCAGGGACATTCCACACCGGGTCCGATGATGGAACGATGGTTCCCCTTGTAATACACAGGCGCCGAGTACCAATAGGGCGGCACCTCCGCACCTCGCCGTTGGGCTCCCCGAGCTACGTGATCCTCGAAAGCCAGAAAGTCGCGCAGCGAGCTCAACCGGTCGAGCGGGCACAGCCACTCAATTGGATCATCCACTTCATGCCCGGATGCTTGGGCCAGCGCGGCGGCCTCAGACCAGACTTCGGATCCGGCCTCGATGAGCCCTGCCGTAGACGTGAGCCACTGAGGAGGCTGGGGTCGACCCACTCCCTCCCGGTCCTCCCACGCCCCCAAAAGATCCTGGGGGCGGCCATCGCCCACTGCGGCGGCGACGCGCGGCTCGGTGCCGGAGCGCGGCCGATAGCGAAAAATCTTCAAGGCATAGGCAGCAATGCCACCAAGCTGCGGGCCGCGCAGCTAGTCCACAAGGCCCATACCGCGAGCCCAAGATGTCTCGTATTCGGTGATTACGACGTCGGTTGCCTCGGGCGAGAGCTGCAAGGGGCGTTCGGTCTCAACCATTACTGCAATCTCGTCCGTTCTCTCTTTCGTCTTGGATGCCTCGATCGCCGCGGGCTGAGGACCATGGTGGATACCCTGAGGATGAAGCGTCATATAACCCACGTCGATCCCGGCGCGGCTGAAGTAGTCGCCGGAGTGATAGAAGAGCACCTCATCCGCGTCGATGTTTGCGTGATAGAAGGGCACCTTCAGGACCGCCGGATCTTCCTCCAGCGGCCGCGGCACGAACGAACAGATCACGAATCCTTCGTTCGCGAAAGTGCAATGCGCCGATGGCGGCATGTGGTAGCTCGGTGAGTACACCGGCCGATGATCGAGGATGTTGAGCTTGACCGGGCATAGGTCGCCCTGCCACCCCACGACGTCAAGAGGATGCCAGTCGAACCAAAGCGAGGTGAACTCGTTATCGCGTTTCACGCGAATCTCGAACGAACCGCCTTCATCGTGAGGTTCTGGTTCCGGCACGACTAACACCCCGGGATCGAACTGGGCATGGCGCCCCATCAGTCCACGTTCCGGGATGTGGAACTCCCCGCTGCCCTCGATGACAAAGAAAAAGTTTTCCGCGCCGTTCGACGGCACGAGGCGATGAGTCGTCCCCTTCGGGACGACGAGGTAATCGGCTTGCTTATAGCTGAGTGGGCCGTAGTCGGTTTCGAGAGTTCCCTCGCCTCGGTGAACGAAGTAGCAAACGTCCCCGTCGGCATCTCGAAGGAAGTACGGCATCGGTTCCGAGCGCCTGCTGACATAAAGCCGGACGTCCTCGTTGCCGGCCACCAGCAGCCAGCTACCCGAGGGATCGGTCATGTCCTCCGGCTTCAACTCGTTCAGGTTCAGGGCTCGGGGACGAAGCGGCCCCTCGATCCGGGTCCAGGCGGTGGGCGGATGCGTCCGGTAAAGGTGCGATGCACGACCCGCAAATGCCTCGCGGCCGTGTTCCTCCTCATAGGTTCCCGGAGGTAGGCCGACGTGTGCCTGCTTGGCGACTTTGCCCTTTGAGTGAACCGCTTCCATCAGAGGTTCCCTCTGGCAGCCTGCTCCCGCTCGATAGCTTCAAAGAGAGCCTTGAAGTTGCCTGCACCGAAACCTCTTGACCCATGTCTCTCGATCACCTCAAAGAAGACGGTGGGCCGGTCCTGAATAGGTTTCGTAAAGATCTGGAGTAGGTAGCCATCCTCGTCCTTGTCCACGAGGATTCCATTCCGCTGCAACGCATCGACTTGTTCGGCTATTTCGGGCACACGCTCGCGCGCATCGTCGTAGTAGTTCTCGGGGACGCGGAGAAACTCAAGGCCCTTGGCACGCATCGATTCGACGGTCGCGACGATGTCTTCAGAAGCCATCGCTATGTGCTGTACACCGGGAGTCTTGTAGTACTCGAGATATTCCTCGATCTGGGATTTGCGCTTCCCTTCCGCGGGTTCGTTGATGGGGAACTTGATCTTTCCCTCCCCGTCCCACACGACCTTCGACATCAGGGCGGAGTAATCGGTCGAAATCTCTTCATCGGAAAAGTGGCGCAGCTCGGTAAACCCCATGATCCGCTCGTAGAACTCAACCCAGTCGTTCATCTTGCCGAGCTCGACGTTCCCAACGACATGGTCGATCGAGCGGAGTCCGTATCCATCCGTTTCGGCCTCCTGAGCCTGGCTGCCCAGAGGTTGGAAGTGGGGAAGGAAGACGCCGGAGTAGTCGGATCGACTTACGAGGGAGTGAATGGTCTCTCCGTAGGTTCCGATCGCGGCCCGAACGACTTTGCCGAATTCGTCCTCAGACACCTCGGGCTCGGATATCCCGATCGCGCCTCGCTCGATCGCCACCCGGTGGGCCTCCTCGGCGTCCGGGACGCGCAGGGCGATGTCGTGAACGCCGTCACCGTGAAGTCGAACATGCTCGCTAATGAGACTGTCGGGGGTAAGTGACCCTGTGAAAACAAATCGGATCTCGCCCTGAGAGACACACCAAGAAACCCGGTCGCGACTTCCGGTTTCCAGGCCCACATAGGCGATAGGAGTGAAGCCAAGAGCCCTGTAATAGTGCGCCGCCTGTTTCGCATTGCCGACATAGAACTCGATGTAGTCGATCGCCAGAATTGGAAAGGAATCCTCGCGGACCACTTTTACCTCCTCCACTTCATTGTGAGATCACAAGGATAGTCCCAGGGCTTTGGTTAGCGCCCCTGAAATGTCGGGCTCTGCTTTGAAAAAAAGGCCTCCACGCCGGCGAGATGGTCGGCAGTTCTCCCGGCCTCGCTTTGGGCCGATATCTCAAGCTCAAGTTGTTCTTCCAAAGAACGATCTGTCGCGCCCGCAAGTAGCCTCTTGCTCAGCGCGTAAGCTCTGGTTGGACCTGCCGCGAACCGATCCGCGGCTCCCCGCCAAGTGCTTTCGAAATTCTCTCGCGGCGCGACTTCGTCAAAGATTCCGCAGGCGAGCGCGTCCTCCGCCGACATCGCGTCACCGGTCACCGCGAGATTGAAGGCACGGGCAGTACCGACCATTTTCGAAAGGAACCACAACGCTCCGGAATCCGGTACCAGCCCTACCTTGATGAACGCGAGGATCAGCCGGGCGCTTTCGGAGGCAACTCGGTAGTCGCACGCCAACGCAAGGCTTGCGCCGGCACCAGCCGCGACGCCGTTGACGGCGGCGATCACCGGTTTCGGCGCTTCACGGATGGAACGAATGATGGGGTTATAGCGCTCGCGCAGTGTCGTTCCAAGATCGGGACTCCTCCCGGCGGCGTAGTCCTCGGCCAGTGGAGCCAAGTCCTCACCCGCGCAGAAAGCCCGGCCCGAACCGGTGATCACAATGCATCGCACCGAGTCGTCGCGTGCGCCCTCCGATAAACCCGCCAGCAGGTCTCGTCCGAGCGCGTCGTCGAATGCGTTAAGCACGCCGGGCCGGTTGAGCGTCAGCACGGAGACGGCTCCCGACTGCTCTCTGGTAATCGTCACCGCCCGAAGCTATCCGCGCGATGCCGAAGCCGTGTCGGTCGCCGCCTTGGGGAATCGCAACGTGAGAGTCGTGCCCTCTCCCACGCGGCTATCCACCGACACCTCGCCCCCATGTGCCTCGATCAGAGTTTTCGCCACATAGAGACCCAAGCCATAGCCACGAATGGGACGCTTGGCCGCGGCTTCCGACCGCCGAAAACGCTCGAAGATGTGAGGGATCGCCTCCGGCGATATCCCGGCACCTCGGTCGACTATACGGACCTCGGTAACGGCCGCATTCTCCTGAGCAGCAATCGTCACAGCCTGTTCGGATTCGGAGTACTGCAGGGCGTTATCGACGACGTTGAGCAGTATTCGCCGAACGGCGAGGGCGTCTCCCCAAAGGCGAGGCCGGTCGGGTTGGAACTGAAGCTCTATCCGCCTTCCCGCTCCTAGATCGGACTCCCCTATATCGGAGACCAATTCGGTCAGCAGCTCCCGCAAGTCGATCACCTCGAGCGTAAGCCGGCGCGTCAGGTCATCCAATGCTTCGATCGAAAGGACTTGTTCGACCAAGTCGAGCAGATCGCGGCTGTTGCGGTCGACGATCTGAATGAAGTGCTGCTGGTCCTCGCTGCGCATGGCCTCGCCGTAGCGACGCAGGGTCTTAACGGCACCGATAATCGAGGTCAGAGGCGTCCTGATCTCGTGCGAAACGGTGACGAGAAAATCGCTCCGCATCCGGTCCATTTCTTCAAACCGCTGCAGTCGTATTCGCTCTTGAAGCACGAGGTCATGGAGTTTCCTCAGGTTGCCTTCGACGTGCACGACATAGAGCAGCACGGCCGGCACCAATCCCCCCACCAAAGCCACCACCACATGCAGGGGAAGGTCGGTAAAGGGCAGGCCGGGGAATCGTTCGCGCCCCAGGAGGGCAAATGCGATTGCGACCGCGGCCGTACCGATGACGGCGATTGCAAGAAACCACAGCTGGATTCGACGCCGATCCAGGTCGGCAAAACGATCGCGATCGAGCGAGTGAACTCCGGCGGCCCGGGCGGTCCGGTCCGCCGCGGCAGGCTGAGCGATCAGCTCTTTTCTGTCCATTGAGCCGGCTCGCTCGCCAACTCGAGGCTTTCGAGTACGTGCTTGCTGCGCAGCTCATCCGCGGGTATCCGCACGGGGTAGCGCGACGAGAAGCAAGCCGTGCAGAAGCTGTCCGCCGGCAGTTCTGTGGCCGCGATCATGCCGTCGTGAGAGAGATAGGCCAGTGAGTCCGCAGCGATATGTTTGCGAATCCCCTCGACGTCCAAGGCCGATGCGATCAACTCGTCCTGATCGGGCATGTCGATCCCATAGAAACACGGCCAGCGAATTGGCGGCGACGAGATCCTCATATGAACCTCGCGCGCTCCCGCGTCACGCAACATCGCCACGATTTGCTTTGTCGTATTGCCGCGCACAATCGAATCGTCCACAACCACGAGCCTTTTTCCGGCGATCACCTCGCGCAAGGGATTCAACTTCATGCGGATTCCCTGCTGGCGCATGGCCTGAGTCGGCTCGATGAACGTCCTGCCCACGTAACGGTTCTTTACGAAGCCCTCTCCGTAGGCAATCCCGGAGGCCTCGGCGAATCCCTGCGCCGCAGGAACGCCGCTGTCGGGAACCGGCATCACGAGCTCGGCGGTGGCCGATGCTTCGTGCGCCAAGCGCTGGCCCATGCGATAGCGGGTTGCATAAACGTTCTGCCCCATTAGCGCCGAATCGGGCCGTGCGAAGTAAACGTGCTCGAAGATGCAGGCCGCACTCGTGGCGGGTGCAAATCTCTTGCTGCGCAGGTCCCCGCCGTCGATGGTGATCATCTCGCCCGGTTCGACGTCACGAATGAACCGAGCTCCCAAGAGATCCAAAGCACAGGTCTCGGATGCAACTATCCAGCCGGCGTCACCCAAGCGTCCGATACAGAGCGGCCTGAACCCATGAGGATCACGGGCCGCAAAGATTTTGGATTCATCCATCATGGTGAAGGAGAACGCGCCCTCTAGTCTCGGGAGGGTCTCGAGGATGGCGGACTCCATGTCACCGGTGTTGGCGCGGGCCATGTAGCCGGCGACGAGGTCGGTGTCGGAGCTTGAAGCAACGCGCGCCTTGCCCGGCGTCGGATCGCCACCGGCCTCCGCGAGCAGACGTTTCAGCTCAACCGAGTTCACCAGGTTTCCGTTATGGGCCACAGCCACCTGCCCGTTCGCCGAGCTCTTGTAGGAGGGCTGCGCGTTCTCCCAAGTCGTGGAGCCGGTCGTGGAATAACGAGTGTGTCCGATCGCGAGATGGCCACGAAGGCTATTCAATGTCGTCTCGTCGAAGACCTGGGAGACCAGGCCCAGCTCCTTATAGACGACGATCGAGTCGCCGTCCGAGATCGCTATCCCAGCAGATTCCTGGCCACGATGCTGAAGGGCATAAAGGGCGTAGTAAGTGAGCCGGGCGACATCTTCTCCCGGCGCAAAGACGGCCACGACGCCACAGGCGTCACGAGCTTCCCCAGCCACTAGTCAATCGTAGCCGACAGGAATGCAGGAAGCGTCTCTTCGTACACGGCTCGCGCGTCATGCAACGGCACAACCAATGATCCGAATCCCAGCTGCTCTCCTCCCACCGTCCCGAGAAGACTGGATTCGACACCGTGACTGGATGCCAATTCTGCGATGGTGCCCGCGTCGTCGGCCGCACAACTCACAACTGCGCGGGCTGGGGTTTCGGAGAAAAGCCAGTTGTGGGCGGGCACGGCGGGGATCTCGATAGTGAAGCCGATGCTGCCTCCAACCGCGGATTCTGCGAGCGTGATGGCCACACCGCCGGCGGATACGTCATGGGCGGAATGCAGCAAGCGCCGGTCGGCTGCTACGCGAAGAACACGGTGGAGTGCCATCTCCCTCTCCAGATCCAAAACTGGTGGTCTCCCCGCGATGGTCTTGTTCACGACTTTGGAGAATTCGCTGCCTCCGAAATCGGAGTCATTCGTGGTTCCCAGAAGCAGGATCTGATCTCCCGAGGCCTGAAAGCGGTGGGATACGGCGCGGTGCACGTCCTCCAGCGACCCGAGCATTCCAATCACCGGAGTGGGATAGATGGGACGTCCGCTCGTCTCGTTGTAGAAGGAAACGTTGCCGCCGACGACGGGCGTGTCCAAGGCGCGGCAGGCATCGCCGATACCCCGCACGGATTCCGCGAATTGCCACATGACCTCGGGTCTTTCGGGACTGCCGAAGTTCAGGCAGTTCGTGACCGCGATAGGAGTCGCGCCGACACAGGCGACGTTGCGCGCGGCCTCCGCCACCGATAGACGAGCTCCTTCGTAGGGGTCGAGATAGCAGTAGCGACCCGGACCGTCGACGGAAAGCGCAATTCCCACCGCGCCCTCGCCCAACCTGATGACGGCGGCATCGCCCCCGGGAGGCTGGACGGTCCCGAGAAAGATCATGTGGTCGTACTGCTCCCAAATCCAGCGCTTGGAAGAGATGCCCGGAGAGCCCAGGACGGCCAGAAAAGCCTCGCGTAGATCAGCCGGTGGATCGGCTCCCGGTTCCTCCGAATTCAACCTGTCGAGCCAGGAGGGGCGATCGAGAACGCGGCGATAGATGGGGCTGTCCTCAGCCAGCGCGCCGACCGGAACGTCGGCCTCGACCCTGCCGGCCGTCCTCACGCGCAGCCGTCCGGAGTCATCGAGTCGCCCAATCCGCTGCGCATCGAGGCCCCAGCGCGACGTGACTTCCTCGACCTTGTCGATGTCCTCTGGTCGCACGATCAGGAGCATGCGTTCTTGGGATTCCGAGATCATCACCTCGAAAGGTTCCATCCCAGGCTCGCGGCGTTTGACCTGATCGATGTCGACCGTGATGCCGGTTCCGCCCTTAGCGGTCATCTCGGATGTGGGACACGAGATCCCGCCCGCGCCCAGATCCTGGCAAGCGACGACAAGGCCCCGCCGAATCAACTCCAGTGTCGCCTCTATCAGCAATTTCTCGGTCAGTGGATCGCCGACTTGAACCGAAGGTCTCTTGCTCGCCGACAGCTCGTCGAATTCGGCAGAGGCCAGAACGCTGGCTCCTCCGATTCCGTCTCTGCCGGTCGAGGAGCCAATCAGCACAGCCAGATCGCCCGGTCGCTCCGCGCGACCGTGCATCAGCTTCGTCTCCACGACGCCAAGGCACGCGACGTTCACCAGCGGGTTCTCCGAGTAGCAATCCTCGAAGGCAGCCTCTCCTCCGACCGTCGGGACACCGATCGAGTTTCCGTATGAGGAAATCCCGTTGACGACTCCGTCAACCAGATACGCGTTTCTGGCTTCGTCAATCGGACCGAAACGGAGCGAGTCCAACAGGGCGATCGGTCGCGCTCCCATCGAAAGGATGTCGCGAACGATCCCGCCCACCCCCGTCGCGGCTCCACTGGCGGGTTCGACAAAGGAGGGGTGGTTGTGAGACTCGATCTTCCACGCGACCGACAGACCGGGGGCGATCCCGATCACGCCCGCGCCCTCGCCGGGCCCGACCAGAACGCGAGGGCCCTCGGTCGGAAGGTCTTTCAGATAGATGCGGCTCGACTTATAGGAACAGTGTTCGCTCCACATGACCGAGAACATCGCAAGCTCCGTGTAGGTCGGGGATCGACCCAGTCGTTTCTCGATGTCCTGCAGTTCGGAGTCGGTCAGGCCGAGCTCTCGATGGATCGCAGTCGAGCTGGTCAAAAGCGGCCTCTCATAGGGCCGCGGGGGCCCACGTATGGGCGAGCATCGAGCCAAAGATCTTCGCCCCGTCCTCGGATCCCAAAAGGCCGTCACACGCTCGCTCAGGGTGCGGCATAAGACCTAGGACGTTTCGTTCCTCGTTGACGATCCCAGCGACATCGTCGAGAGAGCCGTTCGGGTTATCGACATACCGGAACACGATTTGGTCGTTTTCCTGAACGCGACGCAGGACGGCCGGATCGCAGAACCAGTTGCCCTCGAAATGGTTGATGGGGATCCTCAGAATGTCTCCCTGAGCTGATTGCGACGTGAACGGGGTCGCGGCGGTCTCGACGCGTAGGTCCACCCAACGACAGAGAAATTTCAGCCGTGAGTTCTTACGCAGCGCGCCGGGTAGTAGCCCCGCCTCGCAGAGAATTTGGAAGCCGTTGCAGATGCCGATGACCAGGCCACCGGACTGGGCGTGCTCTCTGACCGCACCCATGATCGGGGAGAAGCGCGCCAGCGCCCCGGTGCGAAGGTAGTCGCCGTGAGCAAAGCCGCCGGGGAGGACGACGATGTCTGACGGCGGAAGAGCTGGTTCCGAGTGCCACACGCGGGTCGTCTCCGCACCCAGATGGCCGAGGGACCGTTCGCAGTCTAGTTCACAATTGGAGCCGGGAAACACCACGATCGCGACGCGAGCGGTCATCCGAGATCCACCTCGTACGACTCGATCACCGGATTGGCCAGGAGTCGCTCACACATCTCTTCGACGAGGGCGCGAGCCTCCCCCGGAGAGGCTGCGTCGAGCTCGAGGGTGATCCTCTTACCAACGCGCACGTTCCGAACTCCCGAATATCCCAACGCAGGTAAGGCGCGCTCGATCGTCTGCCCCTGGGGATCGGCGACGCCTTCCTTAAGCGTCACGTTGACTCGGGCCGCGTAGCTCATCCGGTCACCCCGCTAACCGTGCGCGAAATCAACACCAGCACGACAACGGTCCCGATCGACAAGCCGACGGCCGTTGTGCCGAGAAGGACCGACCGACCCCGCGGGGCAGTTAAGGCCACGCCGATTCCCTTGTAGAGGAGCCACAACGACCAGGCGGCCAGAAAGGTCCCGCCGGCGATGGATATAGCCGCCCACAGTTTGGCCAGAGGGTCCGCCAGGCGCTCACTTGTAAATGTCTCGGGACCGACGATCAGGAGGTCGAGAGGTAACAGGATGGCCAGGGCGAGCATCTGGGGGAAAAGCGCAAGCCCCCAAACCGATCGAAAAACTGCGGCGGAGGCTTGGGGGCGGGCGGGTGGCCGGCCGGACCCAGAGGGCGCCGATGTATCTGAAGCCATGGAACGGAGTAGGGGGCCGCTCAGCGCGCCCCAAAGATGTTGCAGCGCCAGGCCGAGGGCGGCAGCAAGAAAGAACGACGCGATGAGAAAGTCCCAACGGAAGTCGGCCGCAGCAACTTCTCTCAGGTGAAGTAAGGACGCGAGCTTCAGCCACAAAAGGCACAGCGCGCCGAAGCCCAATGCCCCGATGACACTGGGCGCATAACCCTCGCCGGGACGTCGACCGCTCTGCTCTCGCCGGAGGGTCGACTTGATCGCCGCGCCGAACCCGGCCTCGGGCGCCACAAGAACGGCACGGAGAGTGGGGCCGATGCGGCCCTTCCCGCCCGCCCGAGACACCGCCGCCTCGCTCACGGAGCGACCTCGTCCAGCCACTCGCCAAATGGCCGGCCGCTGACTCTTTCGTACGCCTCCACGTAGCGCGCGCCGGTAGCGGCAACGACATCGGCGGGGAGGTCGGGAGGAGGAGGCTCATGGTTCCAGCCGGTCGAGTCGAGCCAGTCGCGCACAAATTGCTTGTCAAACGAGGGCTGAGATCCACCGGGGGCGTACGAGTCTGCGGGCCAGAAACGACTCGAATCCGGCGTAAGCACTTCATCGATCAGGATGACCTCGCCATCCACCTCGCCGAATTCAAATTTCGTGTCCGCGATGATGATCCCCCGCTCATAGGCGCGCGCCGTCGCGAACTTGTAGATCTCGAGGGCGTAGTCGCGGGCCGCTTCGTAGGTCGACACGCCGACGATCTCGGCAGCCGCGTCCTCCGTGATGTTCTCGTCGTGGCCGGTCGTCGCCTTTGTGGCTGGCGTCAGGATCGGCTCCGGCAATCTTGATGATTCTGTAAGACCATCGGGCAGCCGGTGGCCGCATACCTCGCCCGACGCGAGGTATTCCTTCCAGCCGCTTCCCGACAAATACCCCCGCACGACGAACTCGACGGGGAGGGGCCGGGCTCGACGGCACAGCATCGCCCTCCCGGGCAGATCGTCGAGACCGACGTCGGGGAGATCGACCGCCGATATAGAGATCAGATGATTCGGGCAGATCGACTCCGTCGCCTTGAGCCAATAGTGAGATAGCCCGGTCAGTACCTTGCCCTTGTCCGGAATGAGTTGTGGGAGCACGACGTCGTAGGCGCTGATGCGGTCCGACGCGACAAGAAGTAAGCGATCTTCCCCAACCGCGAACAGCTCTCTGACCTTCCCCGACCCGACGTGCGCGGCTTCAGAACTCATAGCTGCGCGAGCCTTTCGAAGATCACATCGACATTGGCTAAGTAGGGCCCGACATCGAAACACGATTCAATCTCATCGGGATCCAGATGTGCCGTCACGTCCACGTCCGACTTCAGGAGCTCCGCCAGTGGGCGGCCCTCGTCCCAGGCGGCCATCGCGTTTCGCTGCACAAGCGCGTAGGCGTCCTCGCGTTGGAGACCCTTAGCAAGGAGTCGCGTAAGGACGGTTTGAGAGTGGACGAGGCCTTCTGAGGCCTCCAGATTCGCGAGCATGCGACGCGGGTGGACCACCAGTCCGTCTATGACCCAGCGCATCCGATCGAGCATGTAATCGAGAAGAATGGCCGCGTCGCCGAGCGTGATGCGCTCCACGGATGAATGGGAGATGTCGCGCTCATGCCACAGCGCGATGTTCTCCATCCCGGTGAGCGCGAATGAACGCAATAGCCGGGCAAGTCCGCAGATCCGCTCGCAAACAATGGGATTGCGCTTGTGAGGCATCGCCGATGAGCCTTTTTGCCCCGGAGCGAATGGCTCCTCAACCTCGCGCAGCTCCGTGCGCTGCAGATGCCTGATCTCCGTAGCGAACCGCTCCAGGGACGCGCCCGTGATGGCGAGAGCCGCTAACCAAGCCGCGTGCCGGTCGCGCGCCACCACCTGCGTGGAAGCTTCATCGGCACGAAGGCCCAGCCGGTCGCATACATAGGACTCCACCTCCGGCTCGAGTTGCGAATACGAGCCGACGGCTCCCGACAGCTTGCCCACCGCCACCGAGTCCCGTGCCGACCGAAGGCGCTCCCGGTCCCTGGCCAGCTCAAAGGCCCAGCCCGCGAGCTTCAGGCCGAACGTCGTGGGCTCGGCATGCACGCCATGAGTCCGACCGGCCATGACGGTCGTTCGGTGCTCCTCCGCTTTCCGCCGAATGGTCTGAAAAAGGAGGCCGACGCCCTCGATAAGAAGATCCGAGGCATCCCGCAAAGCCACCGCCGTCGCGGTGTCGAGAACATCCGAAGACGTCATTCCATAGTGAAGATGACGTCCGGCTTCGCCTGCGTTCTCACGGACGTTCTCGATAAAAGCGACGACGTCGTGATGGCGCTCAGCCTCGATCTCGGCTATTCGAGCGATATCAAAGCCCGCCTTTTCCTTCAGGAGGTTGAGGTCCTCCGTCGGAACCTGGCCCAGGCGCATACGAGCCTCGACCGCGAGGAGTTCGATATCCAGCCAGCGTTGAAACTTGGCCTGCTCGGAGAACACGGCCGCCATCTCGGGGCGGCTGTAGCGGGGTATCACCTATCTATCCTATCGAGCGATACATGTGACTCGACGTTGATTCGACGCGGGAATTGATCGACTTCGGGCCGCGGGTGAAGGCGTGCGCGAGGCACCGAACTAAAGCTTCAGGCCCCCCGCCAACTCCTGCTTGAAGGTGCGCAGAGTTTCTCGCAGGGTTTCGTCCGAAGTCGCGATTATCTGTGCCGCCAGCACCGCGGCGTTCTTCGATCCACCGATGGCGACGGTCGCTACCGGAACTCCCGGCGGCATCTGGACGCAGGAATACAGCGCGTCCGCCCCGGCCAGGCCTTCTTGGTAGAGGGGTACCCCGATCACGGGAAGGAACGTGTGAGCCGCGACGACGCCCGGCAAATGAGCCGCCAAGCCTGCGCCGGCGATGATTGCCTTGAGGCCACGACCCGCTGCGTCCCGCGCGTATTGAGTCACTCGATCGGGCGCCCGATGCGCCGACATGACCTCGATCTCCCAGGGGACGTTGAAACGATCGAGGACCGAGCCGGCCTTCTCCATTATCGGCATGTCGGAATCGGACCCCATGACGATTCCGACCAAGGGGTTCATAGTGAGGACTCCTCTACCTGCGCGGCATGGGCCGCGATGTCGATCCTGAAGTGTTGCCCCTCGAATCGGATTGCAGAGATGGCCTCATATGCCCGCGAACGAGCGCCGGCGATAGTGGAGTCAAGCCCGCTGATGGACAGGACGCGACCTCCGGCCGTCACAAGCCGGCCCTCCTCCAGGGCAGTTCCGGCATGGAAAACAAGGACTTCCTGCGCGCTTGCGGCATCGAGACCCGTGATGGGCACCCCCGTTCGATATGCCCCGGGATAGCCCCCGGAGGCAAGCACCACCGTTACACAGGCCTTCGGCGTCCAGTCCAGCTTCGCCCCTTCCAGCTGCCCGGTCGCCGTCGCCCAACAGAGCTCTCCAAGGTCGCTGGTCATCCGGGGGATCAAGGCTTGGGTCTCGGGATCTCCAAAGCGAGCGTTGAACTCCACAACCTTAGGCCCCTTGCTCGTAAGAGCGAGACCGGCGTAGAGGGCCCCGACGAAGGGGGTACCCCGGGTGGCGAGGGCGCGGATCATCGGCTCCAGGATCTCGGCAGCGATGGAGTCGGCCGCACCGGGGGGGCATTCAGGCACGGGACTGTACGCGCCCATACCTCCGGTGTTCGGTCCGGCGTCTCCATTAAGTGCGCGCTTGAAGTCCTGGGCCGGCTCGCAAGCGACGAAATGCCGACCGTCCGTGAAGCAGATCAACGAGAGTTCGGGGCCCTCTAGATGTTCCTCGATAACGACCGTGGACCCGGCTTCCCCAAAGGCGCCGCGCTCAAGGCGATCGCGTACGGCCTCTACCGCGTCGGCATGGTTCTCGGTCACAGTCACCCCCTTGCCCGCCGCGAGGCCGTCGGCTTTAACAACGTAGGGCGGCCCGAAAGCCTCCAACGCGTCGATCGCCTCGTCCGTGCTTTGGCAGCGGCGCCAAGCCGCCGTTGGGACCGCGGCTTCGTCCATCAGCTGCTTGGAGAATGACTTCGACCCCTCCAGGCGCGCCGCGTCCGCATCAGGGCCAAAGACGGCGATTCCCTCCGTTCGCAATGCGTTGCCGATACCAGCCACTAAAGGTGCTTCCGGGCCGATTACGACAAGGGAGCTCCCCGTTCGGCGGCACACGTCGAGCACCGCCTCTGAATCTGCCGGGTCGCCCGCAAAGAGTTCGCAGAAATCGGCCATGCCGGGATTGCCGGGCAGCGCGTAGAGCTGTGTAACCACCGTGGAGCGGCTCAAGCCCCATGCGAGCGCACTCTCCCGGCCGCCAGACCCGAGAAGAAGGGTCTTCAAGAGGCGGTCTTCATTGCCCGAGCGCGCTTCTTGCTCTCGGCAAAGAGCACGACTTGGTCGCGCCGCGGCCCTACGGATACCCACGTCACGGGCACATCAACCAGCTCCTGGATCGTCTCCAAATAGCTGACCGCCTGCGCGGGGAGCTCGTCGTGCGAACGGGCCGACGATATAGAGGATGACCATCCCGGCAGCTCCCGATAAACGGGCCGGCACTTATTGAAGATCGTCTGATGCGGCGGGAACTCTTCATACCGTCGGCCTTCGAATTCGTAGGCAATACACACTTTGATCGTCTCAAATTGCGAGAGCACGTCGAGTTTCGTCACGACCAGTTCGGTCAGGGAGTTCATACGGGCGGCATAGCGCGCGGCGACCGCGTCGAACCAGCCGCACCGACGTTTGCGACCCGTCGTCGTCCCGTACTCCTGTCCCGTCTCGACCAGGATCTCTCCGTCGGCGGGATCCGCCTCCGAGGGGAATGGTCCTGCCCCCACGCGTGTGCAATAAGCCTTCGAGATTCCGATGATTCGCTCGATGTCCCGCGGTCCGACGCCCGCGCCGGCACAGGCTCCCCCCGCCACCGGGTTCGACGAGGTCACGTAGGGATAGGTGCCGTGGTCCAGATCGAGCATCGTCGCCTGGGCACCTTCAAAAAGCACCGTCTTCTGTTCGTCCAGGGCTTTCTGAATTATCAAAGCCGTATCGGTTATGTGCGAGCGAAGCCGGTCACCATACGCGGCGTATTCCTGTTGGATCGCGTCCTTATCCAATGGGAGCCGGCCGTAGACGCGCGTTAGGAGAAGATTTTTCTCTTTTAGGGCGATCTCCAGCTTTTGAGAAAAGATCTTTTCATCTAGAAGATCTTGGACTCGCAGACCTATGCGCGCGGCTTTGTCCGCGTACGCCGGGCCGATCCCTCTCTTGGTGGTGCCCAGTCGGTTGTTCCCGAGACGCCGCTCGGTCACGCGATCGAGCTCGAGGTGGTAGGGCATGATCAAGTGAGCGTTACCCGAGAGCAGCAGCTTGCCCGTGTCGATGCCGCGAGCTTCAAGGGATTCCATCTCCTCGATCAGGACCTGGGGATTTACCACGACGCCCGCAGCTATCACGGGAGTGCAGTGCTCGTAGAGAACGCCGGTGGGAACTAGATGAAGCGCGTAGCGTTCCCCTCCCACAACGATCGTGTGCCCGGCGTTGTTACCGCCCTGATAGCGGACTACGAAGTCTGTTTTCTCGGCGAGAAGGTCGGTTACCTTGCCTTTTCCTTCATCGCCCCACTGGATGCCGACCAGGGCGATTCCGGGCACTATCGCTCGATTCGGAACTTAATGCGGACGTGCGTCAGGTACTCGGTGATCTTTCCGTCCGACACATTGCATGACGTTTCGAGCACGTCCATGCCGTTGATGCCCCGAATCGTTCGAGCTGCTTCGGCCAGCGCCTGATTAGCCGCGTCGCGCCACGACTCGGAGGAGACTCCTACAAGATCGATCGTCTTGATAACTGCCACAGTGAACGGCTCCTTTGGGCGGACCGGATCGCAAATCCGCTCCTCGTCCGGCGGGATTCTACAAAGTTAGGCATCATGTAAGCGGTTCTGGCGCGGCGCAAGCGGCGCTGCGAGGATGAAGGGGGAACCGGATGATCGACGCCGACCTGTTTCAGATGCTCACGCTGGGCCTTCTTGGGCTCATCCTCCTGGTTGCACTTCTCATCTACTCCGCCGTAGCAGCAATCCGGAAGTCCGGAGGCATGTCCCAGGCGGCCCCTGCCGAGAGCACCGCGGCCGCCCCCATGGTGACGTCCACTGCGCAGTACGAACCCGCTCCCCAACCGATAGCCGCAGCTGCTCCCACGCCCGCTGCCCAGGTCGCCCCTGCCGCGGCACAGCCGGTGGCGACCGCTGCCGCGCCGGCCGCGGGGGCCGAGCCCCAGGATCAACCGTTCGAGCGCGATGGGCGCTGGTGGTTCCGGCGCGGTACCGAGCTTCTCGTGTACGACGAGGGCACGGGCCAATGGGTAGCCGCTCCGCCCGGCGGAGTCGCTGGAACCGGGACCGCCGCGGCGGCCGGGACCGCTGCCGCGCCATCGGCGGTGCTTGCCGGAGAGCAAGCGGGGGCCGGAGCTTTCTGGAAGTGTCCGTCCTGCGGCGCCGTCAACGGCGCGACGGCCACCACGTGTCGGATGTGTTTCACGGCGCGTCCGTAAAGCCGGCAACACGCTCGCAGAAAGGGCCGACTAGGGGCAGCCGCATCTTTTTGCCGCGAGCGGTCGCTACCAATAGAACAAGCCACAAGCTCAGACCCGCCACAAAAACCGCGCTTGTCGCAACGCGGGAGGCGACGCTAGCCACGTACAGAAGCAGCGGCCACGCTACTCCCAGGAAGACTGATTGCAGCCCGTGGAAACGCGTGTCGCCGCTCGATCCAGTAAAGAAAGCAATCGCCCCGGATAGCGGAGGCAATAAATAGGCAAGCGCGCTCATCGCCTAAAGCTAGTGTCTGAGCACGTCCTCGCCAAGCTTGCCGGGCCGCGAAGATAGGGGCGTGGCAAATCGCCTGGCCGACGAGACCAGTCCCTATCTCTTGCAGCACCGGGACAACCCGGTCGACTGGTACCCCTGGGGGCCGGAGGCCTTAGACCGCGCGCGTTCTGAGAACAAACCGATTCTTCTGTCGGTGGGCTACGCCGCTTGCCACTGGTGTCACGTGATGGAAAAGGAATCCTTCGAGGATCCCGATACCGCAGCGCTGATGAACCGCGACTTCATCTGCATCAAGGTCGACCGTGAAGAGCGGCCCGACATCGACGCGATCTACATGGAGGCCGTGCAAGCCATGACGGGTCATGGCGGATGGCCCATGACGGTATTCCTCGACTCTGAGGCCCGACCTTTTTACGGAGGCACGTATTACCCCCCGGAGGACCGTTACGGAATGCCTTCGTTTCGCAAGGTTCTGCAGGCCGTTGCGGACGCTTGGGTGGACCGCCGAGGCGAGGTCGAGCAACAGAGCCGGGTGCTGCTGGATCACATCGGAGTAGTCGCGCGGCTCCAGGTCAGCAGCGACCCGATCGACGCGGCCGTCCTCGATGAGGCGGCTTCGGTACTCGAGGGGAGCTTTGACTCGCTACACGGAGGGTTTGGCGGCGCTCCCAAGTTTCCGCAGGCGCCCACTCTTGAGTTTCTGTCTCGGCTGGAAAGACGCGGACGACCCGAGGCCGAGCAAATGCTCCTCACCACACTCACACGGATGGCGGCGGGGGGCATGTTCGACCAACTGCTCGGCGGCTTCCACCGTTACGCCGTGGATCGTGAATGGATCGTTCCGCATTTCGAAAAGATGCTCTACGACAACGCGTTGCTCCTGCGGGTCTATGCGCGGGCGTGGCAGACGTCCGGCGAGGAGCGCTTCAGACAAGTAGTGCGCGACACGGTTGACTGGTTGCTCGCCGAGATGCAGGACCCCGCGGGAGGCTTCTATTCGTCCTTGGATGCGGACTCCGAGGGCGAAGAAGGTCGCTTCTACGTCTGGTCGCTGGACGAGGTAACCGAGGTCGCAGGGAGCGACGCTCCCCTAGCGATTGCGTACTGGGGCATCACCCCGGAGGGGAACTTTGAGGGCTCGAACATTCCGATATTCGCCGGGTCGCTAGACGAGGCCGATCCCGAGGCACGCGAAAGGGCCCGCCGGGCGCTCCTCGCGCGCCGGGCTCTGCGCGAGCGCCCGGCTGCCGACACGAAGGTGATTGCCTGCTGGAATGCCATGGCCGCGGGCGCCTTGGCGGAGGCCGCAGTGATCCTCGGCGAGCGAGCTTGGCTCGATGCCGCGCGGGGGACGCTCGAGTTCATCCGCAGCACCCTCATCGTCGACGGCCGCCTGATGCGGTCGTACCGGGACGGCCTCGTCCGCCATCGCGCCTACAGCGAGGATTACGCGGCCACGCTCGAAGCTTCGCTGACTCTCTACGAAGCGACCTTCGATTTGGAGTGGCTGCGATTCGCGCGCTGGACGGCCGATGAGGCCATTCGACTGTTCGGCGACCCAGAGAACGGAGGCTTCTTTAGTACGGGCTCGGATGCAGAGGCGTTGGTGGTCAGGCCCAAAGACCTCTTCGACGGCCCCATGCCCTCCGCGAACTCGATCTTCGCCTTGGAGCTTCAGCGACTTGCTCTTTTCACCGGTGCCGATACCTACGCGCAGACGGCGCTCGAATGCTTGCGGCTTGCCCGCCACCAGGCAGCACGAGCACCGCTGGGGTTCGGGCATTTGTTATCGGCCGTTGATTTCTACACGTCGGAACCGCTCGAGATCGTAATCGTCGGTAATCTCGGATCGGACGAGACGGACTCGCTGCTGAACGAGGTCCGGCGTCGTTTCATCCCCAACAAGGTCCTCATAGTTGCGCCCGACGCCTCCTCGGCAGAAGAGGTACCGCTGCTGGAGCACCGCGCACGATCGAACGGGAGGAGCACCGCCTACGTCTGTCGCCGGGGGGTATGCAAAGCACCGGTGTCCACTCCCTCCGATTTGGCCGCCGCTCTCAAGCAATGACGCCCCTGCGCGTCACTCGTTCCGTTTCGATTCCCGATGACGAGCTTGAATTCAAGTTCTCGACCTCCGGAGGCCCTGGAGGCCAACACGCCAACAAGGCAGCCACCCGGGTGGACCTCCGCTGGGTTCCGGAGACATCGCGTGCGCTTGGACCGCGTCAACGCGAACGCGTTTTGAGCCGCCTCGCTAAGAGGCTCGACTCGTCGGGCGCTCTTCGCCTGTCCAGCGACAGATACCGCTCACAGCTGCGTAACCGAACCGCCGTGTTGGGTCGGCTTGCCGAGATGGTCGAAGAGGCGTTGCGCCCCGCCGCTCGGAGAGTTGCCACGAAGCCGACTTCGGGAGCGGTCGAACGGCGTCTGAACCAGAAACGGCGACGCGGCGCGATCAAGAAGATGCGAACACGGCCCTCAGAAGGAGAGCTCTAGGTCCAGGAATCGCTCGCGCTTGCCGAACTCCGCGGCGGCAGTGCCCGATGCGGTCAGGCTCGCATGGTGACGCCATACCCCGTCGTCTCGCCGGTACAGCTCGATTGCCAAGTCGCCGAGCTCGGAGTTCGCGCAGAAACGCGGCGATCCATCGGGGTCGTGGTAGCGCACCTGCACTGTGCGATCCAGGCGAACCCGAGCCGCACCGGCGATCTTCCAAGACTCGTTCTTCGCGGTGAAGGCCCACGTGGGCAGTTCGAAGCGGCTCCGTGCTCCGAGGGCCTGGCGGAGATCGTTGAATCCCAAAGATTCACCTTCGTACTCCAGGTACAGAAACGTGACGGTGGGTGAAGGAAGAGGGCCCAGACTCGGCACCGCCGCGAGACCTTCGAATATCGCGGCTGCACCGTCGTCAAAAACCGAGCAGTGCGCCCACGCCCACGAGCGCGCGTGAGCTCGACCCCAACGGTGCGACTGCGAACCCGGGTCCCCCTCGAGTTCAAGGGTCTCTCCGTCGAGCTCGATCGCCCCATAGAAAGGGACGGAGAGGTTGGGGGAACAGAGAGTCGATGCACGCCCGGCGACCCGATCGCGAATCTGCGCCGGCAGGTGTTGAAAGCAACTGCTTTGAGGCTCGAAATCAAGTGACCACTGCAGGGTTCTCTCCCCGAAACTGACGAGGCCTTCGAGGTGGTTCTCGGTTAGCCAGGCATCGCCGATCCGGACGAGAGCCCCATCGTCACGTCCCGGTTGCGACCCGAGTCGATCGATGGAGAATCGCTGCTTCCCGCTAAAAGAGCGCTTGCCTTCCGGGTCGAAATAGAAAGCCCAAAGTTCACAGAACGGCGGATGGGAAGCGGCCCTCGGCGAAGTAATCGTGTACCGGAACCATGCTCCGGCCCCCGTCCTGCGGTGATGAAGGGTCGCGTACCAGATCTCCATGAAACCGGGTGACCGACCATCCCAGCGCATGCGATTCTCGTCGCCGGAGGTCGTGTACGGCTCCATCGCCGGCCAGCCTAATGGTGACTACGTCGCCACATCGAGCAGCTTGCCCGCCACCGCCTCCCAAGACCATTCCGCGCGAGCGAAATCCACTGCGCGCTTCTCTAGGCCTGCTCGAACCCCCAAGGGCTCGGCCAATACACGGTCGATCGCACTCGCTATTCCCTCGACGGGTTCTCGCGAATCGAATGTCAACCACCCCGGACGACCGATCGCCTGCTCTACTTGGGCACCGGCCTCGGCGATTCCGGAATGGTCGGGAACGATCGGTAGAACGCCGCACGCGGCCGCTTCGGCAACGACCATGCCGAAAGCCTCCGGAACCACCGAGGGCGCGACCAGAACATCGAACGTGGCGAGAAGCCTCGACAGGGGGGCATGCCCCAGCGCCCCGGTGAACTCGACGGAAATCTCGGAACTCTCGCTGGCGAGTTCGCTCCACAATCGACGGAACCAGCTGGCATCCGAGCCGCCGCCGACGATGACAACGCTCAGCTGCTTCATTCGCAGCGTTGGCAACGCGCGGAGCAGGTTGTGCACGCCTTTGGCCTCGATCAGCTTCCCGACGAAACCGATCGTGGGTCGGGTCTCCCGCGACCGCTCCGCCGGGACGAAGAGATCGGTGTCGCAGCCGGGATTGACCACGACACCGCGCGACTCCCAACCGGAAATCAGTTCTGCTGCAGCCCGGATCATGTACTTACTTCCGCCCACGACTCGGTGTGCCGCACCGAGACCGACGTGCGCGAACTCGCGGTAACGCCTCTGACGCTTGACCGCGTACTCGAGAGCACTCCCGTGGAGCTTGACCACATAACGGCGACCGGTTGCCGCACGAGCCTTGCTCGCTATGAACGGGCCCATCACCTCATGGCCGACGATCACCGCCTCCGGGCGATGAGCCTTTAACGCGGTCGTCAATGCCTCGACGTTTAGTTCGGTATATCGCTCGAGTTCGAAGTCATCCAACTCCGTAAATGTCTTTGCGAGGAATCCCTCGTACTCGTCGAAGACGTAAACCGGCAGCAAATCTCCGATCCAGGGACGGGCGAGGCGACAGCGCGCTGCCTCGCCAGGCTCCCGCTCGAAGGGATAACTGTCCGCCCGAAGCTCGCCCTCGTCGTCGATGAAGTCCAGCCCCTCCAGCCTCCGCTCTTGGCAGAGGAGAAGGACGTCGTGACCGAGCCGCCGCAGATGCCTGGCCACATTGGCCGTGTAGATATTCGAGCCCGAATCGCGAAGCAGGTATCCATGCCACAGCAGGATTCGCACGCGAAAACCCTAAGTGCAGGCCACAATTCACGAATGCTGGATCGCGCCTGGAGCTTCGCGCTACGAAATCTCGCCACATTGTTCCTGATCTACGCGCTGGTGGCCTGCCCACTCCATATCGCCCATTCGTATGCCTTCAGGGCCGTGCTCGCGGTTAGAGAACTTCACTCCGACATAAGACAGTTTCCAGAATTCCGGGAGGTACGCGGGGTGGGACGGGCCGACCTACGGAATGCCCGCCTCAGCCTGCTGGCGCTCACCCTCCTCGAGCTGGGCCTGTTGCCTTTGGCCTATGGCGCAACGCGTCGTGTGTATGAAGTAGACGCCGAGGGCGGAGATCCCGAGGTGCTGGACTCATGGCGGTACGCACGCTCGAACGCCGGCGACTTCGTCGCATCCGTCAGGAGTGCACCGGGTCCCATGTTGCTTGCGTCTGTGGTCGGCCTGCTCATCGGATGGCTGACCTTACGGATCGGCGAGATTCTGATCGATCCTTTGGGACCGGATCAGACATTTGCCGGTGTTGCGCTGACGGCTGCATCGGCCAGATCCCTCGGTCTGGTGTTTGTGCTGTCCGCCCTGGTCTTTGCCGGGCTGGGAGCTCACAATCCGGCGAAGAGGTCATCCTCGGGCAAGTCTGTGGACACGCGGGATTCGACGAGCGTGTAGTCCTCCCACGGATAGACCTTCGCCTGAAGCTCGTCGGGGATCGCGAACCAAAAGCTATCCGGGTCGATCTGAGTGGCGTGGGCAAGAAGGGCCTTGCTACGAACCTCTATGAACTCCTGAACATCGATTCGAGTCGTGATCGTGGGCTCTCCGAAACCAATCGAGTCCCAGTTCTCGATCCAGCCCGCATAGGGACTCTCGATTCCTTCGGCCAGAGCGGCGTCGTGCAGCTTCTGCATCCGGGCTCTGCTGAAGGTCGCGAAGTAATAAAGCTTTGCCGGAGCCCACGGAGCGCCCGAGCCTGCATATTTGTCACCATCCCCTGCCTCCTCAAAAGCTTTCGTGCCCCATTGGTGCACGCGGACATGGTCGGGATGTTCGTATCCCTTCGACTCGTCGTAGCAGACGAAGACATCCGGTCGCTCGGCCCTGATGATCTCAACCAGTCGACCCACTGCCTCCGTCGGCTGCGCGTTCCAGAAGGCGTCGGGATGCTCGTTAGCGGCCGAGCCCGGCATTCCGGAATCGCGATAACCGAGCTGGTAGATGCGCTCGACCCCCAGGAGGTCGCAGGCGGTTTCGAGCTCCGCTTCCCTGATCTCCGGCATCCGCTCCTTGATGCCGGGTCGATCCATGCGCGGGTTGAGGATGTCACCCTCCTCTCCGCGTGTGGCGCACACCAGAATGACGCGAACGCCTTCGCTCGCGTAACGCGCCATCGTGCCGGATCCCTTCGATGATTCATCGTCGGGATGAGCATGAAAGAACATCGCGCATCGGCGCCTCGTAGGCATGCGAATACGCTAACGTCGATGGAACGAGCGTCGGGTGACTACTTTGCCCGTGCCCGCGTCGTTGCAGCGATTGGACTGATCGCGGCGGCCGGACTTGCGGTTGCCGGCGCTTTCCTCGATTGGGCATCCATCGGCCGGCTTCCTGCGACCATTCCCCCCGCCCAGTCAGACCGAGCGGAACCTCTACGCGGCGTCGATATTCCCGGAGGGTGGTTAGGACTAGCTGATGGATGGTGGGCGATCCTCGCGGCGGCGATCCTGGTCGTGGCCGGAGTGCTGCTCATCCGAACGGCACGCAGCTCCTACGGCTGGCTCGCGTTTGGGGTAGCCGTCGTACTTGGTGGCATCGTCATAGCCGATTTTCGAAGCATCTCTCGGCCCACATCGGATCTGACACGCCGCCTAGACCGGATCGGAGAGGTCGATCCCGGGCTCGGTCTTGTCCTCGCCGCCGTCGCGGCGGGAATCGCTCTCATCGCAGCTCTTATTGGCGTCGCCGCCGCACCGAAAGCGCCGGTCGACTAGATCGGAGAGAGCTTGTAGCCGGCGTGCTCAAGCTGTTGCCTGAGTTCCTCGATGTGCGCTCGGCCGCGCGTTTCAACCTGAACGGCGACGTCGACTTCGTCGAGGCGAACACCGACTCCCTCGCGGCGGTGCTCGACACCGACGACGTTGGCCCCCAGTCCGGCGATGAGACCCAATAGTCGGTGGAGTTCACCGGGACTGTCGGCCAGGCGCGTGTGAAAAGCGAAGTAGCGCCCGCTCGCCCCTAGTCCGAAACGGATTACGCGCAGGAGCAGCAGCGGATCGATGTTCCCGCCGGATAAGAGGACTACCACGGGTGGCTCGAGATCCGTCTGCTCGGACAGGATCGCGGCCACACCCGCGGCCCCCGCCGGCTCCAATACGAGTTTCATGCGCTCGATACTGAATACGAGGGCCTCGGCCAGAGCCTCCTCCGAGACCGTGACGACGTCGTCTACGAGTTGGCTGACGTGTTCAAGAGTTAGCTCTCCCGGCGCGTTCGCCGCAATCCCGTCGGCGATCGTGCTCATTTCATCCAGTCTGACGATCGATCCCTGAGCCAAGGAGGGCGGGAATGACGCCGCGCCTTTCGCCTGCACGCCGACGATTCTGGCCTCCGGGACGAGCGCTCGAAGGGCGGCCGATATGCCGGAGATCAGGCCGCCGCCACCCACCGGGATGACGAAACTTCGCGCCGACGGCAAGCTCTCCGCTATCTCGCATCCGATCGTTCCCTGACCGGCGATCACATGGGGATGGTCGAAAGGATGAACAAAGACCGCCGACTCTTTCTGCGCGTGGGCAACGGCCGCGTCGAAGGCCTCTCCAAAATCCTTTCCCGTCAATATCACCTCGGCGCCGTAACGCTTGGTCGCTTCGATCTTGGGCAGTGAAGCTGCGGCCGGCATGAACACGGTGGAGCGCGTGTCTTGAAGCGTCGCCGCCAAGGCGACGCCTTGCGCGTGGTTGCCCGCCGAAGCTGCCACGACACCGCGGGCGCGAGAGGGCGAATCGAGCTGAGCGATCAGGTTGAAGGCGCCACGGATCTTGAATGAGCCCGTTCGCTGAAGGTTCTCGCACTTGACGAAAACTGCGCCACCAACGAGTTCAGACAGAGCCCGGGAGCGATCGAGTGGAGTCTGGACGGCGACGTCGGCGAGCCGAACCCGGGCTGCTTCGATCTCCTCGATCCCGACCAAGCCCCGCGTCTTCATGCCCCGATCCTTTCACTCCTTCTTTCATTTCTTCCCGCCTCGGTTTCAGTGGCCGCCCGCCCGCCCAAAACCATTCATCCAGCCGCCGTGCGAGCATTGTTTGATGGAGAGCTGGAGTCCCTCGTCGTGGCGCGAGCTTCCCGCGGCTCAGCAACCCGAGTGGCCCGACCCAGACGCGCTCGAAGAGACCCTGCGCGCCCTCGCCGCCCTGCCGCCGCTGGTGTTCGCGGGAGAGGCTCGGGCCCTTAAGGAGTCGCTCGCCCGGGTATCCCGCGGCGAAGCCTTCATGCTGCAGGCGGGTGATTGCGCAGAATCGTTTAGCGAGTTCTCGGCAGATGCCATACGGGACCGCCTGAAGATCATCCTGCAGATGGCGGTCGTATTGACCTATGCCGCGGGCCTGCCCGTGGTGAAGGTCGGTCGCATTGCCGGTCAATTTGCCAAACCGCGCTCCTCCGCACTGGAGCGAACGGAGAAAGGAGATCTTCCAAGCTTCCGGGGCCACTCGGTGAACGACACCCTCTTCGACACCGACGCCCGCCGGGCGGACCCCGCGCGGCTTCTGCAGGCCTACCACCAATCGGCTGCCAGCCTGAATCTGATACGCGCCTTCACGAAGGGTGGCTTTGCAGACCTTCGGGAGATTCATGCCTGGAATCAGGAGTTCGTAGCCAACAGCAGTCAAGGTCGTCGTTACGAGACAATCGCGCGTCAGATCGAGGGAGCTTTGCGCTTCATGGCCGCGAGCGGAATCGATCTCGGTCCCGATTCTCCGATTCATCAGGTTGACCTGTACACCTCGCACGAGGCTTTGCTGCTGGGATTCGAAGAGGCCCTGACTCGGCGCGACAGCCTGACCGGCGATTGGTACTGCTGTTCCGCGCACCTTTTGTGGGTGGGAGAGAGAACACGTCAGCCGGACGGCGCTCACATCGAGTTCATCTCCGGGATCGAGAACCCGGTGGCGGTGAAGCTGGGTCCCAGTGCAACGCCGGAGGAGGTAAACGAGTTGTGCAAGCGCCTCGGTCGAGACGGAGAGCCGGGCAGACTTACGTTTATTACGCGGTTCGGCGCTGCGCACGTGCACGACGTTCTGCCCGAGCTCGTCAGGTCAGTACGCGATCAAGGCCACCACGTCGTCTGGGTTTGTGATCCCATGCACGGGAACACGTTCGTTACCGAATCGGGGAAGAAGACCCGCCGCTTCGATGACATATTGGCCGAGATCAAGGGTTTCTTCGCCATTCACCAAGCCGAGGGAACAACTCCGGGAGGCGTGCATCTGGAGTTCACGCATGAGGACGTCACGGAATGTCTCGGGGGGGCCGAGGCCGTGCTCGACCACCACCTGGATCGCCGCTACGAGGCTCTCTGCGATCCTCGCTTGAACGCCCGCCAAACCCTGGATCTGGCCTTTGAACTCAGCGAGATGCTCCAGGCGGTTTAACGGATCTTCGCGCGCAGGTTCTTCAATATCTCGTCGGGCTCGGCGTGGCGCCCCGTTTCTTTCTTCGAATAGATCAGGTCATCTCCCAGGACCACCTCGAAGGCGCCTCCCCGGGAGGGGATCAGCGTTATGTCGGAGATGTCGAACTCAAACTCCGAGAGAATCCGCTCCGTCAGACCGACGGCTCTAGGCGCGTACCCTCATTGGGCGCAATACTCGATCGAAATTTTCATCGGCCGCAGCCTACTAGTCAGGTGTTCCCCGGCTGCGTAATCTGTCCCCCAGACAGATCAACACAAGGAGGCTCTCATGGATGCCCTCGCCTGGATCGTTCTCGGCGTGGTCGTGCTTCTCATACTGTGGCTTGTCGGTAGCTACAACCGACTCGTCAAACTTCGAAACCGAATCGATGCTGCCTGGTCGCAGATCGAGGTGCAGCTGCGAAGGCGGCACGACTTGATTCCCAATCTGGTCGAAACGGTCAAGGGCTACGCGGCGCACGAGCGGAACGCTCTCGAGGCCGTGATCAGGGCCCGAGGCCAGGCCGTCGCCGCGCAGGGTGTTGAGGGACAGGCCCAGGCGGAAAACATGCTGACCCAGACATTGCGTCAGCTATTCGCCGTTGCGGAGGCCTATCCCGATCTGAAGGCGAACCAAAACTTTCTCGCCCTACAGGAAGAACTAACCGGAACCGAGGGTCGAATCGCGTTTTCGCGCCAGTTCTATAACGAGAGCGTGCTCGCGTACGACAACTCGCTTGAGTCCTTCCCGTCAAACGTGATCGCGAGTGCTTTCAGCTTCCGGCCCAAGCCGTACTTCGAGACCGAGGATGCCGCGCGCGAACCGGTGCGTGTCGATTTCTCGGGACAGCCTCCGGCCGTAACTCCGCCCGCCCAGCCCCCCGCCGCGACCACGCAGCCGCCCGCGTCGGTACCAGAGCAAAGGAGTTAGTCCCGGTCGATAGAAGCCGGCCCGGATAGGCCGCCGTGTACGACCGTATCGCCGGAAACGTCCGCAAGTCGTGGGCGTTGATCGGTGTCTTTGTCGTCTTGGTCGTCGCGCTGGGTTGGTTCTTCGGAGAGCTCACGGGGTTCGGGTACTGGGGACTCGTCGGCGCGGTGGGCTTCGCGCTGCTCATGACCTGGGGGGCCTACTACAACTCCGACAAGATCGCGCTGCGAATGAGCCGCGCTCAACCCGCTGACGAGTACACATACAAGCAACTCCACAACATCGTTGAAGGACTCTCACTCGCGGCCGGCATTCCCAAGCCGCGGGTTTATGTCATCGAGGACACGGCCCCCAATGCCTTCGCTACGGGTCGAGACCCGGAACATGCCGCCATCGCAGTCACTCGAGGCCTCCTGGCCCGCATGGACCGCGCCGAGCTGGAGGGCGTTATCGCGCACGAGCTCTCGCACGTGAAAAATCGCGACACGCTGGTCATGACTCTCGCGGTCACTCTGGTAGGGGTGATCGTCCTCCTCGCGGACTGGATGATGAGAGCGATGTGGTGGGGCGCCGGAGACCGCGACAGCAAGCTGGGAGCACCGCTGGCCTTGATCGGAATAATCCTGCTCGCGCTCAGCCCGATCTTCGCCCAACTCTTGCAGTTCGCCATCTCGCGCCAACGGGAATTCTTGGCCGACGTCGATGGCGCGTTTCTCACGCGATACCCGCCCGGCTTAATCAGCGCGCTGGAGAAGCTGCGCGATGACCACACCGTTGTGCGGACCGCCAGCCGTGCAACCGCCCATCTGTGGATCGAGTCGCCGATCGCCCGTCAGGCGGCCCCGGGGAGGCGCGGCACATCACGTCAAGGAGCTTGGTTGAACCGGCTGTTCGACACGCACCCTTCGCTGGACGCCCGGATTGCCGCGCTTCGGTCGCTCGGCCTCGGTGGGGACGATTTCGCGGCCGAGGCGGCCACCCAGATCGCTGCCGCAGAGATGCCGCCGCCGCCGGCGGAACACGTGATGCAGTCGCCCCCACCTCCTCCACCACCCGGATATTGAGGAGCTAGCGAGGCAGGTTCTCGATCCAGGTCGCGACCTCGTCGGCGGCTTCCTGCCACGCATCAATCGTCGAGCGCCCAGACGCCTTGCGCACGCGCAGCGAATGGTCTCCGTCCTCGACGACCACGAGCGTGGGGGATGCCAGACGGGCCATGACTCGCTCCAGGGTGGGCAGCGGGCAGAACGGATCGCGCGTCCCTTCTACAAACAGCATGGGCGCCTTTATCTCGTAGAGGTGCTCGTCCCGCATCCGTTCGGGCCTACCCGGCGGATGCAGTGGATAGCCGAGGAAAACAAGGCCGCTCACCTCACGTCCTCCGGCAACGAGATGAGAGGCGATGCGCGCGCCGAGAGACTTACCTCCCAACAGGATTCGCCCGTTGAATCCTTCTGAGGCGGCCTCGAGCACCGCGGAAAAAGTGGATTCCAGCACCGGCTGGCGATCGGGCGCTCGCCGTCCGAGCTCCGAGTAGAGGAAGTTGAATCGCCACACCAAGACGCCGCGAGCCGCGAGCGCTTGCGCCATCGTTCTCATGAAGTCTGAATCCATCCCGGCTCCGGCCCCATGACCCAAGACGAGAAGGGACTTCGAGTTCGTGGCTCCATCGATCAGGGTCGAAACCGAGTCGGCACCGACCTGCACTCGCGCGCTCATCGGTGAAAATGCCTCCTTCGTAGCGCTTCTTCGCCGACCTATACTGCCGTCGCGTTGGACCGGTAGTGGCTTCACCTCCAATGACAGGGAGACGCCGATGATCGAGAAGGGCGTGATGACGCTTCTGATCCTCATCTCCCTATCGGTCTTTGCGCGCCGGGCGCTGCAGCTCACGATGATGCTCGTGCTGGGAGCTCGCGACGAGCGAGTCCCCCGTAACTGGGGCCGCAAACTAAAGGATCAGCTCGTCGTCGTTCTGGGACAGCGCAAATTGCTGCAGTGGACTCTTCCCGGAGTCATGCATTTCTTTATCTTCTGGGGTTTCGTGATCCTGTTCACGACGATCGTGGAGGCTTTTGGGGCCGTCTACCAGGAGGGTTTCCACCTTCCCCTCATCGGCAATTGGGGGCCTCTCGGCTTGATCCAGGACTTCTTTGTCGTCGCCGTTCTAGTCGGAATCGCCCTTGCCTTCGGGATTCGCAAGGTTCAACGTCCCGGGCGCTTCAGAGGCTCGCACCTGAAGGAAGCCGACTACATCTTGATCGCGATCGCGGGCATCATGATCACGATCTTGTTCACCCGGGCCTCGGAAATCTCGCTCGGGCACTTTCCCTATGACACGCGTTGGACGCCCGCGTCGGACGCAACCGCGGGACTGCTTCAGGGCTTATCGCTTTCAGCTCGCGAGGCCATCGACGCGGTTTTTCTGTGGTGGCACTCGTTGATCATTCTCGGTTTCCTCGTGTATCTGACGTACTCCAAGCATCTCCACATCATCACCTCGGGTCTGAACGTCCTCTTCACATCCGAACGACCGAAGGGTGCGCTGAAGCCAATGCACCTCGACATCGAGGCGATGTCGGAGGACGATGTTCTCGGCGCGGCCAAGCTCACCGATCTGAGCTGGAAGCAGCTCCTCGATACCTACACGTGCACCGAGTGCGGACGCTGCCAATCCCAGTGCCCGGCGTGGAATACGGGAAAACCGCTCTCGCCGAAGCTCCTGATAATGGATCTGCGGGATCACCTCTTCGAGCAGGGACCGGGCCTGCTGAAGGCGTGGGACAAGAGTGACGACGCCCTCGCGGCCGCGAAGGCCGAGCTGCCGTCCCTGAACCCCGACGTCGTCGAGGACGAAGTCATTTGGGACTGCACGACCTGTGGCGCATGCGTGCAGGCATGTCCGGTGAACATCGAACACATCGATGCCATCATCGACATGCGGCGCAATCTCGTAATGAGCGAGTCCCGGTTCCCGCGCGAGATGCAGAGCGCTCTGCAGAACCTCGAGTCCATCGGAAACCCGTGGGGTTCGCCACCGCAAGCCCGTCTTGACTGGGTAAAGGGAACGTCCAAGCAGGAGCCGTTGGAGATTCCCCACATCTCCGAGGCCCCGGACGCCGAGGTTCTCTTCTGGGTGGGATGCGCGGGGGCCTTCGACGACCGCAACAAGAAAGTGGTGTACGACTTCGCCAAGCTCATGCAGCTGGCCGGCGTGAAGTTCGCGGTGCTGGGCTCAGACGAAGTTTGCACCGGCGATCCAGCACGCCGGATGGGGGCCGAGTACATCTTCCAGATGCTTGCTCAGCAGAATGTCGACCAGCTCAACCAACACAAACCAAAGAAGATCGTGACGATCTGCCCGCACTGCTTCAACACAATCTTCAATGAGTATCCGCAGTTCGGCGGAAAGTTTGAAGTGATCCACCACACGGAGTTCTTGGCGCAGCTTGTCGCCGAGGGACGGCTGAAGCCCGTCGGCCCGCTCGACAAGGCGATCACGTACCACGACCCGTGCTATCTCGCGCGGCACAACGACGTGTGGCGAGGAGCCCGCGGAGTCATCGAGGCGATCCCCGGAACGAGTTACAAGGAACTACATCGGCACGGACACAACACATTCTGCTGTGGCGCCGGCGGGGGCCGGATGTGGATGGAAGAGCACATGGGCAAGAAGGTGAACATCGAGCGCACCGACGAGGCTTTGGCATCCGCCTCCGACACGCTCGCTGTCGGCTGCCCCTTCTGCAACATCATGCTGTCGGACGGCATCACCGAACGGCATGCCGACGAGCAGATGAAAGTCAGAGATGTCGCCCAGCTCCTACTGGAATCCGTGGACTACCAGCCCCCTGAGTCGTCCGCCGAAGAGGACAACGGCAACGGACATAAAGAGGCCGATCCCGATGCCGAACAAGCGGCGCGCGCCGGAGCGGCGACCGACAGGGCTCGCTAGTCCCGGAAGTTTTCGAAGAAGCGCGACGGCGTAGGCCCTCGCTGTCCCTGATATTTCGATCGGACTTGGCTTGACCCATAAGGGTTGTCTGCAGGTGACGACATCTCATAGAAGCTGATCTGTCCGATCTTCATGCCCGGGTAGATCGTGATCGGGAGATTGGCGACGTTCGAAAGCTCCAGGGTGAGGTGCCCCTTCCAACCCGCATCCACGAAGCCCGCGGTGCTATGGATGAGAAGTCCGAGGCGGCCAAGACTGCTCTTTCCTTCGAGTCGCGCGACCAGATCGTCAGGAAGGCTGACGTATTCCAACGTCGAGCCCAGGACAAACTCGCCGGGGTGCAGGATGAAGGTATCGTCGGCCTTGACTTCGACCGACTCGGTTAGCTCCTCCATCGGCTGCTTGACGTCGATGAAGGGATAGCGCGCGTTATGAAAGACGCGAAAGTAGCGATCGCAATGGAGATCTACCGAGGAGGGCTGAACGTCTGCCTCATCGAACGGCTCGATGCCGATGCGGCCGTCGCCGATGGCCTTGCGAATATCGCGGTCCGAGAGGATCACGCCCTGCAGCCTATGAGATGGGCCGGCTGACTTTCCGCACTTCTATAATCGCCCGTCGCCGCGGGTGTAGCTCAATGGCAGAGCACTAGCTTCCCAAGCTAGTGACGGGGGTTCGATTCCCCTCACCCGCTCTCATGTCGGTCCACGAACGAGCGGATCCACGCCCAACCGGAAGCAACGTCGCCTGGATCTGTGGCGGCGTTGCGTTTCTGGTTTGCCTGCTGGCCGTCCTCGTGACGATTTCGGTGCGCCACTACAGAGTCACGGCATTGATCCGGATGTCGCCCAGCGAGCCCATGTCGCAACTGGCGAAGGAGGCCGATAGCGGGTTCGCGTTCGTGCACCCGGACGGGCATTACGACGGCGTCTACTTCTACGCGAACGCTCTCGATCCGTTCGCCACCGGGGCCGCGCACGAACTGATCGATCAACCCTCCTATCGCTACGGTCATGTCGGCTACGGCTGGGTGGCGTGGCTGGCGAGCCTCGGAGGGCGTGCTTCGTTGGTTCCTGTGGCGCTGCTCCTCATCGGATTGCTGAGCATGGCCGGTGCCGCCTATTACGGGAGCGTGTTAGCGGAGGAACTCGGGTGGAGTCCCTGGGGTGGTCTCCTGGTGGCGTTCAACCCGGGCTTGATCTATGCGGTGACGGTGGATACCGCCGAACCCCTTGGCACCCTGCTGTTGTTGGGAACGTTGCTTGCCTGGATCCGCGGTCGGCGCTGGCTCGCAGCCGTGCTGATCGTCGGCCTCTGTTTCGTCAAAGAGCCTCTCGTCCTGGTGCCGATCGGACTGGGACTGTGGGAACTGGTGATGTGGGCGCGACGGGAGAAAGAGGCCTTCGGCGCGCTGGTTCTCCGCGTTGCGCCGCTCGCGCTCGGACCGATCTTGTACGTGGGTTGGAACCTGTACTTGAAAGCGACGTTCGGGGAATTTCCGTTTCAGCAAGGTCAGGGAAATCTGGCCAAGCCCCTCTTCGGCTGGTTAGACACGCTGCAGATGGCGGCGTCGATGGGAATGGAGACGTTTGACCGCATGCAGTTGGGGACCGCGGCCGTCCCACTCATCACCGCTGCATTCGTCGCGCTGGTGCTCGGCGTGTATCGATCGCTGGCGTTCAAGAGTCCGGTCGACGCCGTCTTTCTCGTCACGGGGCTTTTGATGCTCTCACTCGGGTGGCTGGCCTTGCTCTATCCCAAGGAGCTCATTCGCAATCTGGCCTTCACGTTTGTGCTGCTGCCGGCTGTCCTGCTGCGGCCGCGCTTCGAACCCTGGAAAGTCCCGGAGGATGTTGCTTCGGAGACGAAGCAGACTGAAACGAGCGGTCCGAGCTAGCGTCCGCGGCCCGTGGCCAGAAATTTCGGGCCGGCGACACACACATCCAGCAGCGGGCAACGGGAGCACAGAGGCATGTTCGCCTTGCAGATAGTGCGTCCGTGCTCGATCAAATGGATGTGAAGCTCGTAGCGAATCTCGGGTGGTACGCGCGGCCCGAGGAGCTGATGGGTCATCTCCGCGGATGCTTTTTCGGGAACCCAGCCGAGACGGCGAACGACCCTGTGAACGTGAGTGTCGACCGGGAATGCCGGGCGTCCCATCGAAAAGACGAGTACGCAGGCCGCGGTCTTGGGGCCGACGCCCGGAAGGGCACAGAGATAGTCGACGGCCTCGGCATCGGATAGCGATCTAACCCGACGGAGGTCGAGCGATCCCTCGCTGTCATAGATCGACTGCAAGATCGCTTTGATTCGTCGGGACTTGACTTCGGCAATACCGCCGGGGCGGATAGCGGCGGCGATATGCGAGGACTGAGCCCTTCTGACCTGCTCCCAGGTCGGAAACCTCTCGCGTAACCCGGCATATGCGCGATCGCGGTTTACATCAGAGGTGTTCTGCGACAGAACCGTGAGAATCAGTTCGTCGATTATCGGGAGCTTCGTTTTGGGAACGAACTCGCCCTGTGACTTCCTCAGTCTGTTGTTGACGGCGCGGATGCGCCTAACGGATGGAAGTTCCGTCAGAAGGTGCCGCCCTTCGCAAGCGACGCGAACTTCGTGTATTGGTTCATGAAGGCGAGATTAACGACACCGGTGGGCCCGTTGCGATGCTTGGCAACGATGAGCTCCGCCTCGCCTCGCTTCTCCGAGTCCGGGTTGTAAACCTCATCGCGATAGATGAACATCACCAGATCCGAGTCCTGTTCGAGGGCACCAGATTCGCGAAGATCGCCGAGAAAGGGACGCTTGTCAGCTCGATACTCGACACCTCGGTTCAACTGCGACGCCGCGATAACCGGAACCTCCAATTCGCGAGCAAGAATCTTCAGATTGCGTGAGATGTCCGAAACTTCTTGCTGGCGGTTCTCGGACTTGCGCGGCGACTGCATTAGCTGCAAGTAATCGATCACGATGAGACCGAGTCCATGCTTCTGACGGAGCCGTCGGCATTTGGCGCGGATCTCCATCATCGTGATGTTGGCCGAGTCATCGATGTAGATCGGAGCTTCGGCGAGGCGACCGAGCGCGGAAGAGAGGCGCGTCCAGTCGTTTTCTTGGAGGGTGCCCTTACGGATGCGCTGGAAGTCGACTTTTGCTTCCGAGGCGAGGAATCGCTGTGTCACCTCGTGACGCGACATCTCGAGACTGAACAGCACGACCGGCTGCTGTTGACGCAGCGAAGCATGCAGAGTGAAGTCGCTTAACAGACTGGACTTTCCCTGGCTAGGTCGAGCGGCTACGATGATCAGGTTCGAGGGCTGAAAACCAGCCGTCATGTCGTCGAGATCCGCAAAGCCCGAAGCGACCCCCGTGATGTTCTCGCCGCGCTCGTAGAGGGCCTCGATCGCCTCCATGTTCTGCGTCAGCAACTTGCGGATCGGCTGCAGGTCGTCCCGCAGACGACGGTTGCCGACCTCGTAGATCGTTTCCTCGGCCTGGTCGACCGCCTCGGCCACGTCCTCTGGCATCGAGAACCCGATCTCCTGCACGAGGTTGCCGGCTTCGATCAGACGCCGGAGAAGCGCATGCTCCTCGACGATGCGGGCGTAGTAGGCGGCCGACGAGGCCGTCGGGTAGGCCTCCAGCAAGCCGTGGATGTAGGGCTTGCCCCCGATCGCCTCGAGCTTGCCCTTCCGGGCCAGTTCGTCCGCGACGGTGATCGCGTCAGCGGCCTCACCCCGGTTGTAGAGCTCGAGGATCGTCTCGTAGATGTCACGGTGGACGGGCTTGTAGAAGGCGTCGGCCCGATCCGGAGGAATGACTTCGACGACGTTCGAGATGGCGTCCCGCGACTCGAGCATCGCCCCCAGGACGGACTGCTCCGCATCCAGGTTGTGGGGCGGAATCCGGCTGGGCCGCACTGCCTGCAACGGCGCTCTTTGTGCCAACTTCGCCTTTCTCGAGGTCTCGCGACCACTTAAGCAGGGGGGTGTGACAAGTTTTCGCGAGGCCTAGGCCCGCTACTGGGAAGTTGGCATCCCCCGCCCGACACGCTGCCTGGAGCAAGCTAGAGCAGGTCCGTTGTGGGTCACAAGCCCCGAAAGCTGTGAGTTACCCGGCTGCGATTGTGGATCGGTAGTGGATCGCTAAGGCAGCCTGGTGGAGCACTCCAAATTTGCGAGCCAGAGCACTACGCGAGTCCGCCGGAATGGGGAAGTTGAAAATCCGGCGGGCGGCTTACTCAGGCTCGGTCTCCTCCTCATGCGCGATCACTTCCACCGTGACCGTCGCCTTGACCTCCTCGTGGAGGTGCACTTCCACATGATGCGTGCCGAGGGAGCGGATGGGATCCTCCAGGCGGACCTTGTGGCGATCCACGACTTCGCCGAGTTGCTCCTCGATCGCCCGGGCCACATCAGAGCTCGTAACCGAGCCGAAGAGTCGGCCCTCCTGGCCCGCGCGGGCCGAGATGTAGACGGAGGAAGCCCCCAACGCCGCAACTCGCACCGTCGCCTCCTCGCGCTCGCGCGCTTCACGCTCGGCGCGCGCCTTCTGCATCGTCTCGGCCTGGCGAACGGCCCCCGTCGTAGCGGGCAGAGCCAGTCCCTTCGGCAAGAGATAGTTCCGGGCATAGCCGTCGGCGACAGTAACGATGTCGCCCTTGCGCCCCAACTTCAGGACGTCGTCGGCGAGGACGACCTTCAATGTCCGCCCCGCTCGCCCCGCTCGCCCCGTCCACTGCCGGCGGTCATGTAGGGAAGCAGCGCCATCTCGCGCGCGTTCTTGATAGCAGTTGCCACCAGGCGCTGGTGTTGGGCACAGTTTCCAGTGACGCGGCGGGCCCGAATCTTGCCGCGGTCGCTCATGAACTTTCGCAACAGGGCGATGTCCTTGTAATCGATGTAGGTGGTCTTATCGGCGCAGAACTGGCAGTACTTCTTGCGGCCCCGCCGAATCTGACCCGGCTTCGGTCCGCCTCGCCGGCCACCCTCGCGTCGCTCTCGTCGCACCTAGATGGCCCCCTCGGGCTCGACCGAGGCGGAGGCGTTCCAATCGGCGCTGGGCGAGGACTCCGACGGCCCGGCGCCTACCTCACTGGCGACCCCCGCGCCTGGGCGCTCGCCGGTCGAGGGCGATTCGCTGGGCTGCTCCGAACGCGCCGACCAATCCGCTGACGATCGCCCGCTGGAACGCTGGCTCTTCACCACTTGAGCTGTGGCCCAGCGGAGCGACGGTCCCACCTCGTCCACCTGGATCTCGATGTCCGTACGGCGGCTGCCATCCTGGGCCTCCCAGGAACGCTGGTTGAGGCGACCGGTAACAACGACGCGCGTGCCCTTGTGCAAGGACTCCGCCACGTTCTCCGCGAGGCTCTGCCAACAATTGCACTTGAAGAACCCATCGAGTTTGTCTTCCCAGTTGCCCTCGCGGTTCTTGTAACGGCGGTTGACTGCAACGGTGAAGTTTGCGACCGCAGAACCCGAGGGAGTGAACCGGAGTTCGGGCTCATCTACTACGTTCCCGACGATCGTGATCGAGTTATCGGACGTCATCTCTTCTCTCCTTCTCCGGGTTGTCCCGGCCTAACGATTTTTCCGCGGATGAACTCGTCGGAGATCTGCAGAGTCCGCTCGAGTTTTACGACTGCATCCGGCGGCGCGGTGAAGTTCGCGAGGAAGTAGTAGCCCTCTTTCTGATGAGCTATCTCGTAGGCGAATCGGCGATTGCCCCAGCGGTCGATCTTTTGGACCTGACCTCCGGTCTCTCCGATCGCCTCTGCGAACCGGTCGACTGCCTTTTGGATGTCGCCCTCTTCCAGGCGAGCATCCACTATCACCATTGCCTCGTAATCGGGCATTTCTCCTCCTCCGGACTCGAGCTCGACCATCGAGCTCCGAGGCCCCCATCGACCGACCGCGGCCGGACGGTAGAGGGCAGGGGATCTGGCGACCATTCAGTCGCCGGATGGTTCGATGCTAGCACCTCCTTTCGCGCCCTAACGAGCTCAAGCGTGCTGTTCTTCTCCGACGGACACCAACCTAGAAGGGGGGTGTGACAAGACGGGAGCGGGCACTCCGGCGGGTTCCTCATCAACGCCCCCGCTCGGCCGCGCGCGCAGAAAAACGACGATGAGAATCGCGAGCAACGCCGCGCGCGTCCACAGCCCTCCGAGTAGAGCTTGCTTTGCAGGACCGTAGTCGATCCCTCGATAACCGGTGTCGTAGAACCAGCGAAATATCCCCACATACATGACCAGGTCGGCGGCCGAATAAAGCGCCCACCAGAGCAAATTGACGCCCACGAGAGCGAAGAAAGGCATCAGCCAGAGCGCGTACTGAGGCGAGTGCACCTTCGACACCAGAAGAAACACCGAAAGGATCCCGAGAGCGGTCGAGGTCACCGGATAACCGGCGGGCTCACTCCGGCGGCGCCATGACCACGACAGAAAAAAGAGGCTGCCGCCGGCGAACAGCAGAAGACTCAGGACACTCACGAGGTCCCGATAGCCCGAATTACCGGGACTCCAAAAGCTAGAAGGAAAAAGCTCGCTCAGGTGATGGCCGATCCAGTACCAGAC
>JBHELF010000024.1:0-3250 GCA_046263155.1 Actinomycetota bacterium
AACAGTGCTGTTGCTTATCATCGTCGCTCTGACGGGTCTGCTTGTGTTTGTGGCATCTCCCGCCCTTGCGTGTACCAGCAACCTGAGTGATGTCCCGGATTTACCACCACCGGACTCTCCCTTAAATGAGTATGGCGAGTAGTTGAGAGCCGTGAAGGACCAGGCGGGGTTTTACGTGGGGTGCCAAGACGCCTGCTTTCAAGCAGCCAACGTGGGTGGCACGCCTCCAAGTCAGTACGACGAGATGCTGGTGGCGTACATTGAGTGCGCGATCTGACCGTATTCACTCGGTCCTTTAGGAGGCGGCCCTTCGGGGCCGCCTCTTCTTATTGGGAGTCTCGTGGTCGCTGATCTGGCCTATGCGCACATGAGCGGCCTCCTATCAGGTTTCAGTCGGCCTTCTCCGTCACACAATCCGCGATATTCGCTGCTGATGTGACTGAGAAGCCTGGCGGCTCCGATCGCAAAGTTGTCACACCTCGTCGCTAGCCTCAGATCGACAACTCAAGGTTGGCCTGGACGCGCCCAGGTGCCTAGACTGAAAGGAGGATGACGGTGGTTGAAGTTGCCTGGGCGGCTGTCGGACTGCTGGCGGCCACGATGGTCGGTGCCATCTTTTGGCTGGGGAGTCGGATCGACGGGCTCAGCGCCCGGGTCGATGCGCGATTCGATTCGCTCGTGACGCGGATGGACAGTCGATTCGACCGAATGGATGCCAGGCTTGATCAACTCAGTCTGAGGCTCGACTCGCACCTACACAATCACCCGGCGGCCTAATTGGCCTTCGAGAGTGCTTGGGCCGCTGTCGCCTGGACCGCCCAGGGTCTGATCGTGGTTGAGATCGCTGGGTTCATTTGGCTGGGGATGAAGATCAACACGATCAACGCTCGGATGGACGCCTGGTTCGAGCAGTTCGACGCTCGCCTCGCGCGGCTAGACGCGGAAGCGGATGCTGATCTGATCTAGCGAATGCTTGATCGTGGTCGAACCGGTGGCCGTCAGGCGCAACTTGATCTTGCCCTTCTTCGTGATCCAGTCGTGCAAGTGCGCGAGCTGAAGGTGCACCGGCGCGTCGGGCGCCACTCGCATCTGGCCGAGCGTGAACCAATCGCCTGCCGCAGAGTCGTAAAGCTTGAGTTTGGCGTTCATCTCCGACGCCGCCGCGACATCGAGGATGAGCACGTTCTTTCCCTGAGCTGATCCCTCCGGCACGTTCGTCACCGCGATGTAGTCGAGCTTCTGCCCCCGTGCCACCGGAACCGACCTGACCACGACCGGGTCGTCGGCGAGAGCCGCGAGGAGCCCCACGGCGCCGCTGACGAGTGATCCCGTCAGCATCTTCAACGAACTCGGTGACAGCCGCGGCGTCGTGGGGGCCTGTGCCTCCGGCGTGACGAATTCAGCCGTATTGGAGTCGGACGATTCGGTGCGCGCGTAGGCGCGCACTCTGTAGTAGTAGGTCTCGCCCCCGGTCAGGTTGTCCGTATCGGTAAACGCCAGCACGTCGCGCTCGACGCTCCCGATGCGCGTGAAACCTTCGTCCGAATAATCCGAGCGGTAGAGGCGGTAAGCCGTTACCTCTCCGGTCGGTGATGGAGTCCACTTCAGAGCCACGTTCCCGGCTGGCCCCAGCTTGGCGGTCAAGTCCCGCGGCGGCTCCGGGGGTGTCGCGGCGATATCGCTGACGAGGAAGTCGGCTTTCAGGACCGGACCCGGATTGCCGATCGACTCCAGCGCGACCTTGCTGTTCTCGCCGGAGTAGAGGTCGGTCGAAGGATTGGTCGATCCATTGACGGCGCGCACGTTGAGGCCCCCGGGGAATATGTCGCCGCCGTCCCCCTTCCCAAACGACTGCCCCGGCCAGCCCAGCTCGTCGCGCCCGTCGGCCTGAACCAGAGTCACCGCTCGTCGGGCCTCGTCGTTGTTCTCGCGCCGCGAATCGTCCACGTGCCAGATCAGAAGCCCCCCGGAGGGAAAGCCCGCCGCCCAGCGCACCGGCTGGCGGTTCTCGACCAGGAAGTACTCCTGGGTCCCCGTGTTGCCGTTGGGGACGAGCTTGTAGACGCCGTCGAAGACTCCGGTGTGCGCCGCGTCTATCGAGGGAACGCCGAGATCGACCGAATCGTTGGTGACGACCTGTGGCCGGGCCCAGCCCACTTTCATCTTCGACCACGCCGAGTAGGGGACGGGCCGCCACGGCTCAGCTCCATCGAAGCCCCAGGCCCCCGAGGCCATGGGATCCCAGGTGCCTACTCCGCCCGGGCTCGAGTTGTCGGTGTCGTAGAGATCGGGCAGCCCGAGGACGTGCCCGAACTCGTGCACGAACATTCCGATGGCGGTCATGCGGTCGGGGGCGCCGGGAGCTGTATAGCGGTCGGTCTCGTACTCCTCGGGCTCGATCACGAACGTCGAGATCCGCGCCCGCTGTCCGTTCGCACAGGTGTCGTTCGTCACGTAGTCGCTGTTGAGGGCCCACTTGAGGGACCACAGCCCCCAGCGGGTCTCCTCCGCGCCCGAGCCCGCATGCACCACATAGATAACGTCGACGTAACTGTCGCCGTCGGTGTCGCCGCGACAGAAGTCCATCGACCCGTCGTGCGCCCGGACGGCGTCCTCAACAAGCGTTTGAGAGTTGTAACCGTTCGTTTGGTAGCCGTAGGAGTTGCCGACGTAGGTGCCGTAGCTTCCCGGCATCCGGGCCCAGGACGACACCTGACCATCTACCTCGAACGTGCCGCCCGACTGATCAAGGAAATAGTCCCGCATCGAGCCCGCCCCGTGCGGATAGTCCTTCGAGAAGAGCATGTTCTGGTAGGCGTTCGGCGTATGGAGATCGGTCTCGGCCCGGTTGTCGTCGAAGTCGACCAGCAGGAGGGGGATGAAGGCCTGGCCGCCGATTGTGCCGCCGGAGTTAGTGATACCTGCGCCCCGCGCCCGGGTGCGTCCGAGGTTGCGCCGGCGGAACGCGCTCCGGTCCTCGGGCTGCTCGGCCCCCATTGGGAGGTCGGCCGGGTGATGGATGGCCGGATGCTGGTGCCGGCGGGAGTCATGATGGGGCACGGCCGGACCCGTCGCGGTGAGGGACCGCGCCGTCCGGCCGACCGCACCGATCCGTGACTCGAGGTTGAGGCCCCCCCCAACCTCGGCGCCTGCCGGTGCCGCCTGGGCCAGGATGGCCAGTACCAACCCAACGAGTATCGACCGTGCTCCCATGTCAAAAGGGATCGACGGTACGAAAACCCCACTCCAT
>JBHELF010000025.1:0-2861 GCA_046263155.1 Actinomycetota bacterium
TTTGCGTGGCTCAGTTTTCAGCGCCGGTTGAGCAAGGACTATGAGTACTTGCCGGAGACGAGTGAAGCGTTCATTCGCATCGCCATGATCCGGTTGATGCTGGCTCGACTACCTTGATGCTACTTTTAAAACACGCTCTAAGCGCATTCTTGGCCCCGCGCGCGTACTGTCGGACGATGTAAGGCATCTCCTCGATCTGCAAGGCCCGCGGGGTCACGAAGGGGACCAGCTCACCCTCGCCCTTGTCGTTCTCGATAAACGCTTGGCCCGCTGGCTTGATGGCCGAGGGCGCGACCGGGAGCATGCCGTCGGGCTGCAAGCAAGGATGGGAGATGCGCCCGACGTGCCAGAGCTGCAGGAAGATCAGACCTCCGCGCTGGTGCACCGCGTCGGTGATCCCTCGCCAGCCCTCGACCTGCTCTGGGCTGTGGATGCCGGGGGTCCAGGCGTAGCCCTGTCCCTGTTGGGAGACTTGGGTTGCCTCGCTCACGATGAGAGCGGCCGAAGCTCGTTGCGCGTAGTAGCAGGCGTTGAGAGGAGAGGGAACATTGCCCGGTTGGCGAGCGCGCGAGCGGGTGAGCGGTGCCATAACCATCCGGTGGCGCAGATCGTAGCGCCCGAGCTCGACGGGATGAAACAGCCGTTCCGCGGGCGTGTACCTTGCCGCGACGGCCGGCGCGATGGCTGGCATGGACATGACGTTCTCCTCCGATCAGAAAGAGTGGTTCGACGTTCTTGTCAATCTAAACCGACATTCGTTAGCTCGCAGCGAGCCCCTGGATCCGGTCCGACTCGTACACGTGGACCCCGCGGGTGGCGTCCTTGGCGATCCGGATCATCGCCGCCGCGACTGCCCGCGCCGCGATCGGCCGGTACCTGCCGAGCGGGCTGAAGAACATGAACCCGAGCGCCCGTCCCGCGAGGATCGCGAGCCGCAGCAGCTCGAGGCAGTGCCCACGAGCCCGGTCGCGCCGTGTGCCTCGACGAACCAGAGTTACTTGTCCACACGAGATCCATCATACCCCGTTGTCGCACCTCGCCGAACAGCTTGCGCAACGCAATGAAACTTGGGATCTTCGCAGCCGAGCTGCTCCCAAGGCGCACGACCACCCAGTTTCCCGGACCGCCAAGAGCTCAAGCTATCGACCGCGGAGTGGATGGTGGCGACGACGGATGGCGGTCATCTTGGATGGGAAATTTGAAGGGTGCAGGTCTTTTATAACGACGATGAATCAATAGGTTAGGAAGGGAAAAGCTTGGAAGAGAGGGCGCTCCGTGGTAGGTATGGGTTTCGGAAAGTCATACGTCCCACAAAGGAGGCCCTCTCATGAAACAAGCATACCCTATCAGCCGGGGCACGGAGGAGTTTGCGGCGGCCCGCGAGCAGTTTGCGATGATCGTCGATCGGTTGCAGTCGGCGGCGGTGTTGGGCATGGAGCATGGCGAGGTGGAAGGACTGATCTCGCGTGAGGGCACGGAGCTCATGAGGCGGTTACTGCAAGGGCACCTGGATGTGCGTGCGGCGGCGGAGACGCGAGAAGCGGGGGTGCGGGGTGCCGATGGGGTGGTACGAAGCCATGTACGAGCGGGGTGTCGAAGGCGTCTCATGACGATCTTTGGGGAGGTCGAGGTGAAGCGCTGTGGTTATAGTGCCCCGGAGGAAGAGAGCCTCTTTCCGCTCGATGGGGTGCTCAACTTGCCCAAGGACAGCTACTCGCACGGGCTGCGGGAGCGCTTGGCTTTGGAGGTGGCGCGCGGCTCGTTTGATCAGGCGGTGCGCGCGATGGAGACGACCACGGGGGGCCAGGTGCCCAAGCGTCAGGCCGAGGAGATGACGGCGAAGGTGAGCCAAGACTTCGAGGCCTTTTATCGGCATCGTGCGAGCCCGAGACCGGAAGAGACGCTGGACCCCTTGGTGATGAGTGAAGATGGCAAGGGGATCGTGATGCGCAAGGAAGATCTGCGCGAGGGGACAAAGCGCGTGGCCGAGCGGGAGAGTCGCAAGCTCAAGACCCGTCTGTCACCGGGGGAGAAGCGCAACCGGAAACGTATGGCCACGGTGGCGGCGGTTTACAGCATCGAGCGGCAGGTGCGTACGCCCGAATCCATCCTGGGCGCGGAAGGCAAGAAGGAAAAGGCGCCCCAGGCACGAGCGCGCCACAAACGGGTGTGGGCGAGTGTTGAGCGCACGCCCGAAGAGGTGTTTCAGGAGGCGCGGCGGCGGGACCCCGAGGGGAAGCGGCCGTGGGTGATGTTAGTCGACGGGCATGAAGGGCAGCTTGAGGACATCCACGCCGCGATAGAACGGCACGGGGTCGAGGTGACGCTCATCCTCGATTTCATCCATGTGCTCGAATACCTCTGGAAGGCGGCTTGGTGTTTCTTTGCCCCCGGATGTCAGGAGGCGGAGGCCTGGGTCGGCGAGCGGGCCTTGCAGATCCTCCGGGGCAAGGCCAGCGATGTAGCCGCCGGCATGCGGCGCAGTGCCACCTTACGCGACCTCTGCCAAGTGGAGCGCAAGGGGGTCGATACATGCGCGGACTACCTCGTCAAATACCGTGACATGCTGCGCTACGACCGCTATCTGGCCGAGGGCTTCCCCATTGCCACGGGGGTCATCGAAGGGGCCTGCCGTCACCTCGTCAAAGACCGCATGGACATCCCCGGGGCACGCTGGCGACTGCGTAGCGCCGAGGCGGTCCTGAAGCTCCGATCGCTCCATTCCAGTGGCGATACCGAGGCCTACTGGGCGTTTCATAAGGCCCAAGAGCAGGAACGCAACCACCTCTCACGGATGGCAAGCCAGGACTTTCGAAAGGCCGCCTGACCCGTCCAACTGTCGTTCTAAAAGAGCCGCACCC
>JBHELF010000026.1:0-6294 GCA_046263155.1 Actinomycetota bacterium
TGGCTCAACCGATTGTGGGAGGAGAAGCCGCCGCGCTATTCACGCGCGCTTCTCGAGACCCTCGCGATCATCGCCTATCGCCAGCCGGTCACGCGCGGGGACATCGAGGATCTGCGTGGCGTCGCGCTTAGCACCGGGATCCTGAAGACCCTGCTGGAGCGGGAGTGGATCCGGATCGTGGGGCACCGCGAGGTGCCGGGCCGGCCGGCCGTGTACGCTACCACCCCGCAGTTCCTCGATTACTTCAACCTCAAGACCCTGTCCGAGCTACCGCCCCTCCCCGAGATACGGCCGATCGAGTCCCCGGAAGAGATCGCACCGTCCGAGCCGGCCGCGGCACAGGGAGAGATGGAGCAGGGCGAGGTGGCGGCGGAGGGATAGCCGTCCTCCGGGACGGCAGGCGCCGCATAGCAATCTTCACTGCGAGCCGCCCATGATGATCACCCCCGAGCCTGTTCCTCTCGAACCTATGGGAGTAGAACCCGCGCGTCTAGAACGCATCCAGAAGGTCCTGGCACGCGTCGGGCTCGGCTCGCGCCGCGCCATCGAGGGCTGGATCACGGCCGGCCGGGTCCTCATCAACGAGCGCAGGGCGCGGCTCGGCGATCGCGTGGCATCTGGCGATCGCGTCCAGGTGGATGGCAAGCGCCTGCCGGCGAAAGCGCTCTACGGCGCGGAGCGGACGCGGGTGTGGGGGTACTACAAGCCGGCCGGGGTGATATGTACGCGCCGGGACGAGTCGGGCCGGCCCACCGTCTTCGACGCGCTACCCGGTGAGCTCTCGGGGCGCTGGGTGCACATCGGGCGCCTGGACTTCAATACCGGCGGCCTGCTCCTGTGGACCAACGATGGCGCCCTGGCGCATCGCCTGATGCATCCCCGGACCGGCATCGAGCGCGAGTACGCCGTGCGCGTGCTCGGCCCGGTGGATGGCCGGGTCATCGATCACCTGCGCGCCGGCATACGGCTCGAAGACGGGCCGGCGCGCTTTGAGTCCAGCGTCGCCATGGGCGGGGCAGGCGCCAACCACTGGTTCAGCGTGATCCTGAAGGAAGGCCGGAACCGCCTGGTCAAGCGTCTGTGGGAATCGCAGGGCGTGACCGTGAGCCGGCTCATGCGGCTGCGCTTCGGCCCCATCGCCCTGCCGCGCGAACGGCGCGCTGGCGAGTGGTGGGAGCTCCGCAAAAAAGAGGTCCAGGCTCTCCAGAGCCTATGTGGCTACCCCGTAAGGGCGGCCCCCCGTGGCCGCCCTCCCCCTCCACTGAGGCAGGCCGAACCGCCCCCCAGCCCGCGCAAACTCCGCCGTCCTCGGGCGCAAAGACCCCCGCAACCCGCGGCGTCATGAATGGGCGGACACTGCGCGCGGTCTTTCGCCGCCTCTACGCTCACTACAGCCCCCAGGGATGGTGACCGGCCGAGACACCCTTCGAGATGATGGTGGGCGCGGTGCTCACCCAGAACACCGCCTGGTCGAATGTCGAACGGGCCATCGCCGGCCTCCGGGCAGCGGGAGCGCTAGACCCCAAACACATCCTCGCCCTCCCCTCCCCCGCTCTGGCCGAAACCCTCCGGCCCTCGGGGTATTTCCGGGTCAAGGCCAAACGGCTGGGGGATCTCTGCCGGTGGTATCTGGAGCGGGGCGGTATGGCGACACTAAGGACGCGCGACACCGAAACGATGCGCGCCGATCTGCTCGCGGTTCACGGGATCGGCCGTGAAACCGCCGACGACATCCTGCTCTACGCCCTCGACCGGCCGGTGTTCGTGATCGACGCCTACACGCGGCGCCTGTTCGCGCGCCTCGGATGGATCGAGGGCCATGAGGACTACGAGGCATTGCGGGCGAGGATCGAACGCTCCCTGGGCCCGGACGTCCCGCTCTACCAGGAGTACCATGCCCTCCTCGTGCATCACGCCAAGGGGATCTGCCGCACCCGGCCCGATTGTGACCGTTGCTGCCTCAGAGGGCGCTGCCTTTGGCCCGCCGTCGACCGATACCGGGTGGCCGCGTGTTGAAAGGCGGGGTGAAATGTTGAATGACGAGCTACAGGACGTCAAAAAATTATAACAATAGAAAAAGTAAGTATAAGAGATAATTCAGAGAAGACGTTTCTTCGTTGATTCATGTTGGGCTCGACCTGCTATACTTCCAAATCCTGCCACCTGGCAGAACCGGGGCGCCGAGCGGCGCCGATAATTTCAACCATAAGAGGAGCAGCGGGAAGGGCGGGCCGTGGACATACAAGCATTGGCAAACCAATACAGCAGCAAGACCCCCCAGGACATCCTGGGCCTGGCGCTCGAGTCCTTCGACAACGTCGCGATCTCTTTCAGCGGGGCCGAGGACGTGGTGCTCGTCGACATGGCGAGCCGCATCCAGTCGGATGTCCGCGTGTTTTCCTTGGACACCGGGCGGTTGCACCCCGAGACCTATCGGTTCCTGGATCGCGTCCGGGAGCGCTATGCGATCCGTTTCGAGACCCTGTCCCCGGACGCCATGGCCGTCGAGCGCCTGGTTCGCGAGAAGGGCCTGTTCAGCTTCTACCAGGACGGGCACCAGGAGTGCTGCGGGATCCGCAAGGTCGGGCCATTGCGCCGCCGGCTCCAGTCGCTCGATGCCTGGGTCACCGGGCAGCGAAAGGATCAAAGCCTCGCGACGCGCGCCACCATCGCGGTCATCGAGCGCGATGCGGCCTTCTCGACGCCCCAGCATACCCTGGTCAAGTTCAACCCGCTCGCGAACTGGACCGCCGCCGAGGTCTGGGACTACATCCGCACGAACGACGTACCCTACAACGAGTTGCACGAGCGCGGCTTCGTGAGCATCGGCTGCGAGCCTTGCACGCGCGCCGTCCTGCCCTATCAGCAGGAGCGCGAAGGCCGGTGGTGGTGGGAAGACGCCGCCGACAAGGAGTGCGGGCTCCACAAGCCGAACGTGGCCGTCGGCCGGCGCTGAGAGCTTGCGCATCACGCTGGTCAAGAAGATCAAGGCCGACGGCAGCCCGTGCCGCAAGTGCGCCGAGGTCGTCGAGCGGCTGGACAAGGCAGAGCTCCTGGGCCGCATCGACCGCGTGGTGGTCGCCGATGAGCGCGACCCCAACAGCGAGGGCATGCAGCTCGCCGGCAGATACAACGTAGACTGGGCCCCGTTCTTCATCGTCGAGGACGATGCTAGCGGCGAACGCATCTACACCTCTTTCTTCCGTTTCCTCAAAGAGGTCCTGGGACAAGGCCCGCGCCAGGAAGAGGAGACCACCGAAATGATGCGGCAGAACCCGGATTTGGATTTTCTTTAGCAATCTTTACATGCTCCAATTATGCCGACAGTTACCTTGAAGGCTCACTACGACGGCGAGCGCATCCTGCTCGACAAGCCGTTTGAGCTGCCTCCCAATGCTTCCCTGATGGTCACGGTGCTGCCTCCTGCCGAAGGTAGCGAGAGCGCTCAATGGGCGTGTGCTGCTGCCGTTGGATTGGCGCATCCTTTCTGACGATGAGCGGGCGTATTCAGGCGCGCCAGGGTCGCTTGCGGCTATGCACCCCATTGACCTTTCCCGCCACAGCACCATACTTAATAATACTCTAACTCCCGTCGGCACGGCGAAACCGAACCATGGCGGACCAGCTGAGCCACCCCCCGCTATCCCACCACGCTCCCTGCCACCCCGCAATACTAAAGCTCATAGGTCTCGACCATCGTTTGCTTCATCCGTCATGCTGCCGCACGACGGATTAGATGCTATTCGTTAGAGGTAGCAAGAAGATTCGCGAACCCACAACACGTTGAACGTGTCCACTTCTTTATCCGTCTTTCGTTCATCTAGTTTTCGTCCATCCAATGGCTTCTCCTTGCCGTGCATATCTTCGGACGAGCGACGACGAGTTCCGTCGGCTCTTTTGGGTTCACAACAACAAGGCAAACGAGATGCTGCTAGGTATCTACGGTCTTTCGGCCACGACACCAATCTTGCGGAAAATATGGCCAGAACGAGAGCTAGGAGATTCCGAACTCACGGCGGTCTCTTATAAGTACGAGGATGCAATAGAAGTTGGTCGCGAAGTTGACCACATAACGTGTCATACTGACGGTCGCTTTCACATCAAGACAAAGAACGACAAGGACGTTTATATTCACAAAATGCAGCGGACCGAACCGCTAGGTCCAGACACATCGATTTTCCTTGAGGTCACATTATTAGCGACCTCGCAGGCAACTATTCCCTGGTTGATGGTAATGTCTCGTGAGTGCTGAGTTCGGCCTGAGTCTCACTTCATGAGGCCAAGCGGAACATCTGCATTTTACCGGGGTCTTGCCTTTCGACGAGGAAATTCGCGAGGGGATTGCTTTGGACGGCAATCAAGAGAAATTCTGTCAGGCTGTGACGTAGCGCGTTGGCAACCACCAACTCAGAGGGCGGAACGCCGGGGCGGATGGTTCGCAGCCAGGAGCCGAAGCAACTCCAGACGTGGCCGGGGAAGGCGACGGCCAAGTACTGAAGTAATCCCTGACAAACAACGCCGGCCTGGATGAAGACATGATAGGCGTGGAGTTTGCGTTTGATGGCGTTGCGGTAGCCGAGTGACTCGCGATGAAGGTGTTGATTGCCGTTTCGGCGCCGCAGCGGCTTCATGTCGTGCATCCAGAAGTGATAGGCGAATGAGCCGATCAGGCGCACCGCCTGTTTGAAGGTGAATTCGATCTTGAAGCGCAGTCCGTAGAGGCGAATGATTTCCACGGCACTCAAGGAGATATCCGTGCACATCAATAGGCAAGTCCCTCGAGAAGGATGAATGACGGCGACGAAGCGCACCAGGCGGCCGGTCGGGCGCCACAGCAGATCGCGGACCCGATACTGGATGGTGACGTTGTGCTCGCCATAGACGGGACTTGGGGCCGATTGCGTGGGTGTGGGCTGGTTCAGCAATGATTTGAGCTTGACCTTGGTGCCGTAGAGCCGGGGCCGGCCTCTTTTCGTGGGGCCTTGCTGCAGGTGAGGGGCATAGGCGACCGCATTGGACTTCACCCGGGTGACCAAGTGGTTGTTCTGCTTAAGCAAACCGCTGACGATTTTACCGCTGGCATAGAACGCATCGGCCACGAAGTAGAACGGGTCGTTGAGTGTGACGATGCCGAGCAGGGTGAGCATTTTGTCGAGCAAGGTGCGCCGGTCGCGATTGGACCCCACCAGACCTTCGTGGATGCGCACGGCCAGCGGTACCGCGAAGACCCTGTGGGCGGCCTGGACGAGCAGGCTGACTGCCTGCAAGGAGTGCCCCATGATGTATTCGGGCTTGGTGTTGGACTCTGAGTGCTGATGGAGCAGCTTCACGGCAGGCATCTTCTTGCCACGCTTAGGGATCTTGATACCATCCCCGACCAAGATCCACCGGCCATTGACCCGCAGTGGGTCAGGGAATAACCGCAACACCGCCTGTGTCCACAGCGCCGAGAGCCGGTCGAGCTGCACGGCACGGCTATGAAAGTGATCGAGCAGCTTGTGGTAGAAGCGGCTCTGTAGCGCCAGTGCCCGCACCAGGCTGGTGACGCCCAGCAGCTCGGTGCGCACCGCCAATCCGGCCACTGCGGTGGCGAACCACATGAAGCTGCGCAGGCGCGAGAACGCCGGGCGCAGCAGCCAGATCGCATTCCACCAAGAGATCCACAGTGACATCGCTACCTCCTCCCGCTTGTTTGATCAATGAGGGATAGCATGTATATGCTATACTAAGCGCACAACCGCCTGAAGATGAAACTGGCGCGCAGACCCTAACCCCGCAGTGCTATGCTCACCTCATGGCCAAGCGGCATGAGAAACATCCTTTCGAGGACAACCCCTTCCTCGACGGCCTTCTCGACTGGATGGACTCGCCCGAAGGGGTGCTATCCAGCGAAGTATCCGATGCTGTTTGGATATTGCTAGAAATAAGCCGATGTCGACGCCGAGAGTCGCACGATCATCTGGGACGATGGGAAGCGGCTTTCGATTACCGAGTCCGTGCAGCGCATTCACGCTGTCCACCCAGACTTTCCGCTCGACCTGATCGAAACGCATCTGATCGGATGGCTCGAAATGGAATTTGCGCCACCCACCTATTCTCAAGAGCAACTAGACGAGCTAGACCGACTCACCGAAAAGTGGATCGAGGATCACGAGCAGCACGCTAATACTACAACGAGACTTACTTTCAGATCAGTATGTTAGACATGAGTATCAAAGCATTGCGAAGACCGAAAATCAGCCAGTTACACGCTTGGTCTGTTGAGCCTGAGATCTGAACTCTCGTTGTAGTACT
>JBHELF010000027.1:0-8916 GCA_046263155.1 Actinomycetota bacterium
TGGCCCATTCCTGCGCCGCGAAAAGGTCTTGCTCCCAGGACGGTTGCGCACCCGCCATCCGATAGACACCGCGGTATAGCCGCTCGAACGTGCCGCCCGCGATGCGGCGCTGAATTGCTTCGGCCGAAAGACCCGCGTCAAGCGCCTGCTCTCGGGTAACGATTCCAAACTGCTGGGACGCGAGCCGCCGACAGACGTTATCGGCACGTTCTGGACGTCGCTGCGGTCGGTATTCGACTGTCACAGACTCCAGAACAGCACAGGGGACCGGATCACGCTGTGACGCGCGCCACAGCAGGCAGGAAACGATTTCGCACGAGCCGACTCCGGCGGTGATATGAACCCACGGTGCTGCTCGAAGAGTTCCTGACCCCTCGAATCCTGATCGTCTCGGGCAAGGGAGGCGTCGGAAAGACGACAGTCGCCGGTGCCCTAGCCCTCGTCGCGGCGCGCCAGGGGCGCCGGGTTTGCGTCGCCGAGGTAGATCAGAAAGGAAGCCTCGGCAAGTTGCTTGGGCGCGACGAGCCTCTCAGCTACGAACCTTCGAAACTGGCTCCGAGCATTTGGGGAATCAACATCGTGCCGGAAGACGCCCTCGCCGAATACCTCGACGTCCAATACCGCATGAAGCGGATCGCGCGGATCTTCAAGACGACGAACTTCGTCGACTACGTGGCCGCGGCCGCCCCCGGGCTGAAGGACATCTTGGTGTTAGGAAAGATCTGGTTTCTCGAGCAACAGCGAGGGGCGGGCAAGCCGATGGGATTCGACACCATCGTGGTCGACGCGCCCGCCGCCGGACACATGCTGAGCTTCCTGTCGGCGCCGATGGGCCTGTCGGACGCCATTCGAGTAGGAGCCATTCGTCGCCAGTCCGATTGGCTGGTGCAGATGCTGCGCGACGTGCGGCGCTGTCGCGTGCATCTCGTCACCTTGCCCGAGGAGATGCCGGTCAACGAAACTCTCGAGACCGCGCGCGCATTAGTCGACCGAGTGCAGATCAATATGGGCCCGGTCTTTGCCAATGCTGTTTATGAAGAGGTTTTGACTCCGGATGAGGAAAAGCGCTTCGACGAGCTGACCGGCAAGGCGGCGCTGCAACGGCTGACTACCGTCGCCGACGCGCAGGGGCTCGAGGACGAGGACGTTACGGCCTTGATCGGCTATATGCGTTTTCTGCAGGAACGTCGTGTCATTCAAGAGCAGCATCTGGCCAAACTGACGAAAGGTGTTGCCGAACCCGTTGTCGAGTTGCCCTTCCTTTATTCGCCCGAGCTCAGCCTGCCCGATATCGAGACGCTGGCCGACGTCATCGAAGAGCAGGTGCAGAAGATTTGAATCCCATATCCGAGATCGTCGGGAAAAAAGAGATCATCGTTTGCGCCGGGTCGGGCGGTGTGGGGAAGACGACGACCGCCGCGGCGATCGCCTTGAGGGCCGCGCTGGAGGGTCGTCGTGCCGCCGTTCTGACCATCGATCCGGCACGCAGGCTGGCCTCGTCACTCGGCCTGAAAGAGCTGGGCAACGAGCCCAAGCAGGTGAGCGCCCGCAAGTTCACGCAAGCCAAGATGAAACCGGCAGGAGAGCTTCACGCGTTGATGCTCGACACCAAGTCGACCTTCGACCACGTGGTCATGCGCTACGCGCCTTCAAAGGAACAGGCCGAGCGGATCATCGCCAACCGTTTCTACCGAAACATCTCGGGAACCCTCTCGGGGACTCACGAATACATGGCCATGGAGAAGCTGTACGAGCTTCACGCGGAGGGAGGCTTCGATCTCCTCGTCATCGACACTCCGCCGACTCGGAACGCGCTCGACTTTCTAGAGGCTCCTCGCCGAATGACCGATTTCTTCGAGAGCCGGGTGCTCCGGTGGTTCCTCATCCCCTACATGAAAGCCGGCGGAGGCATGATGCGCGTCGCGAATGTAGCGGCGAGCACCTTCTTGCGACTCGTCAAGAGAATCGTCGGCGCGGAGGTCCTCGCCGACACTGCAGAGTTCTTCGCAAACCTCGAGGGCATGTACGACGGGTTCAAGCAGCGAGCGCGCGACGTCGCCGCCCTGCTCCAATCGCCGGTGACGTCTTTCGTGATCGTTACGTCGCCTGCGAAGGCGTCCGTAGAGGAAGCCCGTTTCTTTGCCAGCAGGCTCGAGGAGTCGGGCCTTCCGTTCGGAGCTCTGGTGGTCAATCGACTTCATCCCCGGCTCGGCGAACCGCTCTCTGTCAAGGCGCGCCAGCTGAAGAAGTTGTTGGGAGGCGATGAGGACCAGCGTCTGTTGGCAAAGCTGCTGGAAAACCACAGTGCGTTCATGCAGATCGTCGAACGCGAGGAACAAAACATGAAGGCTCTCGCGCGTCACATCCCTCGTCACAAGTGGGTGCGAGTCCCGTACCTAAATGTCGAGGCCGTCGATCTACCCGGTCTGGCCGCGGTCGGAGAGCAACTATTTAACAATCAGGTTGCTGCGGGCGGACGTTAGGATCGTCGGCGATGCTTGCGGCCAAGCTGATCGAATCTTTGGTTTTCATCCTCACGGTCGCCGCGGGGCTTTTCGCTCTCTTCATGGTGGTCGATTTACTGCGCCTGAGAACTCGAGGGCCTGCCTACAAAGGTGGCATCGGCCAGTGGTCCTGGGCGGCCCACCGGATCACCGGCGTCGGCGTAGTTGCGTTTCTGTTCGGGCACATCGTGGACACTTTCGCGGTCGGATTCGGACCCGAGCTTTACGACGAGACCGTCTCTCTCTACAAGCAGTGGTGGTTCACGCCGTTCGAGGTCATGCTCGTCGGCGCCGTGCTCTTTCATGCCCTCAACGGGCTCCGCATCATCCTTTTTGACTTCTGGCCGAGCCTCGCCCTGAAGCAGCGGCCCTTCGCGTACGCCGAGCTCGCCCTCTTCGTGGTCGGGTTTGTCCCTGCGGCGGTCTTCATGATGCGGCCGGCGCTCGAGAAGTCCCCCTTTTTTTGATGCCGACTTTGCAATCGGACCCGCATAGCGAGCGCAGCTGCAAAGTCGGCGCATGGGGACGCGAACCCTGAGGGCCGTCTCCGATCGTGCCGTCGAGGATCGCCTGGCTCCCATCCTGGAGGAGGTGGCGCGGGCCGTCGGCAATCATGGCATCTCGCCGGGAACCGCCGCGGGGGGGAAAGCCGTACTGCGTATTGAGATGGAAGAAAACGTGAAGCGGGTCGTCCAGGTTTACTGGACTCCCTTCCAGGCGAGCGTCCCGGGACGCTCCATCGGCCTCCACCTCGAGGTTGCAGAGCCGCGGGTCCACTGGGCCGAGTGCTACCTCTCTCCTCGCCACCGCAATTGGTTCTTCTCGTTCCACGAGCGAACCGACGGCGAGATACAGCTTGCCTACTACCAGGAGTTCGCAACTCCCGGAGAAGCAATCGAAAGTTTTTTCGAGAACGCGGCGTGGTACGTGCTCGCTGCAACCGACACCAAATGGGCGGACGTTGTCTATGAAGTCGCTCCGGACGTCCCCTGGCCCGAATACCTGTCGGCCGTCGCGTCCGGCTCGACGACTGCGGCCGCCGTTCAAGAATCGCTCAAGAAATCCACGATCCTCTGGCTGCGCTGGAGGGCAGCCGGCCGCGAACACACGATGCCGGTTTGGTACGTGATGGACCAAGGGAAGATCTACGTGCTCTCCGGCGAGAGGCAGCAGACCATTCCGGATGCCGCGAACTTGCGCACGGTCGACGTGATCGTGCGCTGGAAAGGAAAGAACGCCCGGGTCGCCGAGATACCGGCCCTGGTTCGCACACTCGAGCCCGGTCCGGAGTGGGATCAGATCGCGGAGAAGATCGCCGAGAAGAGGCTGAACATTCCCGGACTGCCGGAGGACACCGCTCGTCGCTGGCGCGACGAATGTCTGGTCCTCGAGCTGACCCTCCAGGCTTAGGCACCGTAATGAGTTCCGCAGATCTCGTCTTGGTAGCCATTACTTCCGCACTGGTCGCGACCGTCGCTCTGCTCCTTGTGGCAGGCATCAGTCGGGTGACCGGGCGCCGAGAACGGGAGGGCGACTCTTGAAACGCGCTCTCGTCGTCTGCATGTCCGCGCTGCACCTAATCGCCCTGTCGGCACCTGCCTGGAGCCACGGCGACGTGAAGCGCTCGGCCCCCGGCGATGGAGCCGGACTCGCGCAGGCTCCGGAGGAGGTCTGGGTTGAGTTCACCGAGCCACCAACCCAGCAGGGGCTACTGGAGGTCACCGACCCCTGCGGCGCGACCGTCGCCTCAGGCCCTCCCGTCGTTGCCGGAGCGCGAATCACCCTTCCCATCGAAGCCACGGCGAGGGGCGAGTACAGAATCCGGTACGCGATCGTTTCGCGAGTGGACGGCCATCCCTCCGAGGGGACGATCAGGTTCGCGGTGGCACAAGGAGAAAAATGTCCCGAGGTCGATCCGGGCGGTGCGGCGTCCCCCGACCTCGAGTCACAGCAAGCCTCGACTGCAACAGTCCTTTTGGCTCTCGGGCTTGCTGCCGCGATCGGCGCGGGGGGAGGGGTCGTTCTGCGGGCGCTAACGCGTTAGCGCTCTAGTTTCGGAAGCCGGCCGCCGCTTCCTCCACCGTCGGCGCGATAGAGACACCTTCCCCGAACCCGGTTATCGAGAACAGCTTTAGATGTTGTTCGCGCGTGCAGCAAATCGCAAGATCGCCACCCGCCTCACGCAGCCGACGAACGCCACCCATCAACGCGCCCAGCCCGGACGAATCCATAAAGGGCACGCCGTCCAGATCGACGACGACTTTCGGTGATTCCTGTTCGATGAGTGTTCCGATCGCGTCTCGCAAAGAGCCCACTGTGTAAACGTCGAGATCGCCGGAAGGCCGCAGCACCCGGTAGTCGTTTGCCTCGGTGATCTCGATCTCTACTTTCTGCTGTGCCACGCAGCGACTCCTTCTTGTGACGATGCCTCGGGGCTTGCCCCCTGAAACTCAACGATCAACATCGTGAGATCGTCGTCCAGCTTACCGGCCGCGTATCGTTCGACTTCCTCGACCAGGGCGTCGACCAGGGAGCTGGACGGCAGTGCCGACAGAGCCTGGATTTTCTCCGCGAGCCGATGCTGCCCGAAAACCTCTCCATCCGGGGCCTTGGCCTCGATAAACCCATCGGTGAAGAACACAACCCGGTCGCCGGGATTGAGGCGAACGATGGTTTCGGCAAGCCCGGGATCGTCGAACCATCCCAGAGCCCGATTTCGCGGACCCTCGAGGAAATACCCGCCGGGAGATTCATCGCTCGAGGAGCCACGCATCACGAACGGTGACGGATGCCCCATGTTGAGCCAGCGCACCTCACCGCTTTCGAAGTCCAGCGTCGCGTAGATCAGAGTCGTGAAGGAGTCGTCGCTTGCTTCTCGAAGCGCCTCGTTGGTCCGTTCGATGATCAGCTTTGGAGTTGCACCAAGACGGCGCTCGGCACGTAGTACCGATAACGCGATGGCCGCCATGAGGGCGGCGCCGATACCCTTCCCCGACGCGTCTCCCACGGCAACTGCGAGCGCCTTTCCCGACGCGTAGACGTCGTACCAATCCCCCCCGACCAGGTTTGCCTGTCTCTGCAAGGGAACGACCGTGGCTCCAGTGGTGGTAGGCATCGAGCGCTGCAGAAGGTTGCGCTGAACACTTGCCGCGATCTCGAGTTCGCGGTCCTGAAGAGCGAGCTGCTGCAGCCTCTTGAGTCCGGCCTGCATCTCTTCGAAGCGGTGGCCGAGCTCCTCGACTTCGTCACCGGAGCGGATCTCTATCTTCTGCGCAAGATCGCCGCGTTCGATCGCGCGCGTGGCCGCCACCAGAGCGGATAGATCGGCCACGAGGCGTCGAGGCAAATCGATGGCCAGCATCGTTCCGGCCGCCAGCGCGGCCAGGATCACCACGACCAGGATGAGAAGCGCTTGATTGGATCTCCCGCGGAGTTCGTTCTCGCTTTGAGCCACCACGCGGTCCTGGCTCTGGCGGAGAAGTGCGCCGAGAGTTTCGATCTCCGAGATAAGCGGGTTGCCTTCGTTCGCTAAGACGCGAAATGCTTGGGAACGCTTCCCCGACTCGGCGAGTGGGACGACCTGTTCTTCCACGAGATCCTGGAAGAGAGCGCCCGTCTGCGTCAGCTCCCTCAGCAGGCGCACATCCTCGCTGTCCTGGAACAATCGTTCTGCGCGCGCCTCCCAGACTTCCGCAATGCCGCGCTCCTGGCGGTACTGATCCAGCAATGGCGCGCTTCCGGAATCGATAAGGAAACGGTGCACCGCGGCCGATTGCGCGGTATAGGACCGCACCAACTCATCGACCGCAACTAATTCGGGGATGGCTTCGTTGAAGATCTTGCGTTGGACGCTGCGCAACGATGAGAAGAGGGAGACGGTCACGAAGCCCAACAGCGCAATGAGGATCAGAAGCAGCCCAAAGCCGCCCACGATCTTCCAGCGCAGGGAGAGTTTCACCGCGAAAGTATCCTCGACGACATGAAGAAAGTAGGTGCCGTATTCGGTGCAGGTGTGGCACTGGGCGCCTATTCGCTATGGGAGCGCAGGGCCTATCGCGTCGGCGCCGTCGACGTCCCCCTGCGCCGCTCGGCCCCCGAGCTGACGATCCTCCATATCTCCGACACGCACCTGAGGGTCTCCGAGCGCAAACTCATCGCCTGGCTCGAGGAGCTGCCGCAGCGCCTCAACACGGTTCCAGATCTCGTGCTCGCGACCGGCGACTTGATCGAGGACGACAGCGGAATCGAGCCGCTGATCGCTACGTTCACTCGGCTCGAAGCTCGGCTCGGGCGCTTCTACGTGCTCGGCTCCCACGACTATTACCAAGCGAAATTCCAGCCCTATACGAGATACCTCGCCCGAGAGTCGCGGCGGATATCTGCGCCGCCCGCCGATACGGAGCGGCTCGAGGACGGTCTCGTGGACAAGGGTTGGGAGCCGCTGATCAACTCGTCGGTGACTCTCGAGGCGGACGTTGGAACGATCCTTGTGAGCGGGGTAGACGATCCCTTCCTCGGAAACCACACCACCGACCACGTACGTAGAGACAAGAGCGCGGACCTCGCGCTGGGGTTGGTGCACTCGCCGGACGTGATCTCGGAATGGGCATTGAACGGATTCGACCTGGTCCTTGCGGGCCACACGCACGGGGGCCAGGTGCGCATTCCGGGATTGGGCGCGGTGGTGACGAACTGCACGCTTCCAGCCGGACTCGCATCGGGCCTCAATCGCGTCGGGCCCTGCTGGATTCACGTTAGTCCGGGCCTCGGGACGAGCTCGTTCTCGCCGATACGTTTCAACTGCTTTCCTCAGGTGACATTGCTGAAAACGGTGCGTCGCCTGCCATAGGGTTAAGGAATGAGGAAGGGGGTCGCCGCTCTTTTCGTATTGCTGCTGTCCATCGGCGCGAGCCTCACCGGGTTGCAGGCTGCTCCACCCCCGGTGCAGCCCTCGCCTCCGGGTCAGATCTCCGTCGTCACGATAAACGCGCGCCAGCACCGGACTCTGGGCATCAACCGGTTCCAGGCCATGTTCGAGCTTTCGAAGGCGTTGCGCGACCGGCCCACTGCTTTCGACGGAGGGGCGCGCGCGGCGACGATGCCCCCCGACGTCATCGTGGTGACGGAGATAACGCCCTCCAATGCCGAGATCTTCGAGCGGCAGCTGCGCCAGCGCTTCGACGAGTCCGATTACCGGATTCAGGGCGCTAACGACGTTAAGGCTTTCGTTATCGCCAACCAGCTGGAGCTCGCGCGCGTGGGCCACTCGGTGTGGGACGACGAATGCGCCAACGAGCGAGTCCTTCGCGGCCAGTCGGGGGTGCGACGTTACCAACAGGTGCGGATGACCGAACTTGATACCGGGACCGATTTCACCCTCGCCGCGATCCATCTGGCGAAGAACTACGAATTCACCGGCGAGCGGGACTGCCATCAGCGAAACGTTCAGAAGATACGGAGTCAGCTCGAGCGAGAACAGGGTCCGGTCCTGATCGCGGGCGATTTCAACAGGCGAGCCGTCGAGGTCGTTCGAGAGTGCGATCTCGAGGAGGGATCGAGCCCCTTGGACTGGTGGGCCGAACTCGTGACGCCCGCGAACGGGCGCGCCTACGTGGACGCGGTCAAGTCCTGGCATAACGCCCATCGAATCTCGATGGAGCACGAGTGGACCCACGAACAGAAGGGCGAGAAGACGCTCTGCACCGGGTTCTTGTCCAGGCAACGGACGCGCATCGACTACATCTTTGTAAGCGACGCCACCGTCGCCGAGGCCCACACCGATCATCCGGCCTGGGCCGGCCCGGAGCCCGGCACGCGCAACAAGGGTGTCTACAAGTATTCGGATCACCGCTTCGTGTGGGCCCGAGTGATCCTCACCGGACCTCCGAGGCCCAATCCCCCCAGTGCCACCGCCGGCGTCGGCGGAGTGGTGCAGGTGACCTGGGCAGCTGTCGACGGCGCCAGCGGCTATGTGTTGCTGCGCGGCGTGCGCCACAACCCTTTCTCGATAATCGCGCAACTGCCGGGTGATGTACTGGGGTTCGAGGACCGCGACACCCGCCACGGGAAGCGCTACCGCTACGCGATCGCGGCCCGGGGGCCAAATGGGGGCCAGGGACGAGAGTCGCGCGGGACGTTTACCTTCGTCGATGCGCGCGGCCCCCGTGTCGTCGGAACCCGTCCACATCAGGGGGCAACCGGTGTGAGTCGGCGGCTCAGGATCATCGTGTACTACAACGAGGCAGTTGCCCCGACCAGCGTGAACTCTGACACCATCGCCCTGTTCACGGGCTCCGGGCGACGGATTCCGGGATTCGTCGCCCAGCTGCGCAACGACGTCGTGGTCATGGATCTCAACCAACGTCTGGACAAGAGAAAGACCTACATCGTGCAGGTCCAGGCGGTCGCCGAC
>JBHELF010000028.1:0-2444 GCA_046263155.1 Actinomycetota bacterium
GCCGAGCCAGGCCTCAACGTGCGTGCCAATCGATTCCAGCGAACGCTTCGTGTAGGTGTCGGGATCGTCTGCCCGTAGCTTCAACGCCTCTTCGAATGGCATGCCACCCGGTATGTACCCCTCCAGCAAGTCGTGCGCGGAAGTTTGATCGGTGACGACGTCCGGCTCGAAGCCGCTTTCCAGGAGCTCCGGCAACACGTCCGCCGCGTTGGCGAGTAGTCCGATCGATTCCGCCCGCCCCGCGTCGCGCGCGTGCTCGGCCCAGGCCCGCGCCTCGGCCACGGACTCGCTGCTGCGGTCGAGATAGCGCGTTTCGAGGCGGCGCTTTATGCGGGAAGGATCGACTTCGACGCAGAGAGCGACGCCCTCGTTCATCGTCACGGCCAACGGCTGTGCGCCACCCATGCCCCCGAGCCCCGCGGTCAGAACGATGCGGTTCTTGAGCGAACCTCCGAATGACCGGGCGGCGAGCTCGGCCAGAGTTTCGTAGGTCCCCTGCAGGATCCCTTGGGTCCCGATGTAGATCCAGGAGCCGGCCGTCATTTGCCCGTACATGGTCAGGCCCTCGGCCTCGAGGCGATGGAACTCGTCCCAGTTGGCCCACGCCGGGACCAGCAGCGCGTTCGCGATCAATACGCGCGGCGCTGCGGGATGCGTCCGAAAGACCCCGACCGGCTTTCCGGACTGCACGAGAAGGGTCTCGTCGGATTCGAGGCGTCGCAACTCGGCGACGATCGCGTGGAAGGCTTCCCAGCTGCGCGCCGCCCGCCCGGAGCCGCCGTAAACCACGAGGTCCCGAGGACGTTCCGCAACCTCCGGATCTAGGTTGTTCATCAGCATGCGCAGGGCGGCCTCCTGCGGCCAGCCCTTGCAGGAAAGGTCTGCGCCGCGCGGAGCGCGGATCGAATCCAGGATGTGTCCCACGCTCTCCTTATACTGCGGCCGAGTAGTCAGACAGAGGTCTCGCCCTTCCCCGCCGGGCCTCAGGGATAGGAATCGGAGGCATTTCGCGTGCGTGAAACCACGCCTGAAGTCGAGCTGATCGCCCGGCCCTCGGTAGATCTCAGCGCGCTAGAGCGCTACCTCAAGACGGTCGGGGGTGAATCGTGGCTCGAGATGCGCAAGACCCACGAGGAGGGGCTCAACCAAGGGCAGCTCCTTATCGAGGCGGCCGGCAGAGCCTGCTTTGACGATCAGACAGACATCCTGACAGCGAGCGGATGGAAGCGATTTGAGGACCTGGAGGTAGGCGAGGAAGTCGCCACCTTGAACCGACACACCCTTCTTCTGGAGTACCAGCCCGCTTTGGCTGTCTGGCGATACCGATACGTCGGAGACATGTACGAGGTAGAGGGCCGGGACGTGTCTTTTTCTGTCACTCCCGAGCACAGGCTCTGGGCCTCAGTTCGCTCTCTAAGAGATGCAGACCGAGAGGAGGGCGAGCACTTCGCTCCATTCAGATTCCATACGGCGGAATCGATCGGGCGATCGAATTTCAAAGTCATGAATTCTGCTGAAGGCTGGAAAGGGCAGTTCCCTCACGAGGTGACCATCCCCGATGTCCCCTGGTCACAACGGCTGGCAAATGGGCAGGGCACTTATGGCCGCCGGAGCGGTGTGGCGGTTGGCAGAGTCCTGCGCGATCCAGAAGAGATATGGGCGCTGGCTCAGCTCCTGATCTATTACGCGACCGAGGGAAGCACTAGAAATCAGACGAGCTCCGGACGAGGGCTCACCATCTACGGGGACCATGAGCTGGGTGTTCGTCAGGCGTGCGACCGGCTTGGGCTGTCCGTCCGAACGTATCGGGATGCACGCAACGGCGTGAAAAGAATGCAAGTCTCGGGTGGTTTGCCTCTTCTTCGGTTCGTGGTCGACCAATGTGGCCACTTGTCCAGAAACAAGCGACTGCCCCGATGGATCCTTGATCTGCCTCCTGATCGACTGCAGGCCGTCTGGGATTTACTAATCGAGACAGACGGATCGCTGCGGCGCGGACGAAAGAAACTTACGACCGTTTCTCCAGCAATGGTCGATGCCTGCCAAGAAATTCTGGTCAAGCTCGGCAAGCCGTCGTCTGTGGTTAGCGGTCCCCGCGATTGCCTCAACGTTTTCGAGAAATTGCCCATACCGGCACTCGTGAATGTTGTCCGCACGAGGACTCGCATGACACGTTCTCGATATGACGGAGAAGTTTTCTGCTGCACGACAGAAAACGGCATCGTGCTGGTGCGACGGAGGGGCTTGGTTCATTTTTCTGGCAACTGTTATCGATCCTGGAAAGAGGGCTTGAACCCGAACGTGACTCGGGTGCGCAAAGACCAGGCAGAGTACTTCTTGAACCTGCTGCGCTCGGGCCACGGCTCCGTTCTGGAGCACGCCAATTACAGCTTCATCCTTTACAACGTCAGCAGGATCGCGACCCATGAGATCGTCAGACATCG
>JBHELF010000029.1:0-7746 GCA_046263155.1 Actinomycetota bacterium
GTGATGTTCACGGATCTCGAGGGCTCGACCGACCTCGCCACGGCCCGCGGCGACGAGGTAGCGCAGAACATCCACGCGGTTCAGGACGAGCTCGTACGCAAGCAGCTCGAGCAATGCGGGGGCCTGGTCGACCACTCGACCGGCGATGGGGTGCTGGCCGTGTTCCGCTCGACGCGCAAGGCCCTTGCCTGCGCGGTCGCGATCCAAAAAGACGTCGAGCGCCACAACCGTAAGAACCCGAACGACAGTTTTCAGCTGCGCATTGGGCTCAACTCCGGTGAGGTCATGAAAAAGGCCGGCGAGATTCAGGGCGCGGCGATCAACGCTGCGGCCCGCATCACCGATCGGGCGAAGGGCGGCGAGATCCTCGTATCCGAGATCGTGAAGCAGCTGGCGGGAGCGACCGCCGAGGTCTCCTTCTCAGAACGGGGGCGCGTGAAGCTAAAGGGCTTCCCCGAGCGCTGGCGTCTGTTCGAGGTCAACTGGCAAGAGGGCATGGTCGAGGAGGAAGTCGCCCAGCAAATGGCGCCGACCGAGACCGGCGAACTGCTCGTCGGCCGCGAGCGTGAGGTCGCCGCGCTGACGGCCGCCCTCGACGGCGCCCTCGGGGGCAGAGGGCGGGTCGTTCTTCTCGTCGGCGATCCCGGCATCGGAAAGACGCGACTCGCCGACGAGATCTCGGCCCGGGCGCGCGAGAAGGGCGCGCTCGTCGCCTGGGGTCGGGGCTGGGAGGGGGGCGGTGCTCCCGCCTTTTGGCCTTGGATCGAGATCGTCCGTGCTCTTCTGAACGACCTCGGGAGCGACGCCATCATGGAGCACGGCGGAACCGGCATCGGCTACGTCGCGCACATGGTCCCGGAAGTCAGCAAGCTGCTGACCAAGACCGCTCCCGTAGTGCGGGCCACCGAGCAAGACCGATTCGTGATGTTCGACGCGACCGCGGCTCTCTTCAACAACATCGCTTCGACTCAGCCCTTGGTGCTGGTGCTGGACGATCTGCATGCGGCCGACGAGGCCTCGCTGCATCTATTGCACTTCATCGCTCGAGGACTGAGGACGAAACGCATCCTCATCCTCGGCACCTACATCGATACCGAGGTGTCTCGTTCGGCCGAGCTCGCGCGCCTCTTTCATTCTCTTGCGCGCGAGGCGCAGGTCGTTCCGCTGGCCGGCCTCCGTCAGGATGCCGTCGCCGAGTACTACGCGGGGATGCTGGGCGAGGAGGCTCCCAAGCCGATCTTGGCCGAGATCCACCGCGCCACGGAAGGCAATCCCCTACTGCTGGACGAGGCGGTCCGGCTCGCCTCAGAAGGCGGTCTCCACAGGTCGGACCTCTCCCTTGGCTTTCGAGTTCCCGCCGGGGGCCGCGACCTGGCGCGCCGGCGGCTGGACACACTGCCGCAGGAGACCGTGCGCGTGCTCGCCATCGCGTCCGTGATCGGGCGGGACTTCAACTTCAAGACGCTGCAGAGCCTGTCCGGAATGGACCAGGACCGGCTGCTGTCGATGTTGTCCGAGGCGATCACTGCAGGGGCCGTCACGGAGATCAGCCACCTCGGGCGCTACAGCTTCTCCCACATCCTCGTGCGCGAGACCCTCTACGAGGAGCTAACGGCGGCCGACCGCATGCGGCTCCACCGCGATATCGCCGAGACGCTCGAGGCCATCTACGGCGAGGACCCCGGGGAACATCTCGACGAGTTAGCGCACCATTTCTTTAAGGCAGCCCAAGCGGGCGACGTCGGCAAGACCATCGATTACGCGCTGCGGGCGGCCAAGCGGGCGTCCCTCTCCATGGCATACGAGGAGGCGGCCCGTCTCTATAAGCGCGCGCTGCGAGCGGGCGAGCTGGGAACGCTCAGCCGTGCAAAACGAGAGGAGATAGAGAGGGGGCTCGCCGAAGTCGAGGCGCGCATGGCCGGGGAGCCCGAGGGCGCCGCCGAAGCCCCCGAGCAGACCGAGGAAGTAACGGCCTCGGGCACCGGGGTCTTCACCCGGGCGGGAGAGTTCTGGACCGTCGCTTTCGAGGGCAAGTCCATCCGGCTCAAGGACGGAAAAGGCCCTCGTTATCTGGCGCAGCTGCTGAAGAACCCGGGCAAGGAGCTCCACGTCCTCGACCTCGCCGCGATCGTCGAAGGCACCTCGGGAGGCAGTGCTCCGCGTTCGGTCTCGGGCCGCAAGCGGGCCTCGGCCGAGCTTCAGGGCGCGGGCGACGACGATGCCGGGCCGGTTCTCGATACCCAGGCGAAGGCGGCCTATAAGAAGAGGTTGAAGGAGCTGCAGGAGGACCTGGAGGAAGCGCAGGAGTTCAACGACCCCGAGCGCGCTGCTCTGATTCAGGACGAGATGGATGCCCTGGTCGAGCAGCTGGCCTCCGGGGTGGGACTGGGGGGCCGGGATCGCAAGGCTGCATCCCGGGCCGAGGCCGCTCGTTCGAGCGTCACCAAGGCCGTGAAGAACACCCTCGCCAAGCTGGAACTCCACCACCCCGAGCTGGGCGAGCACCTCGGCGCCACGGTCAAAACCGGCGTCTATTGCTCCTACACCCCCGACCCCAGGGCCCCGATCTCATGGCAGACGTAGGCCTCACGGTTGTGCAGGCAAATTTCACGCCGGAAGGGAAATGATGGTCGGCGCTAGGTCGTCTCGGGGTCAGCCCGAGGAAACAGACACGCTCATAGGGACCGAACTCGGTGAGTACCGGATCGAGGGGTTGATCGGGCGCGGGGGGATGGGCGTCGTCTACCTGGCCCGAGACGACCTGGACCGGCAGGTGGCCCTCAAGCTCATGCTGCCCGAGCTGGCCAACAACGCCGACTTCCGGGAGCGCTTCATTCGGGAGAGCCAGGCCGTCATCGAGCACCCAAACGTGGTGAAGGTCTACGAGGCCGGCGAGATCTCGAGCGTGCTGTACCTAGCCATGGAGTACATCGAGGGCCTCGACCTGAAGTCGGCGATCGAGGCCGAGGGTCGGCTGCTGCCCGCCCGGGTGGTGGCGATCTTTGCCCAGGCCGCCAACGCGCTCGACGCGGCCCACGAGAAGGGCCTCGTCCACCGCGACGTCAAGCCGCAGAACATCCTGTTGAAGCCCCCCACGGACGGGAACGGGCACGAGCACGTCTATCTCTCCGACTTCGGGCTCGTGAAGCGCACCGCGTCGCAGAGCTCGTTCACCCAAAGCGCCTACCTCATGGGGACGATCCAATACATGTCGCCCGAGCAGATCGAGGGCAAGCGCGTCGATGGTCGGGCGGACGTCTACGGCCTCGGATGCGTCCTTTACGAGGCCCTGACGGGGAGTGTGCCCTTCGACAAGGAATCCGACGTTTCGGTCATGTGGGCGCACATCAACGACCCGCCGCCCTCGCCGGCGAAGAAGGTCCCTCTGCTTCCCGAGAGCCTCGACCACGTTATCGAGAGGGCATTGGCCAAAGCGCCAGATGAGCGCTACTTGACGTGTAGCGAGCTGGTGTCCGATCTTGCCAGTGAGCTCGGCGTCTCCGCGGGCCGGCGACACAAGCCGGTGTGGGCCTCCGGTCAGATCGCGGCCTCTGTGCCCCGCAAGCGCGCTCCGAGCGGGCCGAAGAAGATCCCGACAAGCGGCGACGCCACTCAACCCATAGAGCGCCCGATCGGCGGCTGGATCGCAGCGGGCCTGGCCTTGCTTGTCGCGATCGGCGCGTTCGCTTACTCCAATAACGCCGAGACCCCCAAAGCGATCGGTCAGGTCCTGGAGAACCTCGGGGTTCCCGAGGAGGCGGCGGAAGAGATTGCAGAGAGTGTCGACGAGGGTGAGCCTGTGGCGAGCGGTGATCGCAAGGCCCGGCCACCTCGCCGACCCCGCGAAGCCAGGAATCGCGTCGGCGGAGGAGGTAATCGCCCACGCTCGAACGATCGGCGTCCGGGAGCAGGGACGGGGGGCGGTACGGTCGAAGAGCCTCCACCCTCCGATTCCGGGGACGATGTCTCTGCGCCCGCGGTCATCGAAGCTCCCATCTCGGGCGTTTACAACTACACCCAGCAGGGTTACGAACAGGAGTGCACTCAGTCCTGCGCCCAGGGTCGCAACCTTCAGGACACCGCAAAAGTCGAGGTGGCCCGGCGCCCCTCGGCTTCAGATCGCGTGACCATCCTGACCCAGACGGAGAGCTCAAACCGCTGGAATACCGAGGTACTTACCGACTATCTCGAGAACCGGGCAGAGATCACCTCTATCTATATGCGCTATAGCGGCGTCATCGCGACCGCGAGCTTCACCCAACAGATCACGCCAGACACCCCGATCGAGCTCTTCCGATTTCCTTTTAAGCAGGGCCAGAATTGGGAGGGAGAGTGGATCGATAGCAACGACGCCAACGGCGTTACATCAGGAAACTATCGTGTGTCTGTCGCGGGCCCGAAAAGAGTTAGGTCCGCGGGCCGCAAGCGCGACGCCGTAAAGGTGCACGTTGTTTTCAACTTCTCCGGTGCAAACACCGGCAGTTGGGATCTCTTTTACTGGGTCGACCCCCGCACGCGCGCGACTCTGAAAACGAGCGGCACTGTGAAGGTCGACTCCTACGAGTCGAGCGTGGTAGCCACCCTGAAGTCGGGCCCCCGCGGCTCCGGCTACTAGGTGGGGCTTCTGCGAAGCGTGGTCTTCACGAAGCTCTGCCCCAGTCCGGTTTAACCACAGACTGCAGACTGATACCGAGCAGCTGTCGCACGCGATCGCGCCGCAAATCCAACGAATACAGTGCCGAAGACCCCTCTCCCTGCGCAGGGAAAGCGATCTGGGTGCCGTCCGGAGACCAAGCGGGAAAACCTTCACGATCAGCGGTCTCGGTCAGCCTTCTAAGCCGCCCTCCCCCCAAGGAGATTATCCAGATATCGCCGTTGGAGAAGGCAATCCAGCGACCGTCCGGAGACCATTCCGGTGCGAACGCCTGACCGCCAACCGACGACCTGGCCAACACCTTGCGTCCGGAACCATCCGGCCTGATGAGCTCGATGGCCTGGGTCACGGAGTTGTGGAAAGCGATCCAGGAACCGTCAGGAGACCAAGCCGGATGTGCCTGGTGCCCCGCTCCTTGCACGACGGCGACGACATCTGAACCGTCCGCGTTCATTAGATAGGTATCCGTGTCCAGCGGGATGTACGCGGGAAGCGGAGTCAGGGTCGCCATGGTGTATGCGATTCGGGTTCCATCGGGGGCCCAGTCCGGTGCGTACTCGTCGTCGAGTGGCGTGTTTGTCAGATTAACCAGACCACTCCCGTCGATATTCATCACATATATGTCCGCGGCCCGCGCAAAGGGCGTGGCACGAGCGAACGCAACCCGGGAGCCGTCGGGCGAGAACACACCGTTGAAATCGGCCTCTGGGCCGGACGTCAGCTGCTGCAGACTGGCTCCGTCTTTACCAATCGTGAAGAGGTCCAAGTCATCGGCGACCCCATTCGCGGGCACTTGACCGTTATGGACGTCGAAGAGAATGCGGCCGTTACGTCCGGGAAACGCGGCCTGCGCGCTAGGTACATTTGCCGGCAGCGAACTCCAACCGATCGCTAGGGCAATCGCTGCGCCAGCAATCTTTTCTTTTGGGTGAGAGCCAGGTTTATCAGTGCTGGCGCCCGAAAGAAGCCTCATGGCCGCGGCCCCCAGTGGGGGGCGCTGCCTTTGAGATCCAGATCGACGATTCTTCGCACTCCCGAGCCATCCGGGTTCATGACATAAAGCTGAAGTGGTCCAGAACGATCGCTCAGAAACGCGATCTTTGTGCCGTCCGGCGCCCACGCGGGGGCCAAGTCGTTCTCGTCTGTTCCCGGAGTCAGATTTCGGGGCCTCAAATCATCCAAGCTCGTGACATAGAGGTCGTACCCTCTCTGCTCCCCCGTCGCGTCGACAATGCCATCCGCAAAGGCGATCCAGCGACCGTCCGGCGACCACTCAGGGCGGAGGGGCCGACCATTGACATTCGTCGGGCGTAGCCGTCGGAAGTGGCGGCCGTCTGGGCTGATCAGTTGAACGGACGGAGAACCATTCTCTACGAACGCGATCCAGTCGCCTCTCGGTGACCAGGCGGGGTGATATTGAGAGCCGAGACGTTCGTAGATCACTTGATCGTTGGTCCCGTCCACATTCATCACGTGGATATCGGGGCCCCTCCCCGCAGGTAGAACCGGGAGCGGGCTTAGCTCGCTCGAATACACGATTCGGCTGCCATCGGGAGACCAGGACGGGTGCAGGTCGTCATTCTGCGGCGAGTTGGTGATGTTCGTAAGCCGGGTTCCGTCCGAGTTCATCACGTAGATGTCCGCGGCGAACGCAAACCGAGGAGAACTTGCGAATGCAAGCTTTGTGCCGTCTGGCGACCACGCCGGCTCGAAGTCGGCCGCGGGCCCTTGGCGCAGAGCCTGGAGACCGGTGCCATCGGGATTAACCATGAAGATGTCGTAGTCATCAACAAGGATCGAGGCCACCGGAGGTATGTCGGCAGGCTGGTCCGCAAGAACAGCAAATGTGATCGGTCCATTCTTGACCCTCTTGCTGGGAGCCGCAGTGGCGGGCCGAGCGGCGCTTCCCACCACCAGCAGGCCGAGAACCACCGTGATCACGAACCACGACGTTATTCGTCGTTCCCTCAGGCCCAGAACTGCACTTTCTTGTGGTGCTCGAGCAGGATGAGCATGTTTGAGCACCAAAAGAAACCTCACGGGCGCGGCCCCCAGTCGATTTTTCCCGCTGTTTCGGACGTAAGCCGGATATCCACGATCGATGTCACGTCCGAGCCGTCGGGTCTCATCTTGTAGAGCCTCATGTCGTCCGGTTCTCCGCCCAGGAATGCAATCCATTGCCCATCCGGAGACCAGGAAGGGTCGCGGTTCAAACCACTTTTGCGTGCCGCGCTTAAGTTGCGGAGAGCTGAGCCATCGGACGCCACAACCCAGATGTCGTCAGTTGTGGTCTGGAAAGCGATTCGGCGTCCATCGGGAGACCACGAGAGTCCCGAGAGTCCCTCTAGAGGGACGGGGGGCCGGACGACCGTCCTGCTACCCGAACCGTCGGGACGCATCACTCGAATCTCGTTAGATCCCAGATGGATGTAAGCGATCATCTTCCCATCGGGTGACCAGGCCGGACTCAACTGATGGCTGCCGGCCAGAGTGAGCTGCCGGACATTGCCTCCGTCGGCATCCATGACGAAGATCTGTGCCGCGCGGAGTCCGACGTACGTCACTGCAGGGGATTCATGCTCGCTCACAAATGCGATCTTCGTGCCGTCGGGCGACCACGTCGGGGAGTGATCATTGTTCAGGACGGTTGCAGTGAGATTCGTGGCGGAGCCACCCCCCGCGGGCATGACAAAGATGTCCTGTTGAGTGTTTAGGCCAGAGGATCGTGCGAACGCTATGCGATCGCTGGTGGGTGACCAGGCGGGGTCGTAATCGTCTTCGGGACCCGACGTGATCTGGGTTAGAGCCGCACCAGAGGAAGAGACACTAAAGAGATCGAAGTCCACACCTCCGTGTGACGCGGTGGGGTCCGCGATCTTGCTCACTGTGAATACAAGCAGGCCGTTGCGCCCCGGAAATGCGGCCTGCGCGGTCGGCGTCACAGGCCCCCGCCATAGGCCAAGAACCGGTACGGCCACAAACAAAGCAAGGGCGAGGAACGTTCTTCCCCGCGAAAAGCGTCGAATAACGACGCCTGCCTCCGGAAGAACGGATTTCACGGGCGCGGCCCCCAGTCGGGACTTGTGTAGATC
>JBHELF010000030.1:0-9755 GCA_046263155.1 Actinomycetota bacterium
GACGTGGGTCCTCGAACGGGTCTGCCCCGAGTGCGGCTTCGACGTCCGCCATTTCCCGCGCGAGAGCGTTGGGGAGTTGATTCGTAAGAACTGCGCGCTGTGGGGACCGGTGCTCACCCATCCGGATGTCGGTCTCCGGCCCTCCGACGACCGCTGGTCCGCGCTGGAGTACGCCTGTCACGTCCGGGACGTATTTCGCCTTTACGACGCCCGGCTGAAGATGATGCTCGAGGACGACGATCCCACCTATCCGAATTGGGATCAGGACGCCACCGCGGTGGAAAAGCGCTATTCGGAGCAGGATCCGCAACGGGTCGCCCTCGAGCTCACCGAGGCAGGGCAGCGCTTGGCGGACGCTTTTGATCGTGTGAACGGGGCGCAGTGGAAGCGAACCGGCAGTCGTAGCGACGGTGCTCGTTTCACGGTGGAATCGTTCGCTCGCTATCTGATCCACGACCCGATGCACCATCTTCACGATGTCGAGCAAGGATTCGCGCGCCTAACCGAATGACTAACGATGCGGACGTAATCGTTGTCGGCGCGGGACTTGCAGGCCTCGCCGCGACCGCCGAGCTCGCCGATGCCGGTCGCCGGATCATCCTTCTCGATCAGGAGCCCGAGGCGTCTTTTGGGGGGCAGGCCTATTGGTCATTGGGCGGGCTCTTTTTCGTCAATTCTCCGGAGCAGCGCCGGATGGGCATTCGTGATTCCTATGAGCTCGCTCTGCAGGACTGGATGGGAACCGCCGCCTTCGATCGGGAAGCGGATCACTGGCCGCGGCGCTGGGCCGAGGCGTATGTGGCCTTTGCAGCCGAGGAGAAGAGGGCGTGGCTCTATGAGCAGGGGCTTCGTTTCTTCCCGATAGTCGGCTGGCCGGAGCGCGGCGGTTACGGAGCGATCGGTCATGGGAACTCCGTGCCGCGTTTTCACATCACTTGGGGAACCGGACCGGGAGTCGTCGCGCCCTTTGAGAGACGCGTGCGCGAGGCGGGCGAGCGCGGCCTGGTGACGTTGCGATTCCGGCATCGTGTCGATGAGCTCGTTACGGAGGGCGGATCAGTCGTCGGGGTCAGGGGACAAATGCTCGAGCCGAGCAGCGTGTCCCGCGGGGAAGGTAGCTCCCGCGTCGGGGTGGGCGAGTTCGAGCTTGGAGCCCAAGCCATCATCGTCAGCTCCGGCGGGATCGGCGCGAATCACGACCTCGTACGGGCCAACTGGCCCGAGCGGCTCGGCGACCCGCCGAAGCACATGCTCACTGGAGTGCCGGAGCACGTCGACGGGCGAATGCTTGCGATCACCGAGGCCGCGGGGGCGCGCTTGATCAACCGCGATCGCATGTGGCACTACACCGAGGGCATTCAAAACTGGAATCCGATCTGGAAGAACCACGGCATTCGGATCCTCCCCGGGCCCTCATCGATGTGGTTCGACGCGCTGGGAAATCGGCTGCCGGTCCCGCTCTTCCCCGGATTCGACACGCTCGGCACCCTTCAACACATCATGCACACGGGCTACGACTACTCCTGGTTTGTGTTGACACAGCAAGTCCTCAAACGCGAGTTCGCTCTGTCGGGGTCGGAGCAGAATCCCGATCTCACAAAACGTGATCTGCGTCAACTTGCGCGCCGGGCTTTCTCAAAGGAGGGAACCGGTCCCGTCGAGGCTTTCAAAAAGCACGGCGTCGACTTCATCGTTGAAGACAACCTGCGCGATCTGGTGCGTCGGATGAACGAGCTCGCCGGAGAAGCGTTGATCGACTTCGCTCGCCTCGAGCAGGAGATCGTGGCGCGCGATCGCGAGATCGATAACGCCTTCACAAAGGATCTCCAGATCGTCGCCTTGAGAGGTGCGCGTCAGTACCGGGGAGATCGGCTGGTGCGCGTAGCAAAGCCGCACAAGATCCTCGATCCCGATGCGCGTCCCCTAATAGCGGTTCGTCTCCATATCCTGACGCGCAAGACGCTCGGAGGGCTCGAGACCGACCTCTCGGCGCGCGTTCTCCGTCCCGACGGCGAGCCTCTGCCGGGCCTATACGCCGCGGGAGAGGTTGCCGGTTTCGGTGGCGGGGGCATGCACGGCTATCGCGCCCTCGAGGGATCGTTCCTGGGGGGCTGTCTGTTCTCCGGCCGCACCGCCGGTCGCGCGGCCGCCTCAGCCGTCGGCTGACTTACTGAACAACCAGCTTGCCCTTCATGCCGTGGTGGAGAGTGCAGAAGAAGGAATAGGTCTTTCCGGATTCGAGGTTCTTCAGCCCTTGAACCTCTGTCGATTCGGTTAATCCGATCAGCTTGCTCCAGAAGATCGGACACGGTTCGGCTTTGTGGTGGTGATGACCTTTAGCACACCACGGCATCTTCTTTGCTCCGCCGAAGCCGTCGACCTCGACGTCCTGCACGAAGTCGTGTCTCTCTAGATCGAAACTCGAAAAGGTCAGCGAATCGCCTTTGGAGATCGCGATAACGGGCGTCAGGTAGCCGTAGAACTTCGCCTGAGGCCCGACGAAGGCCCGCGGTGGCACCGGCTGCTCGGCCGCGGACGTAGTCGGAAAAATTCCGATGGTCAAAAGACAGATACAGGCCGCAATCAATTTCTTCATGTCTCACCCATGCTGTATCCGAAGATAAAGCCATCGCCGCCGGTGATACCGACTGCGGCGTACACCATGTTGCGCGCGATCGAAACGCCGCCCCAGCTGAGCTTTAGTCCCGATCCTCCGGAGGACCACAACGGCGAGGCGAAGACCGGCGCACCGGTGGCCGCGTCATATCCCGTCAGAAAACCCCTGAGATCGACGGTATAGACCACGCCATTCGCGACGGAGACAGGGTTACCCCAGTGCGCGCCGTCACCGATCGGGCTGATCCAGCGGTGGCCTCCGGAACTATTAAGCGACCACAGGTATCCCGGCACCGTGATAGGTCCGAAGATCGCGTCGCCGTTGAATGCCGTCGAACCCACGATGCCGCCCACGGCCGAGGGAGGGCCCACGATGGTTTTCCAGACGCCCTCCATGCTTGTGCGGTCCGCGACGTGATACACGCCCGATTTCTGGCCGGCACCGACGACCTTCTTGCCATCGACCTCGAAGAGGTTCGGCGACGCGCCGAAGTCCATGTCGAGGTCCTGACAGGCGCCGATTCCTTGTGGGTAATACGGAGGCGGGTTGCCCGGGATGTCGTAGCAAGGCAGATCTCCGATCGCCGGGAAGTACTCATCCACCGTGCCCTTGTACGCCGCAATGATGCGGCCGAACCTTGGACTGGCCCGATCAAAGTCGATCTTCAGGATCGCGTTCGTGTGCTTGTGTTCCGCCTGCGGGCGGAAGGGATTGCCGGAGACGAGGTACCCGGTCTTTGTTGCGGTGTCTACCGCTGCGCTGGACCATACGGCCGCGCCGGCGTAGTCGTCCTTCGGCTTGTTCACGTTCTTGTCTGGAGGCCGGATCGTCCATTCCTTGTGCAGGACTTCTCCGGTGGCCATCTCGATCAGCGAGTAGTTGCCTTGGAAGCTGTGGCGATCGGCTTCGTCCCCGAGCTCGGCGGCCCCACCCGAAACCCCGAGGACCACGAAACCGTCGTACACAACAGGGCTTGAGTAGATGTCCGAGCCCGGTTGGGTATCGAGCGTGGTCCGCCAGAGCTCATGCCCTGTCTGTTGATCCAGGGCTACGGCGTAGGGACGGGCTATGCGGGACACCGACGCAAAAACTCGCCCCCCGATGATCGCAAGACTGGAGTTGATGCCGCCACGCTTGTCGACGCGCGTCTTCCACACCAGTTCGCCCGTATCGGCGTTCATAGCGAAGACCCAGGCGTCGTTCGACCCCATATAGACGCAACCGTCCGCGATCACCGGCGTTCCGGTGAAATCGCCGGAGCCCCCGGCCTCCTCCGCCGAGAAGTACCAGGCCGGTTGGAGCTGCGCAGCCTCCGGTAAACCGATCTTCTTCTCCGCCGGCTGAGTCCGGCTGTTTGAATAGTCGTGGCCGTACCAGCGCCACTCGCCGCCCGGATGATCGGGTCGCGCGCACGACGCCTTGGGCGCGGTGAGCGCCGGAGCCGAGGTAAGGCCGAACGCGATCAAACAAAGGACCAGTCCGCGTCTCACTTCACCGTCACCGCCTCGAAGGTCGCGTGGGCATGGCCCACCTGGGGACACGCATCACCGAGCTGAAGCCCGAACTCGATCTCAACTTCCTCACCGACGCGAACCTGGCGTGGCAGTCGCAGTTTCAATCGGCCCGACCCATTGTGAGGACCCTGCAGTTTTGCGACCCCGATCCAGTCCTTGGATTGTTTCCGTACGCCGAGCGTCATCCAGGCGTACGGGTCGAGGCGCGCCTCGAAGTTGACCGAGACCTCCCGTAAAGGAGCCACGGCCTTGTGCTCGATGCGAAACATCGCCCACCCCGCGCTGGGCTCTGGCGCGCATCCGACGACCGGCGAAAAGCCCGGAAAGAGCCGATAGATGCTCATCTCCCCCGAATTGGGGTCGGCGCTGATGTAGTTCCATTCGTCACCCCCGCTCGGGCCTTCCTTATAGGGAGGTTCGTAGACCTTCTCCTTGGCGGTGACCTCTACGGCACTGCCGAGGACCAGGCTTGCGCCCAGGAGAAAGAGCGACACCGCGCGTACCGAGATTCCTCTCATGGCGACCAAGGCTGCGACCAGAGGTCGCGCAGCACACCGCGGCGCGTGCGACGCCCGTAGACGGAATTGGAGGCGAGAGGAGCGCGCAGCAGAGCGCCGCGACCCTCCAGGTATCCCTTGTCGCGCATCTCCTGGACCGCATCGCACTTGATCTCGGCCACCTTCTGCTCCGCGTCGATTCGATAGGGCACCGCAGCGTTGCGCCCAAAGATGCGGTTTCTGATCGAGCGCTCGGGATGGGGCCGGCCATCGGTGGGCCAGTCGCGGACTGCGGAATGAGGAGCGGCGTAGCTGCCGGCCGAGTGAACATTGCGGCGCGGGTCCCAGGCATCTCCCTCGAGGCCGTGGGGCAGGTTGTAGAGCTCCTTTGCTTTGTTCGAGAACTCAAACGACCTGAAGGCGACGATCTCGGATTGTGGCGAGCCGTACCAGAGGCTGTCCGTACCCCAGCAAACGCGCAGGGCTCCGACGTGCTTGATCATCTTGCCGAGATAGTGAGAGGCATCGTTCGTATCGCCCATGACGCTCCGCCACACCGATCCGGTCTCCGCGTAGACGTTGGGCGAATTCCCGTGTTTGAGCCCCGGAGGAATATGGCTCTCGGCATCCATCCCGTTTTCGCGCAGGCTCTTCACGAATGTATCGACGCCGCGATCCGCGGAGTTCACACGGTTGTCGCCGGGATACGGCTGCTGTGGCTCGCCGTCATAGCCGGAGTGGTAGACGATGAAGTTAATCTCCGGGAAAGCAGCAGCGGCGGGTCCGATGTCACGAGGAGAGGCCGCGCGTTGATCAAATGCGGGCAACGCAAATCCTTTATGGACCGCAATGTTCTTGGGCATGTTGTATTCGTTGCCGACCTTGACGACCTGTTCGCAGAAGGCCTGCCCGATCGCGTCGTCGAGGAACCAGCCACTCGAGTAAGGAACGTCCCCCCAAGCGGTGTAGATCTTCCAGCCGCGGATGCGATCACCGTGAAGCTCGACGTTGTTTCTCATGGAGTCGAACTCTTCTTGCATGAAGAGCGGCTCGAACACTCGGCTCGACATCGTTCCGAGCGATCCCCGGTTCGGCATCACGAAGGCGTGCATGACCGAACGGCGGGCGCCGTCGGCGAGCTCCTTCACAGTGTCGATCGTGAGTGCTGCCTCCCGCACCGGCAGGGGCTGGTTTTCGGGGGAGGCGGGCACTGCCGATAGCACGGTGAAGTTCGTCGAGGAATCGAGGAACAACTCCTTCAGATAATGGAAGCGTCCGAGGTTCTCGATGGGATCGACCTCGCGGCCCCCGCGGAAGGGTGTGTCCGTGGGCCAGTAGGGATCGTCGCCCCCGGCGATTCCGCCCGCTTGCGGCCAGATCGCGGCGAAGAAGGCTTCGATCGCAGGGTTCGTGACGCGCCATGTCCCATTGGGATCAACGTGGTGACTTTGGACGTCGAAGATGAATTCGCCCGGCGCGTTGTTGAGCTGGGCATTCGGGTACTCGAGGTCGCAGGCGCCGCTTGTCAACGTGTTGTGCCCGAAAGCGTTGTATCCGCCCCACTTCGTCCCCGTGATCTGGTTGATAGCCCACAGTCCGACGCTGAAGGCGGCGGCGGTTCTGACGAAGTCCCTCCGGCTCATCCTCAACCGCCGCCGTTGCCTCTCGGTGTCCGCGTCGGCCAGCGCCATAATCGCGAGCTGTCTCGGTGAGGGATCGGCCGGCAGGAACTCGCCGTTCGAGCAGGGCAGGACGTCGACGGGAAGACCCTCCCAGGGATCCCCGTAGTTGGCCTTCCAGCGGATCATCGCCGGGCTACTTGACTACCCGGATAGCGCCTCGCATCGCCGGGTGGATGCGACAGAAGAACGTGTATGTGCCGACCCGTTTCGGCACGAACTCCCAATAGAGGCCATCGCGCAGGGCCTCCTCTGTCGATTTGTTCTCGGACCCGATTTGGCCGCTGGCCGGCGAGAAGAAGAGTCCGTACCCGATCTCGGTCGAGTCGAAGTCCATTACGTCATTGGGACTGCCGTTGCCCCCGTCGGCCATCGGATAGTGGATTCCCGTCGCGCCCGTACACGGTTCGGCGCAGCGGGTAACCGTGTGCCAGATATCGAGGAACGTGTCGGTGTTCCAGAAGCGCACCGGCTCGTTCAACTTCACGCGCGGAATACCACTCGCACCGATGACGCCCATGTCGGCGGGACCATAGGTAAAGGCGGGCATGACGATGTCCGTCATCATCGGCCCCTCTTCCTTGGGAAGGGCCTCGCAGCCTCCGCCCGCGCAGCCTCCGTAGTTGCTCGCCTCCGGCATGTGACCGTGGGTGACCGTTCCGCGCAGGCATAGCGTCTTCTGAGGTCCGGTCAGGTTCGGTTTGCACGTTGGCTTCAACCAGCCGTCGGGAGAAAGTGGCACCGTCGTGGGCACGCCGGGGTCGATCCTGACGTCATCCTTGAACACATCGATGCCGGCAGGCTTATGTGGGTCCTTGGGCGCGACCCACGCCATGACGATTCCCATGTTTTCGTACCACGACGCGTACTGTGAGTCGTAGGTCGCGTTGAGTCGGACGATGTCGCCCGGCTCGATCTTCACCTTCCAGTCCAAGAATGCCCCGGTGCCCGTCATAGAGAAATCCCACGAGGTCGCAGGCCCCCCGGCGCGTTCTTGATTGTTGTGATCCCAGTACACGGCGTCCGAGATATGAATCGGCTTCTCGACTCCATCCCGCACGAGGCTGACCTCGTCGCGCAGACCGCCGGGATGCAGGTGGCCGCCCATCGTGATGAGCGTGCCTGCCATACTCTTGGGGACCTCCCAGTCGGCGCCAAGGACCTTTACGCGCTTGCCCTGTTGCGGGGTTATCGCTCCATATACGTCGTGGCGCGCGCAGTTCTCCTTCGGCCAGGTGCACACGCGTTGTTTGAGTTCTTTATCGAAGTGTCCAAAGCCTTTTTGAACGTTGAATACTGGGTTCCCGGAGGTGTCGGGAGCCCCGCGCGCGATCGGACGGCGCTGTACGTCGAGCCATATGGGCTTCGTGGGGACGAGGCCGAGCTCCTCCGCGTCGGCCTGGGCCACGAAGTCGATGTCGTACGTGATCCAAACCTCGGTGGGCTGAGGCACCGCGCTGTGGACCATGTACAGCAGGAGCCACATGTCATGGGCGCCCACCTGCATTCCGTACCCGCGGGGCCACGGCGCGATCGTTTTCTCCTCACCGGCGGCGAAGAACGGGCCGTTTCCGTAACTCGGATATGCGTTCAGCCAGGTCCCGTGATGCAGGTGGACCTGATCGATTGGAGGGGGCACGCCGGTAGCGTCGACGAGATCCGGTTGGAAACGAGTAATGAATCCGTCGTAAGCGGGTTTCTCGATCGTCACCGGGCCGATCAGAACGTCGTTCTGTCCCGGTTTAACGGTTATGGGTCCGTAGGAGAAGTGAATCCGCTTGCACAGGTCACCGGCCTGCGCGGAAGCGGTCGCTTTCCAGCCCGCCTTCTCGTATTCGTTCTCCGGTACGCACTCGTCGCCGGGAACCTGCTCGATAAAAGCGGGATCCGGTGGAGGAGGCACCTGTGCGAGCGCCGGCAGCGCCGCTGCGAGAGCGAGAAGGGCGACGAGGAAGATGGGTGTGTACCTGCGCATCGGTGCCCCCTTTCCGTGCCGCCGCGACGGTCAACACGGCCGGCGCGGGTCGAACCTCACGGGCCATTGGGCCTCATTGAGGTCTTCGTCCCCCTTACCCCGTTTCCTCCCCGCTAGGCGTCGCGCAAGGCCACTGCGTAAGGCATGCCGCCGCGGTCATGAAGGGGCGCCCGAAGGGCGCGACGATTGCGATGGCGAATTTGTGCAAGTCGACGCACTCGGCTTTCGGGAGGGCGACATGAGACGGGGCCTCAGGACAAGATTTCCGGCGATTCTCGCGACCCTGTTGGTGATGGCGGGTCTTCTGTCACCCGGTGCCCAGGGCGCCGAGCCGGCCGACAGCGGGCTCTGGTCGCAGCCGTTCGCCGAGATGAAGCTCTTTTCGAAGAGACCTCCCGAGACGGTCGAAGAGTCCAAGAAAGTCCCGCCTGCGGTCTCCATGGTGATGCTTCCCGATGGCCGGGTCCTCTACTGGGGGGGCCTAGAGGGACTCGAGGGGGGAGTCGCGCCGGCGGCTTTCGACGGTGCGCGCGGCCTAACGGACAGTCGCTCCCGGATTCTCGACCTTCGTCACGGCAAGCCTCGCTGGACCACGCCGCGACCGGAGACCGGCGGTGTGCACGATCTTTTCTGCGCCGATCAGCGTCTTCTTGCCGACGGCCGCTTACTGGTCGTCGGAGGAACGATCTGGCGGGCGGATCCGATCGACCTGCGAGAGATCCTCGGTCCCGACGGTCCCCTGGGTGGAACCACGGAACTCTTCGGAAGTAACGCGACGCGCATATTCGATCCCCGAACCGATAGGTGGCACAAGGGCGTCGAGTTCATGCGCCACTACCGCTGGTATCCAACGCTGATCACGTTGCCCGACGGGCGTCTTTTCGTGGCCTCCGGCGTGTCGCGGCTCGTCTACAACTTCCGCGGAACGACGGTGCATGAGACAGAGATCTACAACCCCGCGACCCAGAGATGGAAGAACACGGGCACTTCGGGCGAAACGCCGTTGCCGCTGTTCGCGCGCCTCCATCTGTTGCCCGACGGTAACGTCTTCTACAGCGGCGTCGGTCAGATGTTCAACCCGGCCGGCCAGGGATACGACGAGGCCCTCTGGAACGTGCACCGGATCTACGACCCCAAAGAGAACGCGTGGACGATGTCCGGGATCGGAGAGTTCGGCGCTCGCAGCGGAGCCTTCTCGGTGATGATGCCGTTGAAGGCGCCGTACGACGAGGCTAAGTTCTTGATCGGCGGAGGGACACTTTTCACTTCACCCGGCGGCTATCTGGCGAACAACTTCACCGAACTCGTGACGGTGAAGGACGGTACGTCCTCGAGCGAGAGAGTCGCCGATCTTAATAATGCGCGCTGGTACTCGAGCGGCGTGCTGCTTCCGGATGGGAACGTGGTCGCTCTGTCGGGAGCCAATCGTGATGAGGTTTTGGTTCCTGGAAGCGAAACCCCCGTCACCCAGGC
>JBHELF010000031.1:0-6936 GCA_046263155.1 Actinomycetota bacterium
GCGGCTCTATGTCTTCCTCGATCGCTTTGATCTTGGCATGGCGCAGCAACGTCATGAGGTGATGGTTCTCCGGGTCGTAAGAAATATTGCCGGTGCCATCGGCCTTCTCGAGGCCTCCTATGCGGTGCTCGAGACCCTGGGTCCCCGGAATGGCCCACGGACGCGCGAGCGTCTGCTCGTCGCGGAGGAAGGGCCAGAAATCCTCACCGGCATTGGGCTGCGCCGCAAATTTCACGGAGATGTTGGGCAGCTTGTCGGAGGTCGGAATCCGCCAGGGCTCCGCCCCGTTGGCGAGATATCCGTCGGACAGCACGATGACGGGCGTCATGTACTTCAGGGCGATGCGAGCGGCTTCGATGGCCGCCCAGAAGCAAGACGCGGGAGAGTAGGGCGCCACGATCGGAAGCGGCGCTTCCCCGTGACGTCCGAACATGGCATGCAATAGATCTGACTGCTCGGTTTTCGTCGGCAGTCCGGTCGAGGGGCCCCCCCGCTGGACGTCGATCACGATCAGGGGAAGTTCCAGCGAAACTGCGAGGCCGATCGTCTCCGACTTGAGGTCGAGACCCGGGCCCGACGTGGTCGTTACACCAATGTGACCGGAGAACGCCGCGCCCACCGCCATGCCTGCGGCGGCGATCTCGTCCTCGGCCTGGATCGTGCGCACTCCAAAATTCTTGTGGCGCGAGAGCTCGTGCAGAACATCGGACGCCGGAGTGATCGGATAGGACGCCAAAAACAGCGGAAGCTGGGCCTGCGCGCTGGCGCCGATCAAGCCATAAGCCAATGCTTGGTTGCCGGTGATTCTGCGATACCGGCCCGGAGCCAAGGTCGCCGGCTTGACCTCGAACGCGGTTAGCTCGGCCGTCTCGCCGAATGCGTGGCCGGCCTTCAGCGCCGCGATGTTCGCCTGCGCGATCGCGGGCTTCTTTGCGAACTTCTTCTCGAGCCAGGCCACCGTGGGCTCGATCGGCCGCGAGTACATCCACGACAGAACCCCGAGGGCGAACATGTTCTTGGAGCGCTCGGCCTCCTTCTTGCTCACCCCGCTCTCCTTGACCGCCGCCTGCGTCATCGAGGTCATGGGGATCTCGTAGATCTGATAACTCTCGAGCGAGTTGTCCTTCAACGGGTTCGAGGAATAGCCCGCCTTCTCAAGGTTCCGGTCCTCGAAGGAATCGGTGTTGACGATCAACAGGCCGCCGGGAACCAGGTCCTTGATGTTGGCCTTTAGGGCGGCGGGATTCATGGCCACGAGCACTCCCGGTTGATCCCCGGGGGTGAGGATGTCGTGATCGGAGAAGTGAATCTGGAAGGCGGAGACGCCGGCCAGGGTCCCGGCGGGGGCCCTGATCTCGGCCGGAAAGTCCGGCATGGTCGCCAGGTCGTTGCCGAAGAGGGCCGTAGCGCTGGTGAATCGCTCGCCCGTGAGCTGCATACCGTCGCCAGAATCGCCCGCGAAGCGGACGACGACTCGATCTAGCTCTCTGCGATCGCCCTCCCCCTCTCTCGGCGGGGCGATCTGGGCGGTCAAGAAAATCCCTCCGAACAAAAATAGACAGCTATTACTTCTCTCTAACGTTCGATGATAACTCTCGGCGCGCGCCCAACCGGAAAATATTGAGCAGCGAAAGCAATCAGAGAAGTTTGAGGTGAGTGATCTTCTCTGTATCGACGATGACGACGTCTCCGCTGCGCTTCATTACTTCGAGGCGGAGAGGACCGGTGCGCACCGCCTGCAGGACCCCGACGGCCTCGGAGAACATGCCCGGCTCTGAAAGGCGATAACGAACGGAGATCTTCCGACCCAGATGGGCGTTCCAGTCGGTGCCCTCGAGATTCGAACCGGATTCTTCTATGAGCTACTCGCCCGCGCCACGCTCCTCGGCCGGAGCGTAGGGACTCTCCATCGCTCCGCCGGACGCATCCGGATGGTCGACGAACCACTGAGCGTTGAGCTGGGTGAAGTTGGTCCACTCCGCAGGAACGTTGTCACCAGGGAAGATCGCATCGACGGGGCAGGCGGGCAGGCACGCATCGCAGTCCACACATTCGTCCGGGTGGATGAAGAGCTGCTCCTCACCCTCGTAGATGCAGTCGACGGGGCATTCGTCAACGCACGCGCGGTCTTTAACCCCTATGCACGGCTCGGCGATGACGTACGTCATCCATTCCTCCTGCGATCGAGATCGTCTTAGCTCGAACTCGGGGCCATCATAACGGGGCCTGACTCTTGAAGACGTTGATCACGACGAAGCTGGCCTCCCGGCAGTAAGAACTTCGCAGTTGAATGGCTCCGATCAACTTGCGGCGCTGCATGTAGAGCTCTGCTTCGAAGCCTTCGTTGTCCTCGGAGACGATCTCGTACCCCTCGCCCTCGGCCGCGTCTCGAAAAATCTCAATTGCACGATCGATCGGAAACGGTGCACCAAGGGCCACCAGGAACCCGCGCTCGTGGCGTCGAGTGCTGATCAGGAAAGAATCTCCCGGCAGGAACGCAGCGGGCAGGATCTCGGGATTGAGATTGGGCTCCGGCGTCGGGAGTCCGCATTCGGTTGGAACCGCCGTTGGGTCCCCGGCCCTGCCGCCGCCACTACAGGAAGCGGCGAACACGAGGACGATGGCGACGGTGGTGGTACGCGTCATGGCGGCGGAGTGGTTTTTGAAGCATCCCGCGCCAGGAAATCGTAGAAACCGGTCTTCCTGGGAATGAGCGTCGCCAAGTCTGGCGAGATGGCCTGAAATACGTCGACGATCTTCCCGAGACCTTTGGCAATGACCACCTCCGCTTTGTTTCGCTCGATCGCCTGAATCGTCGCCGCCGCGACTTTCTCCGGCTCGACCGGCCGGACGAGTGTGTGCGAGCGATTGTCCGGATGGCGTTCGGCAAAGACTCCGACATCGGCGACGTGAGAGGGGCAGATCGCAGAGACGCCGATCCCATATGGGCGAAGCTCCTCCCGAAGGCTCCAGGAGAAGCCCACCAACGCGTGCTTGGTCGAGGCGTACACGGTGCTGTAGGGATACGCCGACTTGGCGCTGAGCGATGCCATGTTCAGGATGTGCCCGCGACGACGGTCGATCATCTGAGGTACCACAAGGCGCGTCAGTAGTTCGGCGGCGGTGAGGTTCGTGGCGATAGTCGAGCTGATTACGTCCGGATCGATCGAGGCGAAGTGGGCGACAAGTTCGATGCCCGCGTTATTGATCAGTACATCGATCGGGCCGAGCTCCTTGTTCGTGCGGGTGACCAAGCGGCGCAACTGCGCCAGCTTCGTGACATCGGTCGCCACCGGAAGGGCGCGCACCCCGTGGGCCTCGACGCGGCGGGCCACGCCCTCCAGGGCACCCTCAGTGCGCGCCGCAAGCCCGACATCAACGCCTTTGCGCGCCAGAGCCTCCGCCAAGTGCACTCCGATTCCCCGCGAGGCACCCGTCACCAGCGCAACCATCCCCCGCTCCAGCTTCATTCCGTCCTCCGGTTCATAGCAATCGCCATCGCTTGACCAACCGATACTGCATATAGAGGACCAGCGCGGTGATGAGAAAGATCGCCACGGTGACCGCGGATGCATATCCAAAGCGGAAGTAGCGGAAGGCAGAGCGGTACACGAAGAGCGGGAGAAAAGTGGTCGCGTAGCGCGGCCCTCCATCGGTAATCAGCAGCGCTGGCACAAAGTTGCTCTGCAAGCTGAATATGACGTCTCTCAGGGCGAGCAGGGCAAGGACCGGTCCCATAAGGGGAAGCGTCACGCGGCGCAGCACGAACCAGGGCTTGGCCCCGTCGACACGCGCCGCGTCGTAAAGCGACTCCGGGATCAGTCGTCGTGCCGCGAGCGCGATCACGAAAGCTTCGCCGATCTGAAACGCACCCATGACGGCGATCGCGACGCGCGTGGACCAGGGATCGGTGAGCAGGCCGTTACCGAGCCCGTCCAAACCCACCGCGCCGAGCGCCAACGAAATCGGCCCATAGAGAGGATTGAGAAACCACAGCCAGAGGAGCGCAAAGGCCGCGTCGGGCACCACGCTGGGGAGATAGGCGATGGCGCGCGCCGTCCCAACGCCGGGACTTGTTCGGTGCAGAAGAAGGGCGAAAGCGACCGCCGCGATCAGACGCAGAGGAAGCGCGATCACTATGTAAACGACGGTGTTTCCCAGCGCACGCCAGAAGGCTTCGTCCCGTATGACGCGAGCGAAGTTGTCGAACCCGGTGAACTCGGGCGGTCGAATCGCGTTGAAGTTCGTGAATGCGATGGCAAGAGCGACGGCTGCGGGCACGACGACGAGAAGGACAACGCCGCCGAGATAAGGCCATGCCAGCCAATCCTCGCTGCGTATTCGCATCACACTGCCGGCCCGTCCCAGTCAAGAAAGCCGTGCACGTCGCTTTCCAAGAAGAGGAGCCCCACCTCGCCCGAGACGCCATCGAGAGCCGCGCGATCCACCTTCACCAGCAGGCGGTGGCCCTGAACGTCCACGTGCACGACGGCATCGGTGCCGATGGGCTCGACGAGAACGACGGAGCCGGCGACCCTTCCCTCGGACGGCTCGACGAGACGAATCCGTTCGGGCCGGATTCCGATCACGCCCGCCCCTGCAGGGCCTTTGTGTATCCCCGAGGGAAACAGGTTCATCGGCGGGTTGCCCAAGAACCGAGCGACGAAGGCGTTCGCCGGACGGTCGTATAGGTCCATCGGCGGGCCTACCTGTTCGATCCTGCCCCCGCGCAATACCGCGACGCGATCGCCCATCGTCAGGGCTTCGATCTGATCGTGAGTCACGTAAAGGGTCGTCGTCTCCAGCTGGCGTTGCAGAGTTCTGATCTCGGCTCTCATGTGTGTTCGCAACTCGGCATCGAGATTGGACAGGGGCTCGTCGAGAAGAAAGGCAGCGGGCTCCCTCACCACTGCGCGAGCCAGTGCCACGCGCTGTTTCTCTCCGCCGGACAAGCTCGCCGGATAGCGGTTTAGCAACCTCTTGAGGTCTAGCATCTCGGCAGCCTTCTCGACCTTGGACGAGATGGAGTTCGGCGGGAGCTTGCGCGCCTCGAGTCCGAACGTGATGTTGGAGCGCACGTCCAGATGCGGGAAGAGTGCGAACTCCTGAAAGACCATCGCCACGTTGCGCTCCGACGGAGGAACCCGCGTGACATCCATGCCGTTGACCTCGACGCGGCCGTGGTCCGCCGCCTCCAGACCACACACGCAGCGCAGCAGAGTGCTTTTGCCAGACCCCGACGGGCCCACGATCACGACCATCTCTCCCTCATCGGCCTCGAGAGTCACATCGTCCAGAGCGCGCACCAGCGCATTGTCGGAACGAGCGCGTCTCGTGCCGTAGGTCTTACTCAGCTCGAAGATCGAAAGCGTCATCCCTCGGCCTCCTGGAACAAGGGCCTAGTCACGGCGTCGAGCTCCCGAATCGCGTCGTCGACTGTGTAACCCGACTGGTAGAAGGCTCTGGTCAGGATCTCCTCCGAGACCTCCTCAATCTCAGGCCACGTCGAGATCACCGGTATGCGTCGGATGAACGGGATGCTCTTCAGGAAGACCCGTGAGTGTCGCGGCGCCTGGGTGGGGTCGAGGAAGGCAGGCGAGTTCGCTATCGACCGCAACGATGGGACGGTCCGTCCGCCGAGGGCCGCGATCGTCTCTCCTTTCTCTGCCGTCGCGTAGGCGACGTAGTCGAGCGCGGCATCTAGCGAGTCGCTTCCCGCTGCAATGCAGTACGCATCCGAGTGAAGGATTCCGGCCGGCTCGCCGCCGGGCGCGACGGGCAAAGACGCTACGTCCCAGTTAAGACCCTGAACCTCACGGAATGCTGGCGTCTCGCGTCGGGAAGAGAGAAGCATCCCGAGCTTCCCCGAGACGAATCTCTGCTCGAGATCCTGCGCCGCTATCTCGGGCTCGGTGGGAACTACCTTGTCTTCGCGGACGAGGGACACGACGAAGTCGAGCGCCTCACGAGCTTCCCCCTCTCCCAGCACGAAGCGGCTGGGTTGGTCCGGGTCGTCTGTCAGCTCGCCCCCGTTTGACCACACGAACGGCGCGATCCGTATGACGTTGGGCTCGATACCTACTCCGCGCACCTCGCCGCCTGTCAGCTCGAGCGCGTAGTCGCGGAACTCGTCCCACGTCCAATTGCTCGGGGGCCGCGGGAGTCCCGCGTCCTTGAACAAGGCTCGGTTGTAATAGACGACAAGCGACGAGATGTTCTGTGGCATGCACTGAAGCTCGCCCTCGAGCGTGAAGGCCTCGATGGGCTCCGGGTAATAGTCATCGAGTTCGAGCGCCAGACGATCTCCGATCGCCTCGACGGCTCCCAGCCTCACGAACTGCGCGTACTCCCGGTAGTTCACCAGAAAGACATCGGGCGGATCGCCCCCGGCGAACGTGGTGCTCAGGCGTGCGAGGTGATCGTCTTTGTCGGCGATCTCGATGAGGTTGATCTGTGCGTCCGGATGGTCGCGTTCGTAAGCCGCCGCGATCGCACGGAAGACCGCCGTCTCCTCGGGCTCCCCCGAAACCTGGACCTCGAGACGCCGATTGGCGCCCTCTGGCGAATCCTCGGTGCCGAAGCACGCAACGCCAAGAAGAAGCAAGACGGCCGGCAAGCCCACCCGCGCTCTCATTTCATTCCCAAGGTCTTAACGAAGAATGAACGCTGGGCGACGAAGAATGCGATCGCAACCGGCAGGGTTGCGATAACCGCAGCGGCCAGGAGGATGGGGTGGTTCGTGGGCTCGAGAGTCTGCAACGCGCGCAGGCCCAGCGGAAGCGTGTACCACACCGCACTCGAGACATATAGCAGCGCGTCGACGAAATTCGACCAGTGGAAGGTGAACGCGAGGACACCGACCGCGAAAGCCGCCGGCTTGGCAAGCGGGAACGCAATTCGGCGCCAGATCTGAAACGGCCTCAAACCCTCGACTCG
>JBHELF010000032.1:0-27341 GCA_046263155.1 Actinomycetota bacterium
TGTGTGCTCGATCTTGTCGGCGCCGCATCCGCCCGGCGTCTGACACGTGATCTGTCCGCCCGCGTGCGCGGCCGACACCATCTGCCCGGGGTCCTCGAAGTCGGGAAAGAACGTCGGGTAGAAGTCGTGGCGGCTGTAGAAGGGATCGAAGCCGAAGAACTCGAGTTGGTCGCGTCCCGACAGGTTCCCTGGAGTGATCAGACTCGCGTTCGTAACGCGCACGCCTCCTCCGGCACCACCGGAGTCCGCCCGCGACTCCGCGTACAGCGCGATCGGCAGTCCCTTTGGTTTGACCTCAATGAGTTGCTGGACGACGCGCCGGGCTGCGGGGTGCTCACCCGTGGAAGTAAGCGTCAGTCGCTCGGAGCGGTTCTGTCGTGGCCGCGGCACCACGCCGGCCGGCGGGCACGTGACCGGCCGTAGCTCGACGTGATAGGTGCCGTTTCCGATCCTCCCGTTGATCTGTTGAAGAATTCGGCCGTTGCACCCCGAAACCATCATCTCGCCCCAGTCGATGGCGGGAATCTCCAACAGGAAGCGGTCGATACCGGCCTCCGCGTAGGCAAGCGCCTGCGCCGCGCGGCGCTCGTCGTCGCCGGCACGGAAATCCTGGATCGTCACGAAGAAAGCCGTGGACGAGGCCACCGTGAGAACCGCGCCGATGAAGAGGACGGTGATCATGGCGACGCCTCGCTCGCCTCTTATTCGAGACATCCACGTTTCTCTGGCTTTCACGGCTCTCTCCTTTTCAGGTCCTCGGTATGCGCACGTTGCGCAGCTGGGCCTCGGTGAAGAACTCCGTGGCCTGGTCGGCGTTGGCAATCGTCATGGCAAAGCTGATGCTGCTTAGATAGGGCAACTCGGGTCCGTCGGGTATGCGATTGTTGTTGCCGCCCTGCGTAATCGATGCAGGCTTTCGATCTATCTCCTGCCAATGTGCGACTCCATCCGGAGGGCACGACACAATCGGCCACGAGGGGGCACAGGGGCTGCTCCAGTCGTACTCGAGGCGATTGCTCGAAAAATTAAAGATGGGGATAGCGCCAAACGGCTCGACTCCCGTCATCAGGATCTCGGAGTTGAGCAGAATCTGTCTCTGCTCCTCGTCGTATTCGAAGGTCTCTACCTCGCCGGGGTCGGACACGGTCTCTCCATCGCCGTCGAAGTCGACGTGGACCGTAAAAGACGCATTCGGATCGGGACCCAACCTGATGGCGGTGATGCGCGTTGCTTCCCTCACGTCACGAACCATCCGGTTAAAGCCCAGGCGGGCCTCATCTGAGATTCGCACCACCGCCTCGGTCGTATCGGAACTACGCACACCCGTCAGCATGACCGAGTAGAACCCTGCCGAGAGCATGGAGAATAGAAAGATCCCGACCAGAGTTTCGGCCAGGGTGAAACCCGCCTCTCCTCGAGTTCTCATCGGAAGTCGACCGCCTCGCACCTGAGGTCGCCCAGGGAGATGTTGAAGGGAGTGGGCACAAAGGTGGGGTCCTGCACCTGGATCGGAACGGTGTCGATGCCGAGCGCACCCTCGATGGAGGCTGCCACCGAGCGTCCGTCGGCCTGCGAAACCCTCGTGAGATTCCGCCGCATGCGCCAGTCGGTGAGGTACCCCGCGTGCTGGTGCTCGACGGTCTCGATTATCGGGTTGCCGTTCTCGTCGACTCCGAGCTGGCGCTCGTGTCTGTGAGTCACGGGAAAGAGATGCACATCGTCCGGATGACTCCCGTTGATCTGCTTCTCCTCCTCGGCGACGCTGAAAATCAGGAATTCACGGACCATGGGATTTTGCTGCTTGATCTGCGCGAGGGTGTCGTTGGAGTCTGCGTCGGCGATCAGGATCGGCGTTACGTAGCCGCCCGGCACGGGAGGCTCGCCGATCCGATCGGGGGGGTCCTCCCAGTATCTGATCGAGGCCTGCCAACGCGCCTGCGGGGTCTGCGGGCTTCCCGTCGGCCCCGCCCCCCGACAGCTCACGTCCGCCGTGAACTCGAGCAGATTGACCACACCGTCGGTCGCACCGAAGTCGGTCGGCAAGATAGTCAGATCCCGTACCTCCACATGCGCGTTCGTCACCACTGCTCCACTCGGGAGGGCCGTCGTTACCGCGTTAGTGAATCCACCCAACGGTTGGACGGGAGGCGGAGCCGGAACGCCGACCGGAGGAGGCGGCTGCTCGATGTAAACCAGTCGGTCGTTCGAGCGGAGCCTCAGAAGACCCACGAGACCGCCGATCTCCGGCTTATGCACCCAGAAGTCGTGAGGTCCGGCGCCGCCGATGAATGAAAAGCCGCCATGTGCCTCGGGAAGCTGGTCCGCGTTGGCGATAACGCGCACGTCGGAGGCACCGCCGGATGGTCCTGCCGTCGTTACGTCGATTCCTCCCACGGCTCCGGATAGAGGCGCCGGGTGATTGAGGGTACCGGCTGCCGCGCTCACCGCGGAGGGGTTCAGATCGGGCGGCGCGACCACGACCGAAGTCGCCCCCTGGACCGGAGTAGTCACGTCCGCGCTGTTTGTATTCAGAACATCGACCAGGCGCAGACTTGCGGCGCGCACGGTCTGCTCGGCGCGCGAGTCGCGCCGCGTCTCGATCCGCGATTCGCTGATTCCTCCCAGCGCGAGGATGTTCCGTTGGACCGTCGCAGTCTGGTAAGTGGTCTGCACCGAGATCGCGTAATTGATCTTGCCGAAACCGGAGACCTTGAGGCCGCCGAACTTTCGATCGGCCAGGAGGCTCTTCAGTTCGAACCGGCGGCCGCGGCCTCCGATATTCCACCGCGAACGGACCGTGAGCTCGAGAAGGAGCGCGGGCGGTCGATCCGCAGTAGTTGAGTTCGAGTTGTAGGTGGCGGGGACGGGCTGCGTGAGGTGTGCGCCGGTGATGGGATCGACGGCCAGTTGCGCGAAACGAGCCGAGAAAACCACCGTGTAATCCTCGGGGATGTTCTGCGGGCAGGCGGGCGCCGTCGTGCCGCTCGGACACGTAGTCACGAAGGGCGCGCTCGTCCCCCCCGCGGGCACGCTCGGGAAATAGAAATCGAGAAGATCGACATCACCCGGGTCGGCAGTGGTCTTGATGTGGAAAGGCAGCCCTCGCGCACGTTCCATCGATTGAACTGCGAGCTGACGGCCGACCGATAGTGAACGCGAGAGGTTCGCACCCCGGATCGACGAGATGATCAGGGGCCCCACGCCTAGCGTGATGATCGAGAACACGAGCAAGGCCGCGATCACCTCGATCAAACTGAACCCGCGATCCCCGGCCCGGCTTATGTGTAGGCGCATGGAGGGCTCTCTATTTCAAAGACTCTGGCGGTTACAGGGCTCACACAGAGATATGCCGGGCGGTCCTCCAAGCGAACCTGGACCAGTTCGATCTGGGCGGCATTGGCATTCCCGCGGGCGAAGAAAAAGACGAAGTGGTCGTTAGAGGGTAGGTCCAGCTCGTCTCGGATCTGGTTTTTACAGAAGTCGGTAACGTAGGGGTCCCCCATCGTCGTCCTGACCTGCCCGACCTCAACGCCCGTCGGGAGATCGACCACATTCTCGAGACCGCAGAGATCGTCGTCGGTAGTCGACGGGTCCCGGCCGTTGAAGCGCACAATCCCTACCTGGTCGAGAGGGGTCTGGCCGGAGTCTCTGTTGGGAAAGCGCAGGCCGTAGACCAGAGGGTGGGTCTCCGCCACCACTCTCTGCTGTTGCCGGCGAAGCTGGCTCTGGACTTCCTGCCTGCCCGACTCCAGTGCCCGGACGAACCAGAAATTCCGCAAGGCGGGCACGGCGAGCAGCACCAGAGCCCCGACGATCATCATGACCGTCAGAAGCTCGATCAGCGTAAAGCCACGTTCTTTATCCATTAGGCGCGCCCGTCTACCCATTGCTTTAGTTAATCGGCAGGTTCAAGTGTGCTCTTGACCGCCGGGCAGCGTCAACAATGCGACGGCGGGTCTGGCATCCCTAGCGAGGGGTCTTGCTCCCTCGTGAACCCCGGGGGGATTGGTTAGGAAACCACCCCGATACTTACGGTGAAGAGGCCGGGATCGCATTCCACATCGTGCTGCGGGTGCCCGACGAAGCTGTTGTAGCTCACCGGCTCGAGGGCGGTGTTCTTGAGACTCTCGTGGTCCGCCTCGAGGCAGTAGCCGGTGTCGGCCGCATTCACGAAGAGGACGACTTCGACCCCTGGACTCGGGTTCCATCCCTCGGCGCGCAGCCCGGTGCCATCAAGCCCGTCGTAGCCGTAGTTGGTTACTGCATAGGACTCAGCCGCGATCGCGGCATTTTTGATCGACGATTCGGCGGCGGCGACCCAGCCCTTCTCCCGCTGGCGAATGTAGACGGGTATGGCGAGCGCGGCCAGGATCGCGATGATCAAGATGACCACCAGCAACTCGATCAAGGTGAAGCCGCGTTGCCCCACGGCGGGCGCGAAGAGGGGTGGAGGGCCAAGGCCCTCCACCCCTCTTTTCACTGCTCTCGTGCTGGGTCTAATTAACCAGCAAAGATGGTGACTGCAGCACCCCACGTAACGCCGGCAGGAAGCGTGGCGGCCGTGCAGAGTGCGTCCCGCTCGGGAGCACCCACGGCGCTCGAGTAACGGATCGGCTCGACCGCGGTGTTCTTCAGCCGCACGTGATCCGCCTCGAAGCAGTAGAAGTTGAAGTCCGACGAGATGCGCTGGGTCATGATCACATCGTCCGTCGGGTTCCAACCCTCGTCGTCCAGGTACTGCGCGCTCATACCCTGATAGTTACCGTCACCAAGGCCTGTCGCGTAGGACTCCGCCGCCGTAGCGACGTCCTTCAAGGACGATTCCCCTGCTGCAATCCAGCCCTTCTCACGCTGACGAAGGAAGACCGGGATGGCGATCGCCGCCAGGATGGCGATGATCAGAATGACGACCAGGAGCTCGATGAGAGTGAAACCGCTCTCTTTCCGCTCCCGCATTGCGTGGAACCGCTGGAACATCCAGCAACCCCCTTTCCGTCCCCGTAGCCGGTGTTCGGGAGACATCCATGGACAAGACGGAGCATTGCCTGCCATTCCGAATCGATCACTGACCAGTGACCGTTCCCAACGCAGGTAGCCCGGCAGACCGCACGGGTCCCGTGGCTTTGCGTCCCCGCCTCTCGGCGGGTTTGCCTTTGCTACCCCAAGTGCCGGCTCACTTCCCCCCATATCGACCGACCGGGGGAAAGCCTTTAACCACCAACTATCTTGACGACTTGGCCGCCAAGAGCAAGCGTTTTTTCCGACTCGCTCCTGTGGCGCTCTTTGGCCGGTTGACCTATTTGATCAGGTCGAAGACCTTGAACATCGGCATGTAGAGAGCGATGACCATGGCTCCCACGATGCCTCCCAGGACGGCGATCATCAGCGGCTCGATCAGCGACGTGAGCGCCTCTGTGGTCGCCTCCACCTCTTGATCGTAAAAATCTGAGATCTTGTCCAGCATCGCGTCGAGGGCACCTGTGTCCTCGCCCACGGCAATCATCTGCACCACCATCGGCGGGAAGACCGGGTGACGCTGCAGTGGAAGGGCCACCGATTCACCGCTGCGGACGCTTTCCTTCACGTCGAGCGCGGCACGCGACATGACCTCGTTGCCCGTGGAGTCCGACACGATGTCGAGCGCTTGTAGAACCGGGACGCCTGCGCGCAGCAGAAGACCCAGGGTGCGGGAGAAGCGCGACAGCGCGACCTTCCGGAAGAGCTCACCGAAGATGGGGATCTTCAGTTTGACCTGGTCGAAACGCAAGCGGGCGGCGGCGCTGTTGGCGCGCAGCCTCTTGTAGGTGATGAACCCGGCAATGATCGCGACGATCGAGATCGGAAGGATGAACTTCGCCGACTTGCTCAACGCCAACAGGATCGCCGTCGGAAGCGGAAGTGTGCCGCCCAGATCCGTGAACATCTGCGCGAACGTCGGAACGATGAACAGGAGCATGACGTTCACGAGGACGAACGCGATTCCCGCGACCGCGACCGGATAGGTCATAGCCGACTTGACTTTCTGCCTCAGTTTGTAGTCGGCCTCGAGGTTGTCCGCGACGCGCAGCAAGACCGTGTCCAGCTGCCCACCGGTCTCGCCGGCGCGCACCATTGCGACATACAAGTTGTTGAATACCTTGGGGTGCTTAGACATTCCCGCTGAGAGGCTCGATCCACGCTCCACATCGTCACGCAGCAGCCCGATTGTCTCTGCGAGTTTGGGGTTCTCGGTTTGCTCCGTAAGGATGCTGAGAGTGCGGAGCAGCGATAAACCGGAATTGATCATCGTCGCGAACTGACGCGAGAAGATCGCCAGATCCTTTAGCTTGACCTTCTGCGGGAAGATGTTGATCTCCCTGCGCATCGAGACGCGCCCCTCTTTGGAGATCTGCACAGGGATGAAACCCTGGGAACGCAGGCGCGATGCGACGGCGGCCTCTCCGTCGGCCTCCATCTTTCCCTCTACAACGCGCCCTTCCTTTGTGCGGACGCGATATGCGTAGGAATCAGCCATCGCTTATCCCCTCCCGGTCAGGCGGTTGAACTCCTCGACGTGGTGGCTCCGCTCCAGTCCGATCTCGTAGCTGACCTTGCCTCGCTTGACCAGCTCGGCGAGATGCTGGTCCATGACCTGCATCCCGAACTTGCCCCCGGCCTGCATCGAAGTGTAGATCTGGTGCGTCTTTCCCTCGCGGATCAGATTTCGGACCGCCGGAGTAACGACCAGCACCTCGGAGGCTACGACGCGACCCTTGCCGTCCGTCGTCGGCAACAGCTGCTGTGAGCAGACGCCGGCGAGAGTGCCGGCCAACTGGATACGGATCTGCTGTTGCTGAGTAGGCGGGAAGACGTCGATGACACGATCCACCGACTGCGGTGCGTCCTGCGTGTGCAAGGTGGCGAAGACAAGGTGACCGGTTTCGGCGGCGGTCAACGCCGTCTGGATCGTCTCCAGGTCGCGCATCTCACCCACGAGAATGACGTCGGGATCCTGACGCAACACGTGCTTCAGTGCTTCGGCAAACCCATGTGTATCGGTCCCGACCTCGCGCTGGTTAACGATCGAGTTCTTGTGCTTGTGCAGGAACTCAATCGGGTCCTCGACCGTCATGATGTGCTCATGGCGCTCCACGTTCACCTTGTCCACAAGTGCGGCCAACGTCGTGGACTTTCCCGAACCGGTGACGCCGGTGACAAGCACCAGGCCGCGCCGCAGGTCGGCGAACTCCGAGACCGACGGAGGTAGCCCGAGATCCTCAGCGGACTTGATCTCAAAGGGAATAACTCGCATGACGGCTCCGAGAGCGTCTCGTTGCTGGAAGACGTTCACGCGGAAGCGGGCCCGGCCGGGCAACGAGTAGGACAGGTCGAGCTCGAGGTCTTCTTCGAAGCGCTCTCGCTGACGTTGGGTCAGGATGGCGTAGATGATCTCCTGGATGTCTTTGGGGAACAGACGACGGTAGCCCTTGAGAGGGCGGAGCTCGCCGTGTACTCGGATCATCGGCGGCACCCCGGACGTCAGGTGGAGGTCGGAGCCGGCACCCTCGAGAACCGCCTCGAGGAAGTCGGCCAGACTCGGTTCTTTCTCCTCGGCCTCGCTCACGACCTGGACGCTCGGCGCGGCCTGCGCAGGGGCGCCCGCCGGAGCTTGAGGAGCCGGGCTCGGCATCTGGCTGGGCATCTGTATCGGAGGCGGCGCGACGTTCGCGGCAGCTACGACCTGGCTCACGGTCTGCGCCGGCGGCGGTGGCGCCGAATAGGCCTTCTCGATCGCGGCGACCAGGTCGGCGCGGTAGGCGGCGGCGACGCTTGCCTCGCGGCCGGTCAGCTGGGCCACCTCCTCGAGGGCGAGGTGGTTCCGAGGATCGGCGATCGCCACGAGCAGGGTTCCGTTTTCAACTCTCACCGGCAGCACAAGCTGCCGGCGGGCGAGCTCTTCGGGCACCAGGGCGAGAGCCTCCGGGGCGGGCTGCTCGGTCTGCAGATCGATGAAGTTCATGCCGATCTGGGCGGCCCGGGCCCGGACGAGGTCACGCTCGGTGAGGGTGCCCCTGTCGAGGAGGATCTTCCAGGCGGAGGTTCCCGTACGTGACTCCTCCTGCTGGGCGAGACCCAGCTCTTCCTCGCTCACCAAGCCCTGCTCGACTAGGACGTCGCTGAGCTCTTTTTGCACCTGTGCCATCAGATACTCCTTAGTAAAAGCAAAAATGCCCCTTGTTATTTATCGGCCTCATTTTGAATGACTTCAGTCCCCGCCGCTAGACGATGACCCGCAAGATCTCCTCGATCGAGGTCAGGCCGAGCCCTACCTTGGCCATGCCGTCCTCCCGGAGGGTCTTCATCCCTTGCTGACGGGCCACTTTGGCCATCTCCTCAGCCGAGGCGTGCTCGGCGACGAGGCGCTCTATGTCCTCGGTCACCGCCATGACCTCGTGGATCGCCATACGGCCCTTGTAGCCGGTGTTGCTGCAGGCCGTGCAGCCCTTGGCTCGATAGAGCTGCGGCAGCTCCCCCTCCGGGTCGAAGGGATAGGCCGCAGCGTTCAACTCTTCCTCCGTCGGCGTGTAGGCCTCCTTACAGCGATCGCATAGGCGCCGAGCGAGGCGTTGGGCCAGGATGCAGTCGAGCGCGGAGGCGACCAGGAAGGGCTCGATACCCATCTCGACCAAGCGAGTGAGGGCCGAGGGGGCGTCGTTCGTGTGGAGGGTCGAGAGCACGAGGTGTCCGGTCAAGGCCGCCTCGATTGCGATCTGGGCCGTCTCACGGTCTCGGATCTCACCGATCAGTACCTTGTCCGGGTCCGAACGAAGGATCGACCGAAGGGCGGACGCAAAAGTGAGGCCCGCCTTCACGTTCGTTTGCACCTGGTTGATGCCACCAAGGCGATACTCGACCGGATCCTCGACGATGATGATGTTGACGTCGTCGGTGTTTAGGATGTTCAGAGTCGCGTACAGAGTCGTCGACTTCCCCGACCCGGTGGGCCCTGTGACGAGGATTGCCCCGTAGGGCTTCTTGTACGCGATCTCGTAGCGCTTGAAGTTCTCCGGCATGAAGCCCAGATCGGAGAGCTGGAGAAGCACATTCGACTTATCCAGAAGTCGCATGACGATCTTCTCACCGTGCACCGTCGGCAGGGTCGCGACACGGATGTCGATCGGTTTGCCCTGCACGATAAGACCGATGCGGCCGTCTTGAGGGATGCGCCGCTCCGCGATGTTTATCTCGGCCATGATCTTGAGACGGCTAGTCATGCCGTTTTGCACGGCCTTCGGCGGCCGCATCACCTCGTGGAGCACGCCGTCGATGCGGTATCTCACCCGCAGGCCCTTTTCTTGGGGTTCTATGTGGATGTCCGAGGCACGGTCGTTTGCCGCCTGCGTAATCAGAAGATTGACGAGCTTGATGATGGGGGCATCCTCGGCCGTCGCCTCGGCGGAAACTGCCTCCTCGAGCGATTTCTCTACGTCGGCGGCCTCGGCGGCCTCCTCGACCAGCGTCTCGGCCGTGCGGTCCAGTCGGTAGTGGCGGTTCAGAGCAGCCAGAACGTCGGCCTTCGTCGCGACCACGGCCCTGATATCTCTCTTCGTGAGAGCCCGCAGATCATCGATGGCCACCACGTTTGCCGGATCGGCCATCGCCACGATCAGGCGGCCGTCCTCGTCGAAGCCGATGGGCAGGCAGTTGTGACGGCGCGCGGTGGATTCCGGAACCATCGCCGTCGCCGACGCGTCGACCTGAGCTTCTGTTAAATCGATGAAATCGAGCCCGAGTTGCTGGGCCAGGATGGACACAAGTGCCGACTCATTGACAAAACCGAGCTCGATCAGGATCCGGCCCAGCGAGCGACCCCGTTGAACTGCCGAGGCGCGGGCCTCGTCGAGCTGCTCCGGCGTTATGAGGCCGCGCGCAAGAAGAAGCTCATCTAGTTGACCCGCGGGCTTTACCTTGGCCACCCTCTACCGTCCCTCTCGACTCCGCTCGCTCGGGCCGGCCACTGCCGGCCCGCCCGGAAACCGGCGATCTTTCTCAACAAAGACGCAGATTCCATTGGACCACCAGAATCAGACACCCACAATGATTATCGGCTGTCCTACCACCCCTCTGGAACCCCCCGGGGCTAGATCCTCCGCGGCTTGTCGGCGGGACTCAGGATCTGGTTGGCGAGGTACTCGATCTGACGTTGCAGCTCGGGATCCTCGGGCGTCACGACGCTGCCGTCCTCGAGGATGACCTTGAGATGACCCGGAGCCGCGATCGCGGCCTCGGCGTCGGGGTCGAGCGGCAGGATCTCCCGGGCGAAGTAGGCGATCTGACGCTCGAGCTCGGCATCGAGCTTCGGCGCGGCCACGCTTCCGTCGGCCAGGACGACTTTGAGCAGGCCGGAACCCTCGCGGCCCGGATCCGCTCCGGCGGGCTCGGCGGCCGTCGATTCGACCACGGCCGCGGCCGGCGTCGCTGCTACAGGTTCAGGCGGCGGTTGAGTGAGCTGAGCGTCCGAGGATTCTCGGGATGTGACGTCCTCCGTCGGCCGCCACGTCTCTAGAAGCGCTGCGCTCGTCGGGAGCGGGGACGGATCAATCGAGGGTGCGATTGCGGCCACCGGCACGATGGGCTCCAGCGGCGGAAGCGAGGTTGGGGCCGGGGGTGGATAGAGCCTCGCCGAGTCGGCGAGGGGATCCGGCGACCACGCCTGTCCGCGGGGCGGCTGGATGAAAGCCTCTCGGCGCGAGCGCCGAAGCCAGCCGAACAGGCGCCCCCAGCGCATGCGCTAGCTACTAACCTTCGCGGCGCGGTCGAGGCGATCGACGACTTCCATGAGTATCTGCAGCATGAGCGTCTTCACGTCCTCTCGGTTCCTTGGGTCGCACGCGATAACGCCCACTGCCTTCGGAGCCTTGAGTGCCGCCCGCACGCGCGCAAAGACATTCTGCTTCGATTCCTTCACTTCGTCTAGATGGGTAACGCCGATGACGTAGGGCACGTCGGCGTAATCGCGGAACGTATCGAGGATGTGTGCCGCCTCTTCAACGGAGCGAGGGTCACCGGCATGCACCAGGAGAATGAAACCAAGCATTCCCTCAGAGAGGATCTCCCACATGACCTCGAAGCGTCGCTGCCCCGGAGTGCCGAAGATATAGAGGGAGAGGTCATCGGCGAACGAGATCCGGCCGAAGTCCATGGCGACCGTCGTTCGATTCTTTATTGACTTCGTGTCGTCGCTGACTTCCTGCTCGGTGCCGACGATGGCGATCTCGCTGATCGCTTTGATCAAGGTCGTCTTGCCGGCCGCGAAGGGGCCGGTCACGACGATCTTCATCGGTTTGTGAAGCTGGCCCGTGTGGCCTATTCGTTGTTTGCGGATAATCCCCGCGCGTGCGGTCATCTCTGGGCGCCCCGCCTTTAGGGTTTAGAGGCCTTTGACTCCGTCGATCAATCTCGAAATCAGGCCTCGGTCGACGCTGTCGTCGTCTTCCACGCGATGCTTCGCTTCCCCCGGGCCGCGTTGGGAACTACCGCCGCCGGCTCCGCCCCCTTGTTCCTCGCTGAACAGTCCGGCAAGCTCTCGCACGACGGCCGACCGGTCCACCTCGGGCTCGGCCTGGGGCTCTTCCTCGGTCGCCTGATCGGTCAGCATCTCCGCGCCGGGAGGAGGTGGCGGCTCGGAGAGCTCGGTGTCCGGGGCCGGAATCAGCTCGCTGAAGGACGGCTCGGGAGGAGTCTCGGTGACGACCTCGTCTTCGCTGGGAGCGTCGAACGAGCTGACACCTTGTTCCGCCAACCATTCCGCGTCGCCCGTTCCTTGGGGCTGCTCGCCGGCAAACTCGGGAGCAAGCCCGGCCGGCTGCGCCTCGGCTATGGGTGCGAACTCGTCTGCCTCGTTGAAGTCCGTCGCCGGCAGATACTCGGAGGCGATGCCGCTGGCCGACGTCACGACCTCGTCGATCTCCGACTCCGCGCCGGCTTCCTCGACCACGACTCGGGCAGGCTCCTCGAGTTCGCCCGGCTCGATTATTTCTTCGGCCTCATCGGGGGCTGTCTCCGCGGAGATGTCGACCTCTGATTCGACCTCGGCGGGCTCGACTACGTCGACGACCTCGTCGCGTTCGGGCTCTTTCGCTGCCTCGGTCGCGGCCAAGCGCTCGACCGCCGCAGCCCGGGAGGCGCTCGGCTGGAACACCTCGGGGGCCTCCACGGCTTCGCGCGTCTCGGGGCCCACTCCGGTGTCGGCGACCTCGATCAGGCCGGCGGAAACCAGACCGTAGAGAGTGCGCATCGCCTCGAACTCGTCGAGACCAACCATCGCTGCGATGGCGGCAACCGTGCGAATACCGTCGACCAGCACCAGGATGCGCCACTCCGGCGGAGTGATGTTGATCTCTGCCGCACCTTCGGGCGGAGCGGCACTCATACGAAGGACCGCCTGTGCCGAAGGAATCTTTCGACGGATGATCTCCAGCTCGTCCAGTCGCCGGGAAGCCTCCATGATCAGGTTCTCGACGCTCACCGCGAGAGAGACCTCCACGTCCGCCTCTACGCGGGGCTCCCACGAGAAGTCACCGAGCTCCCACCTCAGGAGATCGAAGACAGAGTCTTCGATCTGCTGGCGCAACGCGTTCTGGAGTTGCTCCTCGGAGACGTACTTAGCATTGACGAGGATTTGACCGACACGTTCCCCGGTGTCGGCGTGGCGATCGAGAGCCTTGACGAGCTGACCTTCTGTCAATGCCCCCGCGCGAATCAGCTTCTGTCCCAGGGGTTCCTTTGAAAGGCTCGACTCCGCGTAATAAACGTTGCCATCGCGGAAATACAGCTTTCCCGTGCCCGCGTTGCGTTTGATGTCTAGACGGCCAGTTTTGCGCGCGTACGACATGAGCCGCAGCATGTCCGGCAAACTGAAGTCGTCGAGCGTGCCCTGAAGCATCCCCTCGTGCCCCTCTCTAGAAGGCCTCTAGGAAGAAATCCCTAACGCTGATCTATTGCCACCCGGAGACAGGAGACTCGGCTTCCTCTGAATTCGAAGAGGCGGTGTTCCAATCCCCGCTTGGTACGCGCTCCTCGGATTCCTCGACGCGACCCGCGTCGGGAGTCGGCGGAACGTCCCAGTCCGAGGTAGCAGGAGTCGGCGGAACTTCCCATTCGTTGACGGACGAAGCTTCCTCGACCGCGACCACGGGCTGTTCCTCGACTGCTGGAGCGGGCTCCGGGGCCGGCTCCCATGTGGTTACCGTCGCCTCGCCGGCAGGCACCGCGTCCCACTCAGGCGAAACGGGTTCCGGTTCGGCAGCGACGGCAGGCTCCGGTGATAGTGCGGGTGCAAACTCGGGCTGCTCGGTGAGAGTTGCGGCGGCCGGAGCGGAAACGGATTCCTCGATGACGTTGGCTACGGGAGTCGGCTCCGCGTGCTGCTCGGCTGCCGGAACCACGTCGCCCTCCATCACTGCGGAGATCCGCGCCGCGATGCGTCGCATCTCAAAGAGAACCAAACCCACCTTCGCGCCCTTGTCGGTGACGGCCACGAGCACGGCGTTGTGACCTGCCGACATAAGAACTACATAGCCGCTAACTCCCTCGACGAAGACCTGAGCAAGTTCACCCTTGCCCAAACCGGTCGCGGCGCGCTCGCCCAAGGTAAGCAGCGCGGCGCTCATCGCGGCGAGACGGTCTTCCTCTACATGAGGCGGCAGGGCGGACGCCATGGGCAAGCCATCGGCGCTAACGATCGCGGCGGCCTCTACTTCCGTGGAAACCGCAAGGAAATCATCGAGTGCAGCCGCAAGTTGTTCGGCTTTGCTCATTACGTCCTCCTTAGCCCTTCAGAAATCAACTTCGACCGGCAACTGGAACCTCAGTTTCCTCCCTAGACCTCTTTCGGCACACAGGGTGCCCCGGTTGAGCCGCTTGTCCGAAAATCCCCAGCGCTTTTGCAGGTTGGACGGCCCCCGTAGGCCTGTCAATCCCCCGGCCGGGTGCCCGTACGCCCGCTCGCAAGGCCGGCAAGGCCGCGGACCGCCACCGCCGACATGAGCTCGAGGGGGGCCTCCTGCCCCGTCCAAATCCGCAGCGAGGCAGCGGCTTGGTGCACGAGCATGCCCAGACCCCCCCAGGCGTCGGCTCCGGCTCGACGCGCCCGTTCGACCATGGGGGTGGAGGGAGGAACGTAGACGAGGTCGACTACCGCCTGGCCCGAACGCCAAACGGCCTCCGGCAAGGGATCCACTCCCTCAAACGAGGACTCGGCCGCGCCGAGCGGGGTCGCGTTGACGACGATGTCGGCTTCCCGCGCCAGACCGGTGGCCTGTGCCCACTCCACTCTTCGCCCCCGTCCTCGCTCCGCAAGCAGGACGAGCTGCTCCGCGCGTTCCGGTCGCCGCGCCGCGACCGCGATCTCGGCCGCGCCCAAGCCGTCTAATGCCCGGACTATGGCGCGCGCGGCCCCGCCGGAGCCCAACACGAGCGCGCGCGTGCCAGCCAGTTCTAAACCGGCATCCGATGCGACGAATTCGCGGAAGCCGTCCACATCCGTGTTGTGTCCGATGAGCTTTCCCCCCACCAGATGAATGGTGTTGACGGCGCCTACAGCGCGCGCGTCACCGGAGACCTCGTCCAGAAACTGCATGACTATTTCCTTGTGAGGCATCGTCACATTTGCTCCGATACATCCGAGTGCCTTCAGACCGCGCACCGCGGTGTCCAGATCTTCGGTCGGCACGGGAAAGACGAGATATTCCCAATCAAGTCCCAGTTGTCGAAATGCTGCATTGTGGATCCGCGGAGAGAGCGTGAAATCCAGCGGCCACCCGAGGATTCCGCAGAAGCTCGAGCCTTTGGGAACCGCGCGTGTGCGGTCGCGCTTCAACAGCCGAGGGCCTGATAGGCCCGTTTGTACTGAAGGAATTCGTCGTAGCTCTCGCTGAAGTGATGGTGGCCCTCACAATCCTCGAGTACGTAGTAAAGCCAGTCGCCGGAAGCCGGCGCGAAGGCCGCCTCCAAGGATGCGGCTCCGGGAGCTCCGATTGGAGTGGGTGGCAGCCCCGCGAAGAGCCGCGTGTTGTACGGGGAATCGATCGCGAGATCCGTGCTCGTGAGGACCTCTTTGTGCTCGCCGAGCGCATAAAGAACCGTCGCGTCGATTCCCAACTTGATCCCTTGCTCGAGACGGTTGTAGATAACCGCCGCAACCATTGGACGTTCTGCGGGAATCCTTGCCTCGGCCTCCACCATGGAGGCCACGATGATCGCTTCGTACGGCGAGACCCCGAGCGCGTCGATGGTAGAGGTATCGAGCGAGGCGACCTCCTTCTCCGTCTGATCTATCAGTCTCTGCGCCACGGTTCTCGGCGTGTCTTTGGCGATCACCTGATAAGTCGACGGAAAGAGCAGTCCCTCGAGCGTCTCGATAGCGTCGGGCAACAGCTCCGAGCGGATCCGCGCGGTCGCAGTCAATTCCAGAAACCGATCTCCGGAGACGTGAGTTTCCCGATCGAGGATGCGCGCGTAATCGGTCAGCCAGGACCCCTCCGGAAACGTGACCGTGACGAAATCGGGGGCCGGCACCTCCTCGAGCAGAGCCTCGAATGCCGCTCGCGCGCTCAGTCCTTGCGGCAGCTCGTACTGACCCGCCTGTATGTCCTCCGCGCCGCCTTCGAGATAGGCCACGACACGGAACCCGAACGCCGAGGGCACCACGCCGTGACTCTCGAGAATGCGCCCTATCTCGCCCACCGTGGATCCCTTCGGGATCTCTAGCGCTACCAGCTCTCCGGGGACTCCCTCTCCGTAGACGCCGATGGCGCGCAGATACAAATAGCCTCCGAGGCCCAGGCCTCCGAAAAAAAAGAGGACGATGGTCAGGGCCAGAAGGACGCGGCCACGTCGAGTCAGCGCCACTTGGGACTGAGGATCAGGCAAGGCCCGGGTTCATCGGTTCTCTTCTCCCGCATCGAGGTATCCCTGAAGCATCACCTGGGCTGCGACCGCGTCTCGCAGCTCTTTAACGCGCGCTCGGCGCGCCCCGCCCTGTCTGAGCGAGCGCTCGGCAACGACCGTCGTGAGGCGTTCGTCGTACTCCGTGACGTCGACGGCGACCGCGGCGCGCAGGGCGGCAACGAACTCGCGCAGTGACTCAACCGCCGGGCCGGCGTGTCCCGAGAGGTTTAGAGGGCGTCCCACGACCACCCGGGTGGCCCCGAACTCGCTCACCAATACTGCGATTCGTTGAATGGGGTCGAGCGTCCGGGAATCGATCACCTCGACCGGGCGCGCGAGTCGAGTCTCGAGATCAGCGACCGCGATCCCCACTCGGCGCGCTCCCGGATCGACTCCCAGGATCATTTGCTGAGGGCGTCGCGGGCCGCGCGCGCGACGGCTTCGATCGCCTCGTCGAGTCGATCGGCGGCCGGCCCGCCGGAGATCGCGAGCTCGGGTTTGCCGCCGGCCCCGCCACCGAGAAGGGTGGCCCCGATGCTCAATAGGTCGCGTGCGGAGATGCCGCGCGCGGCCAGGTCCTTGGTCACCGCGCCTACCAAGTTCGCGCGGCCCTTGCCCGCAGCCCCGAGAACGACGACTGCCGACCCGAGCTTGCTTTTGATGTCTTGAGCGAGCGAGCGCAGGACATCGACCTCCAGGTCACGGCGGGCCGCTACCAGCCGCGTCCCATCTAGATCGACCGCGGAGTCGACAAGCGCCTGCATCTCGGAGGCCGTGGAGCTTCGCTCGACCTCCGCCAGTTTTCGTTCCATTTCCTTTTGCGTGGCGAGGAGCCGCTCGACACGTTCGGCGACCTCGTCCGGCGTGCCCTTGAGAATCTCCGCGGCGCGATCGAGAACGGCCAATCGGCGCTCTATGAATTTCAAGCCCTCCGCCCCTACGAGGGCTTCAACGCGTCTCAGGTTTGCCCCCACCGACCCTTCCCCGGTAAGCACGACGACGCCGATCTGACTCGTATGCGGCACGTGCGTCCCTCCGCAGAGCTCCTTCGAGTACTCCCCTACTTCGACGACTCGCACGAAGTCGCCGTATTTCTCACCGAAGATCGCCATGGCGCCGATCGAACGCGCGAAGTCGTAAGTGGTCTCGAAGGCGCGGACCCCATCGTCGTCGAGGACGCGGTCCTGAAGCTCGGCAGAGATCTCTGCGACGCCCTTATCCCCCAGGGCCTCGAAATGGTTAAAGTCGAAGCGCAGCCTTCCCGGCTCGACCAACGAGCCGGCCTGTCGCGCGTGCTCGCCGAGCCGGTCGCGCAACGCCCAATGGAGTATGTGCGTCGCCGTGTGAGCGCGCTCGGAGCCCGCGCGCCAGGCGCGATCGACCGTCGCCTCAAGTTTGTCGCCCACCGCGATCTCGCCGTCTACCACCTCCACGCGGTGGCCGGTTAGAGACGGCACGAGCCGGCGCGTGTCGATCACACGGGCGCGACCGGACGGCCCACGAAGCTCGCCGCGGTCGCCCACCTGTCCCCCGCCTTCCGCGTAGAAGACGGTGCGATCCAGCACGATGTCTGCCCCGGCTCCGGCCCGGAGAACCTCGATCGAGTCCGCCCCTTGTAGCAGCGCAAGGAGGCGTCCTTCCGTCTGCAGATGCTCATAACCGATGAAGTCCGTCGGTCCATGCTCTTCAAGGATGGGGGCGGCCGCTTGCGACACAGGCTCTAGCTCCTCGGCCCGACGAGCGGCGCGGGCGCGCTCGCGCTGCGACTCCATGAGGGTACCGAATCCTTCGGTGTCCACCTCGACTCCGGCCTCCTCTGCGATCTCGCGCGTCAGATCGATCGGGAACCCAAAGGTGTCGTGGAGCTTGAACGCAACTTCCCCGGAGATGGCGCGCCCCTTCGCCGCGCGCGCGGACTCGATCTCGTCTTCGAGCTGTGTAAGACCCTGTCGCAACGTCGCCGAGAACTTCTCCTCCTCGCGCTCCGCGACCTCGTGGATGAACTCGCGCCGCTCGACGGTCTCCGGGTAGACCTCCCCCATCAACTCGATCGTCGTATCGATCAGTGGGGCCAGTACGGGATCGTCGCGGCCGAGGATGCGCGCCTGGCGGATCGCTCGGCGAATGATGCGCCGAAGGACGTAACCGCGCTCCTCGTTGCCGGGAAGCACTCCATCGGCGATCAAGAACGTCAGCGACCGAGCGTGGTCTGCCAGAACTCTCAGGCCCTTATCGGCCTTGGCCTCGGATCCATAGCGAGCCCCTGTCAGCTCCTCTGCCCGCCGGATCAAAGCTGCGAAGGTGTCGGTCTCGTATATGGAATCCGCGTCCTGCAACACGAGAGCGAGCCTCTCCACGCCCGCGCCCGTATCGATGTTCTTCCTGGGAAGTTCCTTGACCGGTTCGATCGCAGCATTGCATTCGTTCTGCATGAATACGAGGTTCCAGAACTCGACATACCGCTCCGCGTTGCCCTGTGGGCCCACGTCGGAGGCCTCACCAAAACGATCGCCGCGATCCGCGTATATCTCGGAGCAGGGGCCACATGGTCCCGCGATGCCCATGTCCCAGAAATTCTCGGCACGCCCCCATCTCAAGATGCGCTCTGGTCGCACTCCCACGGCGTCGGCCCAGATCTCGTGCGCCTCGTCGTCGGTCTCGTAGATCGTCACCCAGAGACGATCGGGATCGATGCCCCAGCCCTCGGTGGCCAGCTGCCACGCCCAGGGGCATGCCTTCTCCTTGTAGTAGTCGCCGAAGCTGAAATTCCCGAGCATCTCGAAGAACGTGAGGTGGCGAGTGGTATTGCCGACCTCCTCGATGTCGGTGGTGCGAAAGCACTTCTGGACGCTCGTCGCCCGAGCAAAGAGGGGCGATTGCTCGCCTAAGAAATAGGGCTTGAACTGATTCATCCCAGCGTTGGTGAGGAGAAGCGTGGGGTCGTTGGGCACGAGGGGCGACGAGGGCACGCGCGTGTGGTCGCGTTCGTCGAAGAACGCGAAGAAACGTTCCCGGATGGTGCGGGAGTCCATCTACCTAAGCTACTCGCGGGATGCTACCCCGGCGGCTCCGGTGAGAGCGCGCCGGAGGCCTCGCTCGACTCTCGGCTCTGCTCGAGGTGGCGGTTGAGCTTGCCCAGGAGAGCATCGGTCATCGTGGAGGCCTGAAAACGCTGCTTGAACCTCTCCGTCAGGCGCTCGCTCTCCAGCGCCGCCGCCGCTCCCGCCAGCACAGTCAGTATCGACCTGATCATGACCTGCGACCCTAACCCCGTTTGCCCTTAGGCCGCTTTTCACCCTTCGCGGGTTCGCCGTCTCCGGTCGTGTCCTCATCGTTTGCTTCGGCGCGGCGGGCGTTGAGGGCCCTCTCCAGGTCCTTCTCGGCTCCTGCGATCGCACGGAAGTAACGCTGGTCCTTGAGCCGATCCGGCAGATGCTGCTGATCCACGTAACCCCCGTGTTGGTGGGCGTACTTGTATCCCTTGCCCGCGCCCGTCATCCGCGATGCGACCGCGTGCGAGTCGCGTAGGTGGTCCGGTACGGGAAGGGGACCGCCCGCGGCTACGTCCGCCTCCGCGCTCCACAGTGCGACCGCCGAGGCGTTGGACTTGGGCGCCAGCGCGAGGTAGACGGCGGCCTGCGCGAGGTTGAGCTTGGCTTCGGGAAGGCCCACGAACTCCAGAGCCTGGAAAGCGGACACCGCCACCTGAAGCGCTGTTGGGTCCGCGTTGCCAATGTCCTCGGAGGCCAGGATCACCATGCGGCGCGCAATGAAGCGCGGGTCCTCGCCGGCATCCAGCATTCGGGTCATCCAGTAGACGGCCGCATCGGGATCGGAGTCCCGCATCGACTTGATGAAAGCCGAGATCGTGTCGTAGTGCCAATCGCCGGCCTTGTCGTAGGGGAGCGCGCGTCTCTGCAATGCCTCTTCGGCCACGCCGAGGTCGATCCGGTTTCCAGCGGTGGCGGCGATTAGAGACGCGGTCTCAAGAGCGTTTAGTGCGGTGCGCGCGTCTCCACCCGCCGCGTCGGCGATGTGATCGAGAGCCTCGTCTTCAACCTCGACATTCGATTGTGCAAGACCCCGCTCCGCATCGGCCAGGGCCCGGTCCAACAGGGTTCTGAGGTCTTGCTCGCCGAGCGCCTCGAGCCGGAAAAGTGTGCTGCGCGACATCAGGGGCGAGTTCACCTCGAAGGAGGGGTTCTCCGTGGTCGCCCCGACGAGCACGATCCACCCGTTCTCAACCGCAGGCAGGAGCGCGTCCTGTTGGGCCTTGTTGAAGCGATGGATCTCGTCCAGAAACAAGACCGTCCGGCGCGCTTGCTCGGCGAGACGATCCCTCGCCTGCTGGATCACCTTGCGAACATCTGCCACACCTGCACTCACCGCCGAGAGTGGCTCGAAGTGAGCATCGGTCGCGTTCGCGATCACATGCGCGAGCGTCGTCTTTCCGCTTCCGGCGGGGCCCCACAGGATGATCGAGGTGATCTCTCCGGACTCGATGAGGGCGCGCAGCGCTTTGCCGGGGCCGAGCAGGTGGCCTTGGCCTACGACTTCGTCGACCGTACGGGGACGCATGCGCGCCGCGAGAGGTGCGTACTGATCGAAGCGCTCCTCCAACGCATGCTCAAACAGATCCACGCATCAATCCTCCCCCTTTGTGACGCGCGCCACAGCAATCTCCTCTCCCTCGCTGTGAAATTTCTGGAATGCGTATCGAAAACCGAGACAATGCACGGAGATTTCGGCCGGATGAAGGGGTCCGACGTCTTGTGCGACGGCAGCACGGAGTCATTTCACTGACTCAGGCCTTGGATTTGGGCTTGTCGCGGCAGGCCGTCTATCGCCGAGTCAAGGCGGGGCGGTGGGACATCGTAATTCCTGGTGTGTTTCGCCTGGAGGGCGCGCCCCCCTCATTCCGTCAAATGGCAATGGCTGCCGCGCTGTGGTCTCGCACCGGTGCAGTAGCGCGGCGCACAGCCGGAGCTCTTCACGGTCTGTCCGGTCTGAGTGAAGGCGGAATCGTCGAGATCATCAGCGCACGCCAATACGAAGGAGACGCGCCCATTCGGATACTCGAACGTCCTCTCCTTGATGCATGTGAGGTATGCATGGTTGACCTGATCCCGGCCACGACGCCGGAAAGAACATGGCTCGATCTGGCCGCGATCTACCCCGACTTCCGTGTTGAGCAATGGCTCGATGAGCTCCTGCGCCGCAACCTCGCGCATCTCGACGAGGTCTTAGATCGTTTCGGGAGCCTCGCCGCACGCGGTCGTAATGGGATAGGCAGAGCGAGGCGAATCCTGGCAGCGCGCGACGCCTCTGCTGAAATCCCGAGAAGCGAAATCGAAACTGACTTTGCCAGGTTGGCGCGCCGGTTCCGCCTACCTCCCTACCAGTCGCAGTTCGCGGTCCCGATCGATGGTCGGGTCGCGTACCTCGATTTTGCATATCCAGAATCGATGCTTGGCATCGAGGTGGACAGCTGGCTGTATCACTCCGACAGACAGTCGTTCGAAAGCGATCGCGCCAGAGCGGACGAGTTGGTCGCCTTGGGCTGGAGAATCCTGCACTTCACTTCACGACAGATCCGCCAGCGCGCCGGATGGGTTGCGGACAAGACTCTCGCCGCGCTCTCTGTCGCCCACAAGCTCAAATCCCTGGATTGAGTACCGCTTTCCGGCACTAGATCAGGGGATTTCGGGTGGTGGGGCGGTGGATTTGAGGTGGAGTTCTTTGAGCTGTTCCTCGGAGACGGGGGCCGGCGCGCCGGTTAATGGATCGAAGGCGGTCTGCGTCTTGGGGAAAGCAATCACCTCGCGGATGTTCTCCTCGCCGGCGGCCAGGGCCACGATGCGGTCGATGCCGGGGGCGATGCCTCCGTGCGGCGGCGCTCCGTAGCGGAAAGCATCAAGGAGGAAGCCGAATTTCTGTTGCGCCTCCTCGGCTCCGATCCCTAGAGCGGCGAACACTCGGGCCTGCGTCTCGCGGTCGTGGATCCGGATGGATCCGCTCGCCAGCTCCCAGCCATTCAATGTGATGTCGTAGGACTTTGAGATCACCTTCGCGGGATCGGTCTCGAGGAAATCGAGCGTGTCCTCGACGATCCCGGTGAAGGGGTGGTGGATCGGCTCCCAGCGTTGCTCGGCCTCGTCGAAGTCGAACCAGGGAAAATCGACGATCCACACGAATCTCCACGCCTCCGGGTCGCCGCGATCGTGCTCGGGTATCAGTCCGAAGCGCTGCGCGAGTCGCGTGCGCAGTGCGCCCAGGACTTTGTGAACCATGGCGGCGCTTTCGTCGGCGACGATCAAGACGAGATCGCCGGTCGCGGCCTCGGTTGCCTTGCGCAATCCCTCTCGCTCCGAATCGCTAAAGAATTTGTCGAGAGGCGACTTCAGGCCCTCGTCCTCCACCGCGATCCAGACGAGACCCCCGGCCCCGAGCGTCTTGGCGTCCTCGACCAGCTCGTCCAAATCCTTTCGGCCCAGTCCTCCCCGACCCGGGATGACCAGAGCCTTGACGCGACCACCTGCGTCGAGGACCGACTGAAAGACGCGGACCTGCGTCCCTGAGAACACGTCGGCCAGGTCGACGAGCTCGAGGTCGAAGCGCAGATCGGGTTTGTCGATGCCGAAGCGCTCCATCGACTCGGCATAGCTCAGGCGCGGAAAATCGCCGAGCTCGACGCCGAGTGCCTCCTTCCACACTTTCTTCAAGAGTCGCTCGGTGAGATCGAGCACATCGTTCAGCTCGACGAACGACATCTCGAGATCGAGCTGCGTGAACTCCGGCTGCCGATCGGCGCGCAGATCCTCATCCCGGAAGCAGCGAACTATCTGGTAGTAGCGATCGAGCCCCGCGACCATGAACAGCTGCTTGAACAGTTGCGGGGACTGGGGAAGCGCGTAGAAACCACCCGCATGAATGCGGGACGGAACAAGGTAGTCGCGGGCCCCCTCGGGCGTCGACCGCGTGAGCATGGGCGTCTCGATATCGACGAACCCCTCGGCGTCGAGGAACTCCCGGATCGAGCCGATGATCCGATGGCGCAATCGCAGGTTGTCCTGCATCTCGGCCCGCCGCAGGTCTAGATAGCGGTGCTTCAGACGAAGCAGCTCATCGGCCTCGTGGTACTCGTCTATCTGGAAGGGCGGCGTCTCCGAACGCGAGAACACCTTCACCCACTCGCAAGCAATCTCGATCTCTCCCGTCGGCAGATCCTCGTTCAAGGTCCCTCCCGGACGCGGCCGCACGCTGCCGTGCACCTGGATGCAGAACTCGCCGCGCAGTTCCTGAGCCGCATCATGCGCGGTTTGCGAGATCTCGGGGCTGAAAACGACCTGCACCAAACCGGAGGTGTCGCGCAGATCGATGAACGTGACGCCGCCGTGATCACGGCGGCTGTGAACCCATCCACATAGAGTCGTGTCGCGGCCCTGGTCGCCGCCGCGCAGGTCCCCGCAACGATGGGTGCGCATCATGACTTCACCCGTCCGATCACGTCGGATAGCGCGACGGCCTGCTGCTCGCCGGTCTCGAGATCCTTCAGGGTGGCCTCTCCCTTTTCGATCTCCTCATCGCCGAGGATGACTGCCCAGCGCGCGCCAGAGCGAGCGGCGTCCTTCATCTGGCCCTTGAGCGATCGCTGCGCGAGATCGAGGTCGGCTCCGAGCCCGGCGCGGCGAAACTCCGTGGTCAGCTTCAGGGCTTCGCCCGCGGCGCGCTCCCCGACCGCCACGACGTAGCAATCGAGCGGCAGGCTCGTTCTCTCGTCCGCAGATGCCAGCACGATGCGATCGAGCCCGAGAGCGAATCCGATCGCCGGCAGCGGTGGTCCCCCGAGGGCCTCGGAGAGGCCGTCGTAGCGGCCGCCACCGCCGACCGCGTTCTGAGCGCCGAGTCCTTCGGCGACGTACTCGAAGGCCGTGCGCGTGTAGTAGTCGAGGCCCCGCACCAGTCGAGGCTCCAAAGTGAATGCGATATCGAGGTCGCCGAGCAGGCCCTGCACCTCGTCGAAGTGCTTGCGACATGCGTCGCAGAGATGGTCGGTGATTACGGGAGCGTCGCGCATCACCGCGACCGTTTTCTCCTCTTTGGAATCGAAGGTGCGCAAGGGGTTGGTGTCGACCCGATCGCGGTCGTCCTCGGCCAGTGACTGTCGGTTGTCGGTCAGGAAATTGCGCAGGGCCGCGATGTAGCCATCCCTGCAGCTCGGATCGGGATGACCGATCGAGTTCAGAAGCAAGCGCGAGGGCACTCCCGCGTCGGCGAGAAAGCGTGCTCCGATCTCGATTACCTCGGCGTCCACGAGCGCGCTGTCCGAGCCGACGGCCTCGATTCCGACCTGGAAGAACTGGCGCCAGCGACCTTTCTGAGGACGTTCCTGGCGGAAGAAGGGGCCGGCATACGCCACCTTCACCGGGAGCGCGCCGCGATGGAGACCGTGTTCGAGGATCGCTCTGATCGTCGGAGCCGTCCCCTCGGGGCGCAAGGTAAGCGACCGGCCCCCCTTGTCCTCGAACGTATACATCTGCTTCGTCACCACCTCCGAGGCCTCGCCGACCCCGCGGGCAAAGACCTCGGTGTGCTCGAAGATGGGAGTCTCGATCGGCTGGTAGCCCGCCCGCCCGAACGTGTCCATTGCCAGGCGCGTCAGCTCGAGCCACCGCCAAGATTTCGGAGGGAGAACCTCGTTGGTTCCCTTGGGCGCGCGAAAAACTCGTGACTCATCTCCCATGGGGGCATCCTAAGAGGGGGCCGGGACGATCCGCCGATGTGTTTACATACGCGCGTTTTCGAGAGCCGGAGGCATGGTGGCGGACGCGGTCAAAAGAGACTCTGACGAGCTCGCTGCGATCGCGCGGCGACTGCGACGAGACATCATCACCTCGACCACCAAGGCGGGATCCGGTCATCCGTCGACGTCGCTGTCGATGGTCGAGATCCTGACCGTCCTCTATTTCGAGGGCGTCCTCCGATACGACGCGACCAAGCCCGACGATCCCGGCCGCGACCGTTTCATCCTGTCGAAAGGACACGGCGCGCCGGGCCTGTACGCGGTGCTGGCCGAGGCCGGCTTCTTCCCGGTCGAGGAACTGCAAACGCTGCGGGTCATGGGCTCGGCGCTGGAGGGACACCCCAACATGTGGCGCGTCCCGGGAGTCGAGGCCTCCACCGGATCGCTCGGACAGGGTCTGTCTATCGGGATCGGCCACGCTCTCGCCGGCAAGCTGGACGGAGCCGACTACCGCGTTTACGTCATGGTCGGCGACGGCGAGACGGAACAGGGACAGGTGTGGGAGGGCCTCATGTACGCGGGGAACCACGCCCTCGACAACCTCACTCTGATCATCGACCGCAACGGTTACCAGCAGACCGCCGCGGTGGACGAAGTTCAGCCGCTCGATCCCTTGGAGGACAAGCTGCGCAGCTTCGGATGGGAGGTCGGGACGATCGATGGGCATTCCCTCGACGAAGTGGCCGCGGCCCTCGACTGGGCGCGTGGGATCGAGGGGTCCCCGCAGGCGATCATCGCCGAGACAGTGAAGGGGAAAGGCGTCTCGCTGCTCGAGGCCGAGCCCCACAAGTGGCACGGCAAGGCGATTCCTAAAGAAGAGGAAGACAAGGCTTTGGCCGAGATCGGAGCCGACTGATGGCTTTCGGACTGCGGCGCGTCGAGCTCGAGGAAGGCCCGGCCACGCGCGAGGCCTTCGGGGAGGCGCTGGCCGAGGTCGGCGCCGACGAGCGCCTCGTCGTGATCGACGGCGACGTCAACAATTCCACCTACACCAACAAGTTCATGGAGAAGTATCCCCAGCGTTTCTTCAACGTGGGTATCGCCGAATCGAACCTGGTCGGGATCGCATCGGGCCTGGCGGCGACCGGCAAGATCCCCGTCGCCGCATCGTTCTCGGTGTTTCTGCTTGCAAACGCGTTCGACCAGATCCGTATGTCGGTGGCGTTTCCCAACATGAACGTGAAGCTCGTCGGCAGCCACGCCGGCATCTCGATCGGCGAGGACGGCCCCTCGCAGATGGCGATCGAGGACGTGGCCCTCGCCTGCGCGCTTCCGGGCTTTACGGTCATCGTTCCCGCCGACGGGCCGAGCGCCGCTGCTGCGACGAAAGCGATGATCGAGCGAGAGGGCCCGACGTTCTTGCGTTGCGGGCGACCGGCCGTCCCGATCATTTATCCGGATGGGGTCGATTTTCATCTGGGGCGCGCCAATACATTGCGGGCCGGAGACGACGTCACCGTGATCGCCAACGGGATCATGGTGGCGATGGCGCTGGATGCGGCCGAGGCTCTCGCCGAAGAAGGTATCCAAGTGCGCGTCCTCGACATGCACACCGTGAAGCCGGTTGATGTCGCCGCTATCGAACGCGCCGCGAACGAAACGAAAGGGATTGTCGTGGCCGAGGAGCACCTCGCCTATGGGGGCCTGGGTTCGGTCGTCTCGATGGTGGTTGCCGAACGACGCCCCCGCCGCATGGCCTTCGTCGACCTCGGCGATACCTACGCCACTTCGGGGAAGCCGGACGAGTTACTCGCGCAGTACGGGCTGACGCCCGACGCCATCGCCGACGCCGCTCGCCGCGTCCTCAAGGATTAGTCGCCCGCCAGCCCCTCCATAAGGCGAGCCCGGTCCCTAGCGAGACCGCAACAATGGGCAACCACATAGGAATGCGACCAAGCGCAAACTCAAGCGAGCCTTTGCGCGCTTGACCATTGACGCATTGGGACCATTCCTGGGGGTTGTGCTCGAGTTCGGAACAGGCGTCCTCCGCCGCCGCCTGCGGCTCCGAGCGCGTGTCTATAGGCGACCCCGGCGAGGACTAGAAAGGGCACAGCGAGGATTGCCGCAATCATGAAAAATCTGACGGGCGTCGGAAGTAACCGTGTCGGACGGCTGGCCGGCGCCTCGTCTAAAGAGCGGTCCTCCGGCATTGTCAGAACCTTTTCTCGGAGTCGAGCAGGATCGTTACCGGGCCGGTGTTGGTCAGCTCGACGTCCATCATGGCGCCGAATTCGCCGGTGGCGACCGTCAGGCCCAGACCGCGAAGCTCGGCGACAAACAACTCGTAGAGCTCGTCGGCCTCGGCGCCCTGTGCGGCTTCCACGAAGGACGGCCGGCGACCTTTGCGAGCATCGCCGTACAGAGTGAACTGAGAAACGACCAGGACCTCGCCGCCGGACTCAAGGAGGGATCTGTTCATCTTTCCTTCGTCGTCGGACAGCACTCGCAGGTTCGCGACCTTGTCGGCCATCCAGCCGGCGGCCTCGGGTCCGTCCCGGCCCGAGATGCCGAGCAGCACACAGAGGCCCGACCCGATCTCGCCGCTGACCCGGCCCTCGATCGTCACGCGCGCGCGGGACACACGCTGCACGACGGCCCTCATACGAGC
>JBHELF010000033.1:0-5530 GCA_046263155.1 Actinomycetota bacterium
TGTTCCTGAAGGCGCGCCGACATCTCCGCCTCGGACCGCTCCGCGACCTCGGCATAGAAGCGGTCGAGAAAAACCGCGTGCCGGGCCACGTCTACAAGATGTGTAGTCAATACGACTTGCTGCTCCTCGTCGGGCGCGGCATCTACGAACGGCACTAGGGCAGTGCTCGCGCGCTCCTGGCCGACGGCGAAGGGGGCTAGAGCCTCCAAGAGGGCGCGCCGCCAGTCCGCGTCGAGTTCGTCCCACGCGCGTGCGTCGGTGGCGAGCTGAATCGACCCGGCCCCCCACTGCCCGTGTTCCCACTCGTAATAGAGCGAGCGGTAACCGGGCACTTCGCCCCAGATCCGCTCCAGCGCGCGGTCGATCTCGAGCAGGTCGAACTCGACCGGCCTCTCAGAGAACATGGGCAAGGAAAGACTTCGTACGGGGGTCGCTAGGGCTCTTGAAGATTGATTTCGGAGGCCCGTCCTCGAGCACGCGCCCCTCGTCCATGAACAGGAGCCGGGAGCCCACCTCCCGCGCGAAGCCCATTTCGTGAGTCACCACGACCATGGTCATACCCTCATCGGCCAGACGTCTCATCGTGTCGAGGACTTCTTTCACGAGCTCGGGGTCGAGAGCCGAGGTCACCTCGTCGAAGAGCATCAGCTTGGGACGCATGGCCAGGGCACGGGCGATGGCAACCCTCTGCTGCTGCCCGCCGGAAAGCTGCGACGGATAAGCGTCGGCCTTGTGTGCTAATCCCACGTGCTCGAGCTCGCGCCCCGCCCGTTCCTCAGCTTCCCTCTCATCAAGTTTCAAAACCTTCTGCAAGGCGAGCATGATGTTGCCTTTAGCCGTCTTGTGCGGAAACAGGTTGAAAGCCTGAAACACAATTCCGATGTGAGTACGCACCTCGTTGAGATCGACTCGTACGTCGGTGATGTCCCTGTCCTCGAAGAAGACGCGACCTTCTGTGGGCTCCTCCAGCAAGTTGATCGTGCGGAGCAGCGTCGACTTCCCGGAGCCGGAGGGGCCGATGACCACGACCACCGACCCCTTATCAACCTCGAGGTCTATACCCCGTAGCACGTGGTTGTCGGCGAACCACTTATGGATGCCTTCCAAACGAACGAGGCTCACGCGGTAACTCCTACGAGGCCGCTGCGCAGTCGCCTCTCGACCGCGTTAACAAGACGGATCAACGGCAGACTGATGATTAGGTACCCCGCAGCCGCCGCGATGTAGTAAGTCGCATTGAATGTGTTCGAAACCAATTGATCGGCCGTCGTCATGATGTCGCGCTGCGAGGCCGTGAGCCCCAAAATGATGATCAGTGCTGTGTCCTTGACCAGAATCACGAACTCATTCATCAATGGAGGGATCACGCGCCGAACAGCCTGAGGAATGACCGCATGGCGCATTGCCTGGAAATACGACATCCCGAGACCGCGCGCTGCCTCCAGCTGACCTCGCTCGATGGACTGGATCCCGGCTCGAAATACCTCAGCGGCGTATGCGCCCGTGTTGAGGCTCAAGGCGATGACTCCCGCTGTATAGGTCGGGATGTTGAGCTGAAGACCAATGGGCAAACCGATACCGATAAACAGAAGCTGCCAGACGAGAGGAGTTCCACGGAAGAAGTTGATGTAGATACGAGCCGGCGCACGCACTACCGCTCGCTTCGAAATCGCGAATACCGCCAGGAGGAGCCCCAAGAGGATTCCAAAGAATTCCGACAGGCCGGCCAGAATGAGCGTGTTCTTCGCGCCGTTAACGAATTGCCCTACGACCGGGGGGAGCCGCTCCAGGTCGAGATAGTTGAGGACAAAGTTCTGAACGTCGCCGCGGGTGAAGAGCAGCAGAGTGACGGCGAGTACGGCGGCCTGGAACCCAAGGATCGCACCGCTCGCGGCCTCTCCACGGCTGACCTTGGTTGGCATCTGCCGATACAGCACTGCGCCTGCGATCAGAGCAGCGGCTCCAATAATCGATGCACTTATCAGCACGACGGCGAGCTCGGTCGATTTGAACCCGGCGACCAGATTCCTGATCGGCGTGAAACCGTGGAGGGCGAGCGCGGATGGGATCCCGATAATGGCGACGAGCAGGGCCACGCCGCCGAGTGCCGCGACGACAAGTGCCTGAGGGGTGCTCTGCTCTCTCAACCATGTCAGGCCCCGTTCAGGCCGCTCGATGATCGAGCTGGCCATTGACAACACCTCCTAAGCAGAGACCCGCGCCTTTCGGCGCGGGTCTCTGTGACCTCTAGACGATCCGCCTTATTGCGAAGTGTTGATCGTCAGCGATTGAAGCGAGGGGTAATAAGCCAGGCTGAAATCGACCACCTTGCGTCGCTCGGCCACCGTCTCCGAGGCAGGCGAACCCTCGGGGGCGTACGCCGTGACCGCTGCAACGACGACATCGAACTTGGTTCCGGAGCGCAGTTGCTGAAAAATCGTTCCGAAGTCCGTTGAAATCCACGAATCGTCGGGATTCTCCAGACCCAGCCTCTCTGCAATTCCGCGCACGACCTCGACATCAAAGCCCGTTAGGTCGCCGTTTTCCTCGAACTCGAACGGCGGATAGGGGATGTCCGATCCCACGGTCAGGACTCCGTCCTCGATCGTGTCGAAGTCTCCTCCCGCGGCCGGCGCCTCAGCGTCCGAGTAATCGGGAGGTTCTTGGTCCGGAAAGTACTTGGTGAAGATCTCCTCGTACGTTCCGTCCTCAAACATCTCAACCAGAGCGCCATCGATCGCATCGCGAAGACCCGGGTTGGCTTTGGCGACCGCGATGGCGTATTCCTCACCCGTCTCGATCTGTTGCACTACCTGGAGGTCTGGCCTGCCCTCCACGGCTTCCAGGGAAACGGGCAGGTCGTTCAAGACGGCGACGACCTGACCCGCCTGTAGGGCCTGGTACATCGGGGGGGACTTTTCGAAGCTCACCAGGTCTACCCCTAGAGGCGTCAGGTTCTCCTCGGCCCAAAATGCCCCGGTGGTTGCGCGCTGTACCGCGACGCGGTCGCCTTCCTGCAGGTCCTCGAAGGTCCGAATCTGCTGCGGTTCGGCGCCGGTATCGGTGTCCCCGTCCTCGTCGCCTCCGTCGCACGCGCCCAGCGTAAGCACGAGCACGCCTGCTACTGCGAGGAGCTTCACCCAGTTGTTCTTACGTGGTTCCATAGTCCTCCTATCTGTTTCTTCTATCCCTCGCCGAGGTACGCCTTGCGCACCTCGTCGTTGCCTAGCAACTTCTTAGCATCATCCTGAAGAACAATCTCGCCCGTCTCGAGCACATACCCCCGGTCCGCCAACTGCAGAGCGAGCTGGGCATTCTGCTCGACGAGGAGGATCGTGGTTCCTTGCTCATGGATGACGCGCAGTAGATCGAAGATCTTCTCTACGAACAATGGTGCGAGACCCATGGACGGTTCGTCTAGCATCAGAAGACGGGGATGGGACATCAGCGCTCGTCCCACGGCAAGCATCTGCTGTTCCCCTCCCGAGAGCGTGCCCCCCATTTGCTTCTCTCGTTCCTTCAGTACGGGGAACAGCTCGAATATACGGTCGTAGTCGTCCACCATGGTCTGCCCGCGCCGCCCATAGGCCCCCATGGTCAGGTTCTCGCGCACGCTCATGCGCGGGAAGATGTGGCGCCCTTCGGGGACATGCGATAAGCCCAGCTCCACGATCTCGTGAGCGGGCATGTTGTCGATCCGCTGCCCGGCGAAAGTGATGTCGCCTCCAGAAGCGCGCTTGACGCCCGAGATCGTCTTCAGAGTTGTGCTCTTTCCCGCTCCGTTCCCGCCGATCAGAGTCACCAGTTCGCCTTCGTTCACGTTTAGGGAGATGCCCCTGACGGCCTCGATTCCGCCGTAGTTGACGGTCACTTCGCTCACTTCGAGTAGGGCCTCAGCCACGCTTTTTCGTCCCCTTCTTGGGCTTGGATGGTGCGAGTGCGGCTCCGTGCTCGACCGCGCCGGCACCGAGATAAGCCTCGACGACCTTGGGGTCGCGCTGCACCTCCGTGGGCGACCCGTCGGCGATCTTCTCGCCGTGGTCGAGCACCGCGACCTTCTCGCAGATACCCATGACCACTTTCATATCGTGCTCGATGAGAAGAATCGTGATGTCGCGGTCCCGGATCTTCGCGATCAGCGACATGAGCGCAGCCTTCTCTGTGGGATTCATCCCGGCTGCAGGCTCGTCCAACAGTAGAAGCTTGGGGCGCGTAGCCAGGGCCCGTGCGATCTCTACGCGCCGTTGGTCGCCGTAAGACAAATTGCCGGCGAGCTCATTTGCGTACTTGTGGATTCCGACGAAGTGGAGTTCGTCCTCGGCCTTCTGTTGTCCGTCTCGTTCCTCGCGGCGATGGCGCGGCAAGCGAAAGATGGCGTCGAAGATGTTCTGGCGGTGATGGGCATCGGCACCGACGAACACGTTCTCGAGTGCGGTCATGTTTTGGAACAGCCTGATGTTCTGGAACGTCCGCCCAATGCCGCCCTTCGTGATCTCGAAGGGCTTACGAAGCCGACGCCTAACGCCGAGGGTCATTGCCTCGAGAAGATCTTGACCGTCAAATGTGACGTTCCCATCCGTGGGCGCATAGATACCGGTCATGAGGTTGAAGAATGTGGTCTTCCCCGCCCCGTTAGGGCCAATGAGACCGCGGATTTGACCTTTCTCAATCACGAGGTCGACCTTGCTGACCGCGGTGAGGCCACCGAACTGCTTCGTAACGTTCCGGGCTTCGAGAATAGCTTCAGCCATCGACTACTCCATCGAGGCCATCGATGATGAGAAGAATCACGCGCCACCTCCCGCGGCGTCGTAAAGCTGTTCCTCTACGAGATGGCCCTTCAGCTCCGCCTTGCGCCGCTTCGACGGAATGAGTCCCTGCGGACGGAAGATCATCAACACGACCAGGACTAATCCGAACACGAAGAAGCGGTAATCCTCGAACCCCCGGAAGATCTCGGGTAAGAGCACGACCGCCGTCGCTCCGATGATCGCGCCGGGGATCGAGCCCATCCCGCCCACAACTACCATCGCCAAAATGAGGATCGATTGGATGATGCTGAAGGTGGGCGGGTTGATGAAGTTCACCTGCTCCGCATAGATGACCCCACCCACTCCCGCCGTGCAAGCCCCGATTACGAACGCGGCCAGCTTCATGCGGACCACGGGAACGCCCATCGCCGCGGCGGCGATCTCGTCCTCGCGGATCGCCACCCACGCCCGGCCTATGCGGGAGTGGTCAAGCATGCGGATCGCGATGACCCACAACACGACGAACCCAAGTAACAACCAGTAGTACTTCTTATCGAGCAGAGTCCCCCATTCAATATTCAGTTCCCCGACCCTGACGGCCGGATGCGGGATTCCGCGCACTCCTCTCGGTCCACCGGTGATGTTGTCGAGGTTGTTCGCCGTGATTCGAAGGATTTCGCCGAATCCAAGCGTCACGATCGCGAGGTAGTCCCCGCGCAGACGCAATGTAGGAGAGCCCAATACCACGCCCGCGATGACGGCCGGGGCCAGCGCCGCGG
>JBHELF010000034.1:0-11264 GCA_046263155.1 Actinomycetota bacterium
CGTCCGTCAGCACATACATGCGCTCGTCCGCCTGTCGAGGGAAGGCATTGAGGACGTCTCGCTGGCTCACTCTGGCCCCCGGCCCCAATCCGGTCAGGAGCTGCTCCAGCGCCCCGTCGAGATCCCGTAGCTCGCCGCCGACGGACTCAATCAGACTCCAGCCCGCGCGATCATCAAACTTGAGATCACGAGCTGCAGCGCGCTGTTTCACCCATGTAAGCAACCCCCTGCCGCGCGGGGCCTCCACGGCCACCACAGCCCCCGACCGCTTGACGGCGTCATCCACCTTGCTGCGCGCGCTTGCGGTCAGGACGAGGGTGGAGCCCGAGCTCGGCTCCTCGAGATAGTCGGCGATCGCTGCAGCTTGGTCCTTGGTGAGCCCTTGAGCATCCCGGAGGACCACCAGACGTCCCTCGGCCAGCAGCGACGGGGTCCGGACCGCGGTCAAGATCTCGGCCATGTCGGCGGACGAGTCGAACCCGACTTCGGACAGAGGATCGGACTTGAGCTCGCGGCGCAGCTCATCCAGAGCCTCGTCAACGAGGAAGTCGTCCCCGCGCAGGAGGTAGACGGGTTTGGTCATTCCGCGCGGAGACCCATTTCGTACAGGTCTTCACCGTTCGACATCAGCGTGACGGTTTCAGTCCCACCGGCCAGCAGATCGGCCCACCTTTGACCCATCCATTCCTCGGCCTGTTCCTTGCTGTCGAAGGTCTGCGAGGAACCGGCATCCGCCCCCGAAGCATCGCGAAAGCCCCAGCGAAACTCCGCCATTAGACCCGCGCTCCCGTCCCCACGGGAATACATCTTGTCACCCCGCGCGCTATCGCCGGCAGCAGGATCACCGCGACCGGCAGTGCCCACAGCCGATGCAGCGAGACGCTTGCCCAGGTCGGTTGGCCGAAGGTCTCTCCTACCCAAAGAATCCATTGCAGGAAAGGCTGCGCCGCGCGGGCAAGGAGGCGGGCTCCGTCGACGTTCACGAGCGCCGCCGCGCCCGAGGCCAGTCCGAGAACCGTCGCGGGAGCGACGGCGGGAAGAGCGAGGGCGTTCGCGGCAGGCCCAGCAAGCGAAAGCTCTCCGAATGTTGCGATCAGCACAGGGGCCACACCCACCTGGGCGGCCAGCGTCGCGGCCGCGCCCAGACGCAGCGCACGTGGGAGACGGCGCAGCCGCTCCGCCAGGGGTGCGGTCCAGAGCAGAATCCCGACCGTCGCGGCCACGGAGAGATGAAGTCCCGCGGCAAAAAACAGTTGAGGCCTCAGGGTTAGCAGAATCAGAAGAGCCAGACACAGGGCATGGAGGGGCTGCGCTCGGAAACCACTTGCGTAAGCGACGATCACAACCACGGCGGAAACCGCGGCCCGCAGAACGGATGGATCCGGGCCCACGACTAACACGTACATCGATAGAACGACGAGGCCCGAAGCCAGGCGAAACCGCGCCGTCGTCCTTCGTGTGACGAAGAGGACCGCAGCGAGAATTATCGCCACGTTGCTGCCGGAGACCGCAAGGATGTGGGCTAGTCCCGCGGCTCGGAAGTCTGCGACGATGACATGCCCGAGGCGGCTCGTGTCCCCTATTGTCAGACCGAGCACCAGCCCGGCTTCACGTGATCCCAGTTCATCGACGCCTCGCTGGAGCGCAGCGCGGTACGCGGCCGCGATGCCGTGCAGCCCGACCGGGCGTTGAATGACTCGAAGCTCGCGGCTGTGCCACGCCGCCGAGGCACCGGCCCGGCGACGCGCTCGGTCGAAGGCATCGTCTTTCAGCGGAAGAAGCCAGCCTGTCGTCTCTATTCGGCTGCCGGGTTCGGGCCTTTCGTCATCGATCGTCACCAGGCCGGCCTTGACCAGTTGGCCCCATCCGTCGCACGCCAGTTCTTCGGCGGCCACGAGCGTTCCTAGAGCGCCGGCTTGTTCGAGCACGCGTCCGCTCAGCGAACACAGAGGGACGCCCTCGGCCGCCTCCCGAAGGGAGGAACGCCCCGCGTCCTGGATATTCGCAGCCACGACACCGCAGCCGGCGCTCAAGACGACGAGACCGGCGCTCACCGACATCCGCCACCGACGCAGGCACAGAAGAGTCGAACCGGCGGCGAGTAGGCATGCCCCGACCCCTCCGGGAGCCCCGGCCGCGGCGGCGGCTATGCCGGCGCAGATTCCTCCAAGGGCGAACCCGAGGAGCACGAGGTGCTAGACCGTCACGTAGGGCCGAATCGATTCCAGTGTCGCAGGGCCGATCCCAGAGACTTCCAGCAGGTCCTCGACCGCCGAGAAACCGCCCGAGCGAGCGCGGTGCTCGAGAATCGCGGAGGCCGTCACCGGCCCCACGCCGGGAATGGTCTCGAGGGTGGCCTGGTCCGCCGTGTTGAGGTTGACCAAGCCCGGTTGCGAGGCACGGGGCGGGGACGCCGGCGGAGTGGTGAGACCCACGCGGCGGCCGAGGCGTAGGACATCGATCTTCATCCCGTCGGCGAGGACTTGCGCCAGATTCAGTCCGTCGAGCCAGGCGACGACGCGGGGGCCTCCCGCGGCCTCGATCGCGTCGGCGATCCGGCTCCCCAGGGGCAGCTCGTATAGCCCCGGATGTCGGACCGCTCCCGCAACGTGAACGATCACCACGCTCGCCTGACCGACGGTTGCCGCGCCGGGACCCGATGCCGCGACGGACGGAAGGACGGCGGGCGGCGCGATCGCTGCGGGACCGGCCCGGGCCCGCAGAAGCAAGATCACGGCCAGCGACAGGGTGATGACGGCAGCCACGACGATCGCCTCGCGCCTCCGAGCCACGAGGGTATCGAGCCGATCCGTCCAACGGGGCTCGAGGAGGATCTCGGACATCAGGACGATCTTGCGATGGCCGCTCCCAACGCGCTGTGACGCGCGTCACATCTAGACCCAAAAGTTCAAACCCGCGAATATGGCCCGATGGCCATCACCGTAAGAGCCTGCAGGCCGGAGGAATTGAGGTATTTCCTGGAGACCTGCGAGACAACCTTTCTGTGGCAGTTTCATGAACAGGATCTGCCTCGTTGGGAAAGGCTGATCGAACCCGCGCGGCTCGTATGTGCCTTCGACGAAGAGACGCTCGTCGGAACCGGCGGCGCGTTCTCATTCAACGTGACGGTCCCCGGCGGCGAGCTTCCTGCCGCGGGAGTCACGCTGGTCGGCGTTCTTCCCAGCCACCGCCGCCGAGGAGTGCTCGCCCAGATGATGCGCTTCCAACTCGACGATGTTCGGGCGCGCCGCGAGCCGCTCGCGATCCTGTGGGCTTCACAGGCCGCCATCTACCAACGCTTCGGCTACGGCTTAGGAACCAAATCGGCCGTGATCGATGCGGACCGGGATCGCATCGCCTTCGCCCCCGACACACAGCCCGTGGGACGCACCCGCCTCTTGAGCGAGGACGAAGCGGCGAAGGTTCTGCCCGCGGTCTATGAGCGTGTGCGTAAGCAGATCCCCGGCATGTTCACGCGCTCCGACGAATGGTGGAAGTACTTGCGCCTGCCCGATCCCGAGTACGAACGCGACGGATCGGGACCGACCTACCGGGTCGTCTGGGAGAACGAAGGGGATGCCGGCGCCTACGCGCTCTACCGCGCGAAACATTCGTGGGAGCACGGGATGCCGGCCAGCAGGCTCGAGGTCCGGGAGGTCGTTGCTTTGGACGGGCTACCCACCCGGGAGATCTGGCGTTTCCTCTTTGGGGTCGACTTGATGAGCCGGGTCGAGTGCCGCCTGCTGCCCTCGGACACCCCGCTCGTACACATGCTTGCCGAGCCGCGGCGGCTCCGCTTGGGAATGCACGACGGCCTCTGGCTCCGCATCGTGGAAGCCAAAGCCGCTCTCGAGGCCCGCCACTACGCGGCCTCCGGAAGCCTGGTCTTCAATCTGGAGGATTCCTTCTGTCCCTGGAACGCGGGAACGTGGCGATTGACGGCGACTGGGGAGGCGGCCACTCTGCTGCAAACGAGTGACGATCCCGAGCTCATCCTGGGTGCCTCTGAGCTCGCCAGCGTTTATCTAGGCGCAGCGTCGTTCGTCGAACTGTTCCGGGCCGGACGCATAAGGGAGCAGACCGCGGGCGCGCTCGCCCGCGCCGACGACTTATTTAGGACCTCCCGCGCCCCCTGGTGCCCGCAGGTTTTCTAGACAGCCTCTGGAGGATCGTCGGTCACAGGTCGGCGAGCGGGAGGATCAGGCGCGTGAGGCCAGGGCCCTCCTTCACCGTCACGGCAGGCGCGGTGATGTCGGACACGACTCCCGACGACCTGCAGTTGGAGAGCGGACCGCCGATCAGCCAGACGCAGCTATCGCTCGATGCGACGAGGATTTGAATGCTGTGCCCCGCGGCAAAGACGTAATCCCGATCGTGGAGCGGAACGCGATAACGGAAGTCTTTCCCGGGTGCGACGTTTTCCGCTTCGGCTAGTCCCGCTCGATGCTGCGCATCCAGATAGCCCCGCGTCACATAGACGGCGCTCCCAGCCTCGTCCACGTCGTAGAGGTGAACGACAAAGTTCGCGTCGCTACTGTTGATGGCTGCGACTACCTCGAACACCGGCGCACCCGAGACTCGAAGCGGCTCTTTTACAGGTTCACTCGTGTACAGGAGGCGAGCTCCGGTCGCGGCGCGCAGCAGCTGCCGAGGAAGCTGAGGCACATCCTGATAAGTGGCCGACCCGTCCTCGACGGCGCGGGCCAACGCTTCGGATCCCGCCTCCAGCACGAGCTTGCGACGTGCCGGGGGCCAGGTTTCTGCGCTGCGAGTTTGATCTTCTTGATCGATCACTGTGATAGGTGGCTCGCGCATCATGCCGGTGTCGTTGTCGTTGAGCCAATGCTCGAACCACCGCATCGCTATCAAGTGCCAGAACGGAACGTCGGGCTCGGCGTGCTCCCACGGACCGATAAGAGCCTTGCGCCTGACGTTATGGGCCTCAAGCGCGTCCCACATCGCACCGAAGTGGTCCATCTTCACGTTCTCGTCGAGCGTGCCGTGGGCGTGGAAGACCGCGGCCTTGATATTTCCCGCCATGGACGGATAGTCGCGTTCCTTCCAGTACTCCGTCATCGTGCCGTCCAACGCCATGCCGCGAATCACGTTGTCGGTACTGCACGTCGTGTCGAGCAGGTTGGAAACGTAGTTGGGCGCGCTGTAGTTGCTAGGCGGTGGCGCCGCCACCGCGTACTCGTAGGCGGCGGGGGTGAACATGTTCGTCTCGTAATGAACCCCGTTGTTATGAGGTAGCGATAGAACGAGGTGATCGGCGCGATAGGAAGGATCGCCTTCAGCGCCGGAGGCGCCTTGACGGCAGCGGAGTACTGGCTCATCCCCACATGGCTCACGCCGTACATCCCGACTTTGCCGTTGGACCATTCTTGGTCTGCGATCCATTGCACGATGGCATAGCCGTCGGCTTGATCGCCAGGGCCGCCGTAGTCGAAACAGCCGTCGGAGTTATGGGTGCCTCGCATATCTCCCAGAACCACCGCGTAGCCGCGAGTCAATAGCGTCTCGGCCATGCAGTCCGCATACTCGAGGACATCGGCATCCTCGAGCTCCTTGACATACAACCCGGCCAGCGACCAGTAGGGGGACAGGATCAACACTGTGGGCAGAGGGGGGTCGTAGGCGTCCGGAAGGTAGTAGCGCGCGGAAAGCAGCGTCCCGTCTTCGCTTTCGATCTGGACGTCTTCTTTCGTAACCGTCGTGTCCCGTGGCTCGGGCATCTGCGACACCCAAGGCGGGGGATCCTGAGGCGGCGGAGGCTCGTCGCAGGGAATCGCCTGGCCGATGAGAGCCGGCCGGATGAAGTCGCGCCCGGCAGAGCCATCCGCTCCTAGAGCGGGTGTGACGCCGCCGAGCGGCAAAAGGAATGCCAGCGACATTCCCAATGCGCGCTTCACAGCGTGGAGATTTCTTTATTCCGGGCCGCGTTCCTCTCGCGAGTCGCGGCCTCGCCGGGGGGCCTTGGGCCCCCGCCCTAGGAGTCGGAAACGACCAGCGAAAGCAGTTTCGGTGGCTTGGCGATCACCTTGGAGGGCTCGCCGCCGTCGAGATGCCCGCGGATCTTCTCCGACGCCAGCGCGCGTTGGAGCATCTCGTCTTCGGTTATGTCGGCAGGGACCTCGATGGTGTCGCGGACCTTGCCGTTGACCTGCACGACCATGGTGACGGTGGCCTCCTGTGTCAGCTCCGGATCGTACGTAGGCCACGGCGCGAGATGGATGGAGCCTTCATGCCCCAGACGGTGCCATTGCTCCTCTGTGATGTAGGGGGCCATCGGCGCGAGCAATTTCAGCAACGTCTCGATCAACTCCTTCATCACGCCGGGATGTCCGCCGCCCACCTCGCGGTAACGGTGGGCGTTGTTGACCAGCTCCATCAACCGAGCGATTGCGGTGTTGAACGAGAAATTCTCGTAGTCCTCCGTGACGATCTTGACGGTGCGGTGGATGTGTCTTCTTAGGGCGAGCTCGGCAGGCCCCAGGTGTAGCTCACCGACATTGACGACGTCGCGGTTTTGCTCACAGAGCCGCCAGACGCGCTGCAGCCACGGGTAGGTCACTCGCCCGATGGCGGCGACCCCCTCCGGCGGCCAGTCGAACGGAGCTTCGGGGGGGCCCGAGAAGAGCATGAACAAGCGGAGCGCGTCGGCTCCGTAAAGGGAAAACGCCTCCTGAGGCTCGACTATGTTCCCGCGTGACTTCGACATCCTTTTTCCGCCCATCGTGATGACGCCCTGGTTCAGCAGGCGCGGATAGGGCTCGGGGTCGCGGGCAAGGCCCATCTCGACGAGCACCTTCTGAAAGAACCGGGCGTAGATGAGGTGCATTACCGCGTGTTCGATGCCGCCGGTGTACTGATCGATCGGCATCCATGCGTCGTCCTTGGCGCGGTCGAAGGGAATCTCGTCGTTGTGAGGATCGACGTAGCGGTGGAAGTACCACGAGGAATCCACGAAGGTGTCCATCGTGTCGGTCTCGCGCCGCGCCTCGCCCCCACATTTCGGACACGAGACGTTTACCCAATCCTCGACGGTCGCCAGCGGAGACAATTCTTCTTTCGGAGTGAAGTCGACGCCTCGGGGGAGCTCTACCGGCAGGTCTTCGTCGGGGACGGGGACTTCGCCGCAGCGCTCGCAGAAGATGATCGGGATCGGCGTCCCCCAATAGCGCTGCCGGCTTATCAGCCAGTCGCGCAGTCGGAAACTCTTTGCCGCCCGACCGATGCCCTTCTCCTCCAGCCATGCCGTGATCGCGGCGACACCTTCCGAAGCCGGCGTCCCGTCAAAGGCGTCGCTGTTGACCATGACACCCTCGTGCGGCCAGGGCTCGGTCATGGTGCCTCCATCGCGTTGCCGGTCCGGTGGCTGAATCACCATCCGTACATCGAGCCCGTAGGTGCGCGCGAAGTCGAAGTCGCGCTGGTCGTGGGCCGGAACGGCCATCAGCGCCCCGGTTCCATAATCCAGCAGGACGTAATCGGCCACCCAGACGGGGATGTGTTCGCCGTTCGCCGGATTGATCGCGTATTTCCCGAGGAAGATGCCCTTCTTCGGTCTCTCGGTGGATGTGCGATCGATCTCAGTTAAGCGAGCGACCTCTTCGCGAAAGGCGGCCAGCTCTGCGGCCTTGTCCGTGCCGTCAACGAGTAGGTCCGCGAGCCGGTGCTCGGGAGCGAGCACGAAAAAGGTCGCCCCCCACAGCGTGTCGGGACGGGTCGTGAACACCGTGACCGGTTCGTCCTGCCCCTCGATCCGAAAATCGACCTCGGCCCCCTCGGAACGCCCGATCCAGTTGCTCTGGAGCATCTTTAGACGCTCGCTCCATCCCACATTGATCTCTAGCTCGTCGACCAGCCGATCGGCGTAGTCGGTGATCTTGAAGAACCACTGAGCGAGGTACCGCTTGGTCACGGGGGTATCGCACCGCTCGCAGCGCCCGGCGATGACCTGCTCGTTCGCGAGCACGGTCTTGTCCTTGGGGCACCAGTTGACCGGTGCCTCTTTCTTGTAGGCCAGGCCCCGCTCATAGAACCGCAGAAAGAACCACTGGTTCCACTTGTAGTACTCGGGATCCGATGTTCTGACCACCCGATCCCAATCGAATGAACAGCCCAGTCGCTGCGCCGAGGAATGCAGCTTGTCGATGTTCGCGTAGGTCCACTCACGGGGATCGATCCCTCGTTTGATCGCTGCGTTTTCGGCGGGGAGGCCGAAGGCGTCGTAGCCGATCGGGCTCAGCACGTCGTAGCCGCGCATCCTGTAGAAGCGGGCGATCGCGTCGTGGATCGAGAAGATCTCCACGTGCCCCATGTGCATGTCGCCCGATGGGTACGGGTACATCGTGACGAGGTATTTCTTGCGTTCGGGATCGGGAAAGTCCGGCGCCGACCACAGCTTCTTTCCGATCCAGGTCTTCATCCAGCGATCCTCGATCGCGCTGAACTCGTAAGCCCGCTCCATGCGAGGAACCCTAATTGAGAGGGCAGCTTCCGAAGGGCGAGGTCTCGTACTCCGGAAAGCGATTGAGTTGGCGCGCCGCGACGCCATGCTGTTCCTCTTCGGCCGGTTCGAGGCTCGAGCCCTCTGTTTTATAAAAGCGTCGGGTGACTAGATAGGAGTTGCGGCCTCGCGGCACCGCGACCGACACGATGATTCGGCCGACTCCCGCGCAATCGGAGGCCTCGATATGACCGACGCTTCCTCCGTAAGGAAACAGGTCATCGGTCTCGGGCGCGTCGCCCTCTATACGCAACCTTTCCAGCGCGCCCGAGCCCATGCTGAAGATGGCGGCATGAACAGTCGAGGCTCCGGCGATGAGATCGACCACGACCTCGGCCCCCGCTCGATTGTCGATCTCTGCCGCGCGCGCCAGCCGGGGGATGCCAGCTCGCCGTAAGACGCTCATACCAGGCTGAGCTATAGAGGTGCCAAATGTTCCCGCGGACGTCTGCACGATGAGGAACACCTGGCAGCCCTCGCCGGCCGCGGTATCGAAGGCGAGAGCGATCTCGTCGTCGCTACCGTCGGCGTCTACATCGCCCGTAAGGCGATCCTCGGACCTCAGGGACTCGTCCGATACGGCGCGCTCGTGATTGGCGCACGGCGGCGACGGTGCGGGTGCGAGCGCGGGGGGCGTGGGGGCGTCGGTGCAGCCGGCCGCCCAGATCAAGGCGACGGCAGCCAGACTCAGCCCTCGCGCCGTGACCCGTCTCATCGCCTTGGAGCGTAGTGGGATGCCCTCCGGCCCTTGCCACATCTAGGCAGCGGGAGGTCCAGCTTCTACACTGAGCCGGTCCCGAACTTCCAAAGGAGACTGATGGGAAGGCACGACCTGCAAGCCGGCCCGGGGGCCGATCTGCTCGCCCAGCGGGATTCGTCTGTGACGATCGACGAGCTTCGGCGCGTCGAGTTGCTCGACGTCCTTCCCGATCACGCCCTGGTGGAGCTCGCCTCGACATGCCGCGTTCGCAACTATCCGGCGGGAAAGATGGTCTTCCTCGAGGGGGACACCGGAAGCTCCCTTCACATCATCCGTAGGGGCATGGTCAAGGTGGTCAAACAACGACCCGAGCAGGGTGACCTGGTCCTGCAGACTCTCGAGGGCGGAGGGACCTTTGGCCTGCTCGCCGTCTTCGACCCCGCGCCTCGTTCCGCGACGGTCGTCACCATTGACTCCTCCGACATCATCGAACTCGACAAGAAGGACCTCGATCGGGTCCTCGATCAGGAGCCCCAGGCGACCCGAAGGATGCTCGGTTCCCTCGCCCGCTCGCTCACGATGGCGAAGGAGCAGAAGATCGAAGAGAACGAGATCCTAGACCTGAAGGTGCGCGAACGCACCGCGGAGCTTGCCGAGACCCAGCTCGAGGTCATCCGGCGACTGGGCATCGCGGCGGAGTTCAGGGACGACGACACGGGAGCCCACATCGCGCGGATGAGCCGGTATTGCGCCCGTCTCGCCGAAGAGATCGGCTTTACGCGCGATCAAGTGGAACGGCTCTTGAACGCGGCCCCCATGCACGATGTGGGGAAGATCGGGATACCGGACGGAATCCTGTTGAAGCCGGGAAAGCTGGATGAGGACGAGTTCAAGCTGATGAAGACGCACACGACCATCGGCGCCGAGATCCTTGCCGGCAGCAAGTCCGACATCATTCAGCTTGCGGAGAAGATCGCCATCTCTCATCACGAGAAATGGAACGGCGCCGGTTATCCCAACGGATTATCCGCCGAGGACATTCCTCTCGAAGGCCGGATCGCATGTGTTGCCGACGTGTTCGACGCGCTTACGTCGGAGCGGCCCTACAAGAAGGCGTGGGCGCTCGACGATGCGTTCGACCTGATCAAGGAGGGGGCCGGAAAGGACTTCGACCCCCATCTCGCCGATACATTCCGCGGCATCCGACCGGCGATAGAGGAGATCAAAGAGCGTTACAACACGCTCGCCGCCGCCGGCTAGGCGCCCGCAAAGCCTTTTCTGATCAGCGTCAGCTTCGCTATTCGAACCTGACGCGCGTCGGAAAGCCCTACCAGCAGGATCCCGTAGTAATCAGACGATCGATCGGACACGTCCCCGCGCTTGCGGGCTGAGCGAATCCGATAAGACCGAACGCCGCGATCGCAACCGTCACCAAGAAGACCCTTAGTCTGCGCACTACGCCCTCCCCTGTCTCATGGTCCGAACCAGCCTCTACCCTGCCCTCTACATCATCGCGTAAACGCCAACGCACCGAGACTAGGTGATCGTGATCGTCGCTGCCATGTCGTCGGGTGCGGGGTCCTCCGGCTCGGTCGTGTGGGGGCGGCAGAACACGACGTGTTCGCCCAACTGAGCGGGAATCTCCACGAGCTCTTCGCTGCCGGGCGTGAGAATGATGTCGATGTCGAGGGCGTCAACGGTGAACGTGTGCATGAAGGGGTCGTCGTTCCGAACGAGCACCGTCGAGCCCGCCGCCAGCTCGTAGGAGGCCTCGTCGAACTCAAAGTTCTTTAGGGAAACAGTCGTGTCGGCTTCCGTTTGGCTCACCGTTGAACGCGAGACCAAGGTCAAGACTGCCGATACGAGGGCAAGGACGACCACGACGGACAGGAGGGTCCGGATGGCCGTGCGCTCGCCTCCGGTCGCGACCGGGGAGACGTTACCTCTACGTCCGGCAACGATGGCGCCGATCCCGGCGATAATCGCGATGAGCGCTCCCGGGATCACCAGAACCCCGGGCACGAAGTCGAAGAAGCTGCTCGGAAGCCCCAA
>JBHELF010000035.1:0-22578 GCA_046263155.1 Actinomycetota bacterium
GCGAATGATGGCCTGTTCGATCAGGGGGGCCGTGCGCTTGGCGCGCTCCCCAAGAGCGGCCTCGTTGACCGGGACGGGTCGCCAGGCGAGCAACTCGATTCCCTCTTCGGCGCAGGCTAGTTCGACCACAGAGCGCGCAGGTATGGGGGCGTCGGGAGCGGAAAAGAGGACCGCTACTCCCAGACGTTCGGTGTCGGCCGACTCTCCGGGGATCTCCGCGGCCAGAAGGTCGCGGGGAATGGGCAGCAGCATGCCGGCCCCGTCGCCGGTTAGGGAGTCGGCGGCAACCGCGCCCCGATGCCGCACGCGGCAGAGAGCCTCGAGGCCGGCATCGACCATGGCCCGGGAGACACGCCCGCGCGCGTCGGCCACGAAACCGATCCCGCATGCGTCCCGCTCATCGCGCCGGGGGTCGTAGAGGCGCATCGCGACCCTTCCTGGGCACCCAGGGGAAGAGAAAAGGCGCCCCGCTCGGGAGCGCCTTTGCTCGTTGGAGCCCTACGTTACCGCGACCCGCGATCTACTCCAAGTCAATCCGCTCGGTTAGGCGGCTTGGGGCTCGGTGGCCGGAGCGGCTTTCAGCGCTGGAACCGACCTGGTCCGCAGCATGAAGGCGGTTCCTACCGGGATCAGGTAAAGGAAATAGACGACCAGCATCTCGATCGAGGGGTTGGGAGACCAGCCGAAGAGGCCCTGGAGGAAGTCCGCCCCCTGGCTCTCGTCCGGGTTCAGCGCCGTGACCGAGCTCACGTCGTAGACGTGCTCGGTTGCCGTCGGGATGAAGCCTGCCTCCTGAAACTCGTGCACTCCCTTGGCCAGCAGGCCGGCCGCAAACAGGAGAATGAGTAGCCCCGTCACACGGAAGAAGAGGCGCAGATTGACCCGCCGGCTTCCGCGATAGACGAGGTAGCCGATTCCGGCGGCGATCGCGAGTCCGATCAGCCCACCTAGGAACTGAGCCCCGCTCGATTCCTCCCCGACCGTCGTACCGAGCAGGAAGAGAGCCGACTCGAGTCCCTCCCGGAGGATGGCGACAAACGCAATCGCAGCCAGCGCCTTGGCCGAACCCGCCTCTAGCGCGGCATCCACCTTGCGCTGCAGATCACCTTTGATGTATTTCGCCTGGCGGGCCATCCAGAAGATCATCCAGCTCAACACCCCCACGGCCGTGAAGGCGACGACGCCCTCGGTGATTTCCTCGCCGCGACCTTCCAGCCCACCGATGGCCGCGAACACCACGATTCCCGCGACGATCGAGAGCCCGACCCCGGCACCGACGCCTGTCCAAACGGTGGGGAATTCGCCCTCTCGGCCCAGTCGTTTCAGATAGGCCAGGACGATCGCGACGATCAACGCGGCCTCGAGACCTTCCCGCAACATGACGAGCAGTCCGCTACCCACCGGGCCTCCTTGTTCGGGTTGCCGAAGACAGACTCTTAGGTATCCCTTACTCGGCGCTTTGTCAAACGGCCGGCGACCGACGCGCGAACGTGGCTATGCGGAGTGGGGCAGCACCCAGAGGTTGTCGGCGAGCGTGTTCCCCAAGGCGACGCGCTCGCCGTCGACCTCGAGCGTCCGAGTGCCATCCGGCGAAACCTCGACGACCTTCAGATCGCGCCCCGGCATGAGGTTGTGATCCTCCAGGTATTTGAGGACGTCGTGGACGAGCTCGACGTCCTCGAGCAGGCGGGTGAGGCGTCCGCTCTCACCGGTCGACATCGATGCGACCGGCTTGAGATTGGACCAGGGAATCGCAGAGTGTGTGCCGGGGATCGGATTTCCATGGGGACAGGTCGGCTCGCCTTCGAGCTTGGACAGGATCGCTTCCTCGACTTCGGGGGTCATGACTTTTTCCCAGTCCTCGGCCTGTTCGTGACAGAGGTGCCAGGGGATGCCGAGGATGTCCGTGAGCATCCTCTCGGCGAGCCGGTGACGGCGCACCAATGCTTCCGCGAGCGTTCTTCCCTTCGGGGTCAAAGAGATTTCGCGCGCGCCGTCGATGTCGACATACCCGTCGGACACGAGTCGTTTGACCCCTTCGGAAACGGTGGCCGCGGCGAGACCGAGACGGTCGCCGATGCGCGCTTGAAGGATTCGTTGCCCCTCCTCCTCGAGTTCGTAGATGGCCTCGAGGTATTCCTTGGAGGCGGGGTTCAACGTCTTCAGATCGGGAGACGGGTCGACCATGCATCTACATTACTGGCCGGGACACGCCGACCTGTAGGCTCGATAAATGGCACCTGCAAAGCAATCGAGGCGCCCGAAGCTCCTCCTGATCGACGGTCATTCCTTGGCTTTCCGGGCCTTCTATGCGCTTCCGGAAGATCTGCAGACTTCACACGGGACGCACACGAACGCGGTCTACGGCTTCACGGCGATGCTCATCAAGGTTCTCCAAGACGAGAAGCCCGATCACATCGCCTGCTGCTTCGACATGGGTTCCTCGGAGGAGCGAGTTGCGGAGTTCGCCGACTACAAGAGCAATCGGAGCGAGGCCCCCGATCTCTTCTCCGGTCAGGTTCCGCTCATCTTCGAAGTACTGAAGGTCATGCGCATCCCCGTTTTTGCGATCGAGGGCCAGGAGGCCGACGACGTCATCGCCTTCCTCGCCAAGTGCGCCGAGCGAGAGGGAGCGGACGTTCGCATCGTGACGGGGGACCGCGACTTCTTCCAGATCGTCAACAAGAAGATCCACGTCCTCTACAACCGCCGCGGGATCTCAGACATCGTGGAGATGGACGCCAAGGCGGTCGAGGAGAAGTACGGGGTGCCGCCGTCCAAGTACGTCGATCTCAAGGCGCTCGAGGGTGACGCCTCGGACAATCTTCCCGGGGTGCCCGGTGTGGGGACGAAGACGGCGGCGAAGCTGGTGCAGGCTTACGGCAGCGCCGAGAAGGCCGTAGCGCACGCGGCCGAGCAGACCCCAAAGCTGGCCCAGAATCTCACCGCGCATGCCGAGCAAGTCGCGATCAACAAACGTCTGACGACGCTCAAGGAAGTGCCGATCGAGGCTTCCCTCGAGGACATGAAGATGGGGGCCTGGGACCTCGACGAGCTCCGTGAGCTATTCACATCGCTCGAATTCAGAACGCTTCATGAGCGGTTGATGTCGGACCTTCCGGAAGCGGCCGAGGGCGAAGGGACTCCGTTCGAGGTCGAAGTGCGCGTCGCCGCAACCGAGGCCGATGTCGGAGAACTGGCCTCCGAACTGGCCGCGCAATCTGAGTTCGCGCTCGACCTCGTGCCTGTGGAAGCGCGGGGCAACCCGCGCTCGCTCGCCTTCTCTTGGGGGGAGGGCCGGGTCGCCTTTGTACCGGTCGGTCCGGATGGCGTGACGGTCGAACAAGTCGGTGAGTTGCTCACCCCGGTCCTCAAAAGTGGTGACATCACAAAGGTCGTTCACGGAGCGCGGCCCATCCTGCTCTCGCTCGGCGCGTCGGGCATGCGCCTCGAGGGCCTTCGGTTCGATACCCACGTGGGCGCGTATCTGCTCGACCCCGCGGCGACGGACTATGCCCTCAATGAGATAGCGCGCAAATACACCGGCCGCGAATTGAAGGCCGTGGATGGAATAGAACGCGACGAAGGGGGCCAGGGCGCGCTCGACCTCGAGGGCGGCGCGGACCTGGCCGTCGACGCGGAGGAAGGGTCTCTGCGCGCGCTGGCGGTGGCCGAGATCGCCTCCGCCGTTGAACCTGAGCTCGACCGGCTCGGCATGGTCGACCTCTACCGACGGATCGAACACCCGCTGATACCGGTACTGACGAGGATGGAGCAGCTCGGCGTTCGTATTGATCTCGAGTATCTGAACGACATCGCGACGGACCTCGACAAGAAGATCGGCGAGCTCGAGGCGGAATGCTACGAACTCGCGGGGGAGCGTCTGAACCTCGGATCGCCCACGCAGCTGCGTGTTCTCCTGTACGACAAGCTCGGGCTGAAGACGACGCGGCGCACCAAGACGGGACTGTCCACCGATGCCCGAGCCCTCGTCCAGCTCGTGGATCAGCACCCCTTCGTCGGCAAGCTCCTCGAATACCGAGAGCTCGCGAAGCTAAAGAACACCTACGTCGACGCTCTTCCGCCCCTCGTGGACCCGCGGGACGGTCGCGTGCATACGACATACGACCAAACGATCACGACCACCGGGCGACTCTCGAGCACGAATCCGAACCTGATGAACATCCCGGTGCGAACGGAAATCGGACGGAAGATCCGCCGAGCGTTCGTCCCTGCAGAGGGATACGTCCTCCTGTCGGCCGACTACTCCCAGATCGAATTGCGTGTGATGGCTCACCTCTCGGAGGACCCGATCCTTCTCGACGTATTTCAGCGGGAGGAGGACGTGCACGCCGCAACCGCCGCGCGCATATACGGGATGGCGCCCGAGGACCTCAAGACGAGGCACCGATCGGTGGCCAAGATGGTCAACTATGGCCTCTCTTACGGGATGGGAGCTCCCGGCTTGGCGGACCGGCTCAACGTCCCGATCGAGGAGGCTAAGCAGGTCATGGATGCCTACTTCGAGCAATTCGCCGGAGTGAAGGAGTTCCTCGACTCACTCGTGACGCGCGCGCACGCGGACGGTTTCACCACGACCATGTTCGGCCGCCGCCGTTACCTGCCCGAGCTCGGCAGCGGCAATCCGCGAGTGCGCGCCATCGGCGAACGACAGGCTCTCAACGCTCCCATACAAGGAGCGGCCGCCGACATCATGAAGCTGGCGATGATCGAAGTCGATCGTTTGCTTCCCGAGCGCGCTCCCGACACTCGAATGATCCTCACCGTTCACGACGAGCTCGTATTCGAGGTCCCCGAGGGGAATGAGGCTGAAGCCGCCGAAATCGTGACGGCCGCGATGACTTCCGTTTCCGAAATGAAGGTGCCCTTGAAGGTCGACGTTTCCTTGGGAAAGAGCTGGGCAGAAGCGAAGGAGTAGGAGCGAGGAGGTAGCCCAGCCCCTATACTTCTTCGCGCCCCCTACGTGGGGGCAAATTTCTGTAAGGAGGAACCCACCTATATGACGGAAGAAAGCGGGGCTGCTCAAGCCTCGGAGGAGCAAACGTTGCCGGACGGACGAGGCGGCGTGATCACCAGAACCGCACCTTCAACCTCAGGCGAGACCTTTGCAGGCGGCGTCATCGTTGAGAACGACGTCGGTGATTCAGATGAGGAACTGCTCGCCGCCATCGAAGCCACCATTCGACCGTTCGACGAGGGCGATCTCGTCACCGGCACGGTGGTAAAGATCGACAAAGACGAGGTCTTGCTCGACATCGGCTACAAGTCCGAGGGCGTGATCCCTGCGCGCGAGCTCTCGATCCGAAATGACGTCGATCCCTCTCAGGTGGTCGATATCGGCGACGAGGTCGAGGCCCTCGTTCTCCAGAAGGAGGACGCCGACGGCCGGCTCATCCTGTCTAAGAAGCGCGCACAGTACGAGCGCGCTTGGGGACGCATCGAAGAGATCAAGAACCGCGACGGCACCGTGATCGGTCCGGTGATCGAAGTAGTAAAAGGTGGGCTCATCCTCGATATCGGTCTGCGCGGTTTCCTTCCGGCCTCGCTCGTGGAGATGAGACGTGTCCGCGATCTCCAGCCCTATGTCGGCAAAGAGTTGGAGTGCCGCATCATCGAACTGGATAAGAACCGCAACAATGTCGTCCTCTCGCGGCGGAAGTTCCTGGAGGAGTCGCAGGCCGAGCAGAGGCACGACTTCCTGACGTCGCTAACGAAGGGCGAGATCCGTACCGGAGTCGTTTCTTCGATCGTCAACTTCGGGGCCTTTGTCGATCTCGGCGGAGTCGATGGCCTCGTCCATGTCTCGGAGCTGTCCTGGAAGCATGTCGACCATCCCAGCGAGGTCGTAGACGTGGGAGCGGAAGTCAACGTCGAGGTTCTCGACGTCGATCTCGAGCGTGAGCGAGTCTCGCTCTCGCTGAAGGCGACCCAGGAGGATCCCTGGCGACAGTTCGCCCGACGTCACGAGGTCGGAGACGTCATCGAGGGCCGCGTCACGAAGTTGGTTCCCTTCGGGGCGTTCGTCGAGCTCGACGATGCGATCGAGGGCCTGGTACACATCTCCGAGCTGGCCGAGCATCACGTCGAGCGGGCCGAGGACGAGGTCGGGGTGCACGACCGCGTCGAGGTCAAAATCATCGACATCGATCTCGAACGACGCCGCATCAGCCTGTCCCGCAAGCAAGCGCTGAAGCCCGAGGGGGAGGTCGCGGTGCCTGCGGGCGAGGAGGCCCCGTCCGCGGACATCCAACTCGAACCCGAAGAGGCGGAGCTCGAGGTCGAGGCGCGCGAGGCATCGGAGGCAGTGGGGGTTGCGACGGAGTCACCTTCCGACCGTCCGCACACCGATGAAGAACTCGTGGCTGCGGCGGAGTCCGCCCCTGAGATTTCGGTCGAGACGACAACGCCTGAGATGGGCGACGTCGAGGGAACCGGAGCCGTCTCTCCTGCTGAAGAAAAGGAGGAGGCGGAACTCATCGCCCACATGTCGCCGGACGCCTCTCCCGAAGGACTCGAGGGAGTGACCGCCGCGGAGCCCGATACGCCCTCCATGGAAGTGCGAATCAATCAGGAGGAGCGAGACCCGGGGGCCGCGCCGGGTGAGGCGATCGCCGATCTGCTCTCCGAGGAGGCTCCGGTTGTTGCCGCCGAGGGCGAAGAGGGCGACGAAGAGGAAGCGGGTGAACCTCTCGAGCCGCGCGACTCAACCGGCGAGGAATCGATCGAGTCGATCGTGGAAGACCTCAAGCGCCGCAAGCGCTAGCACCTCTCCACTGTCGCGATGATCGTCGTCGGTCTTACCGGCGGAATCGGATCCGGAAAGTCCACTCTCGCGGTATTGCTCGCGGAGCGCGGAGCCCAGGTCATCGACGCCGATCTTCTGGGACATGACGCAGTACGGCCGGGGCGGCCCGCCTGGCACTCGATCGTCGATCAATTTGGCGACGAGGTGTTGGTCCCCGCAACGATGGAGATCGATCGGAGGCGTCTGGCCGAGATCGTCTTCTCCAACAAGACGAAACTCGCGGCGCTCAACGCCATCGTCCATCCGGTGATAGTCAAAGGGATCGCGGACGCGCTGGAGCGCCTCGTGGACACGGACGAGATCGTGATCCTCGATGCCGCACTGATAGTGGAGCTGGGTCTCGATGCGACGCTCGATCACCTCATTGTGGTGCAGGCGTCGGAGCCGGTCCGGCAGCACAGGTTGATGCGCACCCGAGGTATGGCGCTGGACGCGATCAAGCAACGCATCGGAGCGCAGAGCTCTCCCGAGGAGCTTCTGGCCAAGGCGGACATCGTCGTGCAGAACGACGGATCGCTCGAAGACCTGGCCGCTGAGGCGGACCGAGTCTGGAAGGAACTCGAACGTCTGCGCCCATGAGCCGCGTGATCGAGATCATCTTCTTCGACGCGGGGGAGACCATCCTTCATCCGCATCCATCGTTTCCGGAGTTGTTCGCCGACATCGTTAACCGCCGGGGATATTCGATCGCTACCCAGGACATCGCCGAGGTTCAGGAACGACTTGCTCCGCATCTCGTCGACCTGGCGGAGGAGACCGGGATCGAGCACGGCCCCTCGCTCTCGCCGACCGCATCGCGCACCTTCTGGACCTATCTGTATAGGAGGTTCCTCGCCGAGGTGGGGGTCGAAGACGAATCACTGGCCGACGAGCTCTACGCCATCTTCTCGAGCACGTCGTCGTATCGGTTGTTCGACGATGTCCTGCCGGCGCTCGCGGAGCTCGAGGCCGCCGGCTACCGGCTGGGCCTGATCTCTAACTTCGAGGGATGGCTCGAGAAGATCCTTGTAGAGCTCGAAGTGGGACACCTCTTCGATGTGAGTGTGATCTCCGGCGTCGAGGGAGTGGAGAAGCCGGACCCCCGCATCTACGAGATCGCCTTGCAGCGAGCGGGAGTTTTGGCGGAGAACGCCATGCACGTGGGGGATTCGCCGAAGCTCGACGTCGAACCGGCATCCTCGGTGGGGATCAGCGTGGTCCTTCTCGATCGCGCCGGCCGTTACCCCGAGGTGTCCCCGCGCATCACGTCCCTCGAAGACCTGCCCCCACTGATGCCAACGCTCTAACCCATTACCTCAGCTGTGACGCAGCTCACAGCTCGCGCCTGCCTCTTCCACTTAAGTGGTCGTAGTGGAGAACAATTATCGTGCTCAGGAGCGACAGCTTTCGCCTGCGGAGGCTTGCCGGCATATCGCAAACCAGCAATTTGGACTCTTGAGTCGATCGCAGGCTCTGGGCTGCGGCCTGTCGCCTCGCACAATCGGCTACCGGGTGTCAATTGGAGAATGGACGCGGGTTCTGCCGAGCGTTTATTCGCTGAGCGCTGTTGCTCCGCAATTCGAGCAAAGCGTCATGGGAGCTTGCCTGTGGGCAGGCGATCGGGTGGTCGCATCCCATCGCACGGCCGCGGTGCTCTGGGGCATAGACGGGATCTTGGCGCCAGTGGTTGAGATCTCGATGCCAACTGGCAAGAAGCCCCCCTGCCGAGGGATCGTCGTCCATCGCACCACTGTCATGCCTCAAGGCGACGTGAGTCGAAAAGGCGCGATCCCACTAACCAACATTGACCGAACGCTGATTGATCTTGCCGGCCTCCTTGATTCCCCCTCCCTGGGCCAAGCGCTCGATTGTGTACTCAGGAAGCGGCTGACCGCCGTACCGCGGTTAGAGGAGCGGCTGGCATGGTCGACCGAACGAACTCGTGTCGGATCTGGCGTCCTCCGCGATTTATTGAGGGAGCGCAGAGTCGACCGACCTCCGGAGAGTCCCCTGGAAAGCCTCTATGCATGTCTATTCCGGCACTTCAAGAAGGCGGGGCTGCCTCTACCGAGGAGGCAATACGTCATCTCTGATGGTTCCGGATTTGCAGCGCGGGTCGATTTTGCCTTCCCCGAAGCCAAGCTAGCTGTCGAGATCGATGGGTATTCGGCTCACATGTCTAAGCGGTCCTTCGTCGACGACCGCCGGAGGGATCGGGAGCTTCAGAGACTTGGGTGGATCGTGTTGCGGTTTACGTATGACGATCTAGAGAGCCCCGACAGCGTCGTTGCTCAAATTGGAGACGTTCTGCGACCGCGGCTGTGCTGAGCCGGCGGTCGCCGGGACGGCTGCCTGTTGCAGTTGAGCACCATATTTGTGCTCCCCTACGACAGGTGGCCGCTCGGTGGCGCGTAGGTGCCCGGGATCGCTGCTCGGCGCTCGTAGGATCGGGGGATGCCCCCATTCAAAGTGGTTGCCGATTTCGCGCCGTCGGGTGATCAGCCCACCGCCATAACCGGCTTGGCGGAGCGCGTCCTCAGGGGCGATCGGTTCACGACGCTGCTCGGTGCCACCGGGACGGGAAAGACCGCAACGATCGCGTGGGCCCTCGAACAGATTCAAAAGCCCACTCTCGTCATCGCACCCAACAAATCCCTGGGCGCGCAGCTGTGCAACGAGTTCAAACGGTTCTTCCCGCACAACTCGGTCGAGTACTTCGTCTCCTACTACGACTACTACCAGCCCGAGGCCTACGTCCCCTCAACCGACACATACATAGAGAAGGACTCGTCGATCAACGACGAGATCGAGCGGCTGCGCCACTCGGCGACGAGCGCACTGCTGCAGCGCAACGACGTCTTGATCGTGGCGAGTGTCTCGTGCATCTTCGGCCTCGGCTCGCCCGAGGAGTACCTCCAGCAGGTGGTATCCGTGGCCCGCGGGGGCACCGCGGATCGTGACTTCATCCTTCAGCGCCTCGTCGATATTCAGTACGAGCGTAACGACGTCAATTTCGTACGCGGGAAGTTCCGGGTGCGGGGGGACACGATCGAGGTCTTCCCCGCGTACGAGGAGACGGCGATCCGGATCGAGCTCTTCGGGGATGAGGTCGAGCGCATCATCTCGCTCGACCCCATGACGGGCGAGATCCTCGGCGAGCTTGATCACGTCACGGTCTATCCCGCGTCACACTACGTGGCGTCGAAGGCCCGCATGGAGCGAGCCGTCATGCAAATCGAAGCTGAGCTCGCCGATCGCCTGAAGATCCTGGAGAGCGAGAACAAGCTTCTCGAAGCGCAACGGCTGCGGATGAGGACTAACTACGACCTCGAGATGATGCGCGAGGTCGGGTTCTGCAACGGAATCGAGAACTATGCCCGGCACATCGAGGGCCGAGGGCCGGGCTCGCGGCCGAACACCCTGATCGACTACTTCCCCGAAGATTTCCTCGTGGTAATCGACGAGTCCCACGTCGCCGTGCCCCAGCTGCACGGGATGTACGAGGGGGACCGCAGCCGCAAGAAGGTTTTAGTGGAGCATGGCTTCCGGCTGCCCAGCGCGCTCGACAACCGTCCACTGCAGTTCGATGAGTTCATGGACCGGGTGGAACAGATCGTCTTCATGAGCGCGACTCCCGGGCCTTTCGAACTGAAGGTGACGACGCCGCCACTGGTCGAACAACTGGTTCGCCCGACCGGTCTCGTTGATCCCGAGGTCCTCATCCGTCCGACCAAGGGACAGATCGACGACCTGATGGACGAGATCAGGAAACGGGTGGAGGTGGATCAGCGCGTCCTCGTGACGACGCTCACCAAGAAGATGGCCGAGGACCTCACGGACTACTTGCTGGAGTCGGGCTTCCGCGTCCGCTACCTGCACGCCGACATCGACACGGTCGAACGGATGGAGATCCTGCGCGATCTCCGCTTGGGCGAGTTCGACGTGCTCGTGGGAATCAACCTGCTTCGGGAGGGCCTCGACCTTCCCGAGGTCTCGCTCGTCGCCATCCTCGACGCCGATAAGGAGGGCTACTTGCGCTCGCAGACGTCACTCATCCAGACCATCGGCCGCGCAGCCCGTAACGTGGACGGCCAGGTCCTCATGTATGCCGACGACGTAACCGAATCGATGCGCAAGGCCATCTCGGAGACGCAACGGCGGCGCAAGATCCAACTGGAGTACAACGCCGTGCATGGCATCGACCCGCAGTCGATCCGCAAGGCGGTCAGCGACATCCTGATCGAGGGAATGGGCCGCCGCGGAGAGACGGTTCCGACCAAGACCGGGCGCCGACGTAAGGAGCCCATCGGAGGAAGTCCCGACGAGTTAAGGCGGTTGGTCTTGCAGCTCGAGGAGGAAATGCACCAGGCGGCTGAGGATCTGCGTTTCGAGTACGCCGCTCGCATTCGGGACGAGATCGCCGATCTCCGGCGCGAGCTCCGCGAGGTCGGTTAGCCGGCAAGGAGCCCCGACAAAGATGTCGAACCCTTCGCCCATGCCCCGGATGTACCTGAGTTTGATTCCGCTCGCAGTCCTATCGCTCCTGTCTGCAGGACCAGCAGTTCGAGCGGAACTGCCGCCCAGTCGGGGCGAGGTTTTCGATCCTCGACCGCTCTCCCGGCCGCTCTATGGGACAAAAGCCCCGAGCGAGGATCCGGAGACTCAACAGCACTTTGTGGAAGCTCGCGACGGAGTCAACCTCTTCGTCGAGACGTGGCTCCCAGCCAGGAAGGGATCGCGCGTGCCTCCCAAGCGCATTCCGACGATCCTCATCATGACTCCATATGTGAGGGAAGGAGTGGAGGAGTACGAACAACCGATCGACGGTTCGACTTTCATTCAATACATGACGGCGCGCGGATACGCGGTGGCCCAACACCACGTGCGAGGCACGGGTGAGTCGGGCGGATGTCTCGAGCAGACGGCCACGAATCAGATCGATGACGGAGCCCGTGTTGTCGAGTACCTAGGTCGAGACGCGCCCTGGTCAAATGGGCGCATCGGAATGTACGGGATCTCCTACGACGCGGAAACTCAGATCTCTACCGCCGGGTTTGGTGAAGCCGGCAAGATCAAGTATCTGAAGGCACTGATTCCGCTGTCTTCGGTCGGAGGGCAGTACGAGTATTCGTTCTTCGACGGAGTTCCTTACGCGGGCCAAGCCCTCCAGTCGAACGCGGGATATCTCGTTTTCGTAAGCGTGACGCCCGGGCAGAGGTTCGCGCCCCAGCACTATCCCGAGAAGCTGACGTGCCAGCCAGAGATCATGGCGAGCTCGGCCGACCAAAGCGGCGACATGACGCCCTTCTGGAAAGAACGTGAATACAGACCGGGCGCTCCTCGCATCGACATTCCCACTCTCTATGTTCACGGCCTTCGAGACTTCAACGTCCAACCCATCACATTGGCCGGCTGGTTCGACCGTCTACCTCCCACGGCCCCGCACAAAGGCATCTTCGGCGTCTGGAATCATGCGTTCCCATATGCGCATGCAGGCGTTGAACCATCGTGGGCGCGCGTCGACTGGCGAGATATCACGACTGCCTGGTTCGATCGATATTTAAAGGGCCTTCCGACGGGCGTGGAAGAGTGGCCTCCAGTGCAGGTTCAGGATTCGACCGGCCAGTGGCGCGTGGAGCCGGAATTCCCGACGACCGGCGGGCCCGTTGGTCATCTGGCGGTGGGAGGGGGAGGAACTTTAGGAGCGCGGAAGCCCACCGGTGCAACGTCTTACCTTGAGGTCGCGGACGAGGATCACTCCGCTCCATTGGCCAGCCTCGCGGTGTTCGAGACTCCTGAGCTCAAGGCACCCCTGCGTATTACTGGGCAACCCGTTCTGGATATGTGGGTCACGACGGATCGGCCGGACGGACATATCGCCGCGAAGATCGAGGTAGTTGGACCGGACGGACCGCTTCGGCACCAGGGCTCCAATCAACAGGTCATCGCGACCTACGGTTTTCGATCCCTGAGACACCTCGAGCCGCTGAAGCACAACCACTTCTCGCAGGAACGAGGAGAAGCCCCACCGACGAACGAGCCCATCCCGGTGCTCGTCCGTTTCCACCCGACAGATCTCGTCGTGCCCAAAGGCCACTCCTTGCGCCTGACCATTGCCGGGTCGATCAGCTACTCGCGCATTTCTGAACCGTCCGGCCTGGCGCCGACGATCACGATCCTTCACGACTGCGAACACCCAAGTTTTCTGAGGTTCCTCATGCCGCGTCCGGACTCGAGGTTGCTGAACGTGCGGGAGATGAATGAGGCTGATCGGCGGCTCAGCGCATCATCGGCCCCGCGACTCGAAATCGATGGTGGAGGCATAGCAACGGGCTCGGTTTGCGGAGAGTCGCCGAAGCGCCTATCAATCTTTAGGCCGCCTCGCTAAATTTCGAAGCCACGTCCTCTAGGAGTCGGCGATCTCGGTGGGAACGATCTCTGTGCCTTCGGACGGCCCCAGGCGGCGACGGGCCCTGCGGGCCGTGAGCCAAAAAGCGCAAAGTAGAACGACGAGGCCCGCGAACCCGGTCACTCGAAAGATCCCGTGGACTTCGCACTCCTGGCAGAAGGCGATGTCGCCTGACTGTGCTGTGACGAGCGTGGCCCATCCGAAGATGGCCGCGGTCGTGAGGACGACCACAATCCAATGTGTGGGGCGGTGACGGTCCTCGACCCAACCAGCCAAGTATCCGAGGACGCCGGTGGGCACGATGCCGACCAGGACGATGAGCAACGGGTTGGCGACTAGATCGTCGCCTTCGACATAGAAGTCAACGTTCGGGCGAGCCCAGAGCGCGAGCCACGCAGCAAGGGCAAGCAGGCTCGCGACGAAGTAGGGGCTGCGGCCTTTCAGAGCAATCTCTCGAGCTCGGTGAAGGCCCGCTCGATGTCGGCGTGATTGTTGAAGAAATGAGGCGAGATCCTCAGCGCGTCCGCCCTCGTGTCCAGAACGACGTCCTTCTCGAACAGTGCGTGCAGAACTCGGTCGGCCTCGGCGCGGCCCCCGGGAATTCGCACACGAACAAGACCGCCGCGCTGATCGGCTTCGCGCGGCGAGAGAACCTCGAGGCCCAAGCCGTCGGCCCGCTCGATCACGGCCTCGGTCAACTCGCGGCTGCGCGCCCGGATTTCGTCGACCCCGACCTCCAGGATGATCTCCATGCCGGCCGACGCGGTCCACGCCGCCGGCAGGGGATAGGTCCCGGTTTCGAAGCGCCGCGCATCGGGGCGCAGGCGGAGTCTCGTGCGATCGAAATCAAAGGGATCGATGGTCCCGAACCAGCCGACCACCGTGGGATTCAGCTTCTCGACGAGATTGCGCCGGCAATAAAGGAAGGCCAGGCCCTGGCCCCCGCAAAGCCACTTCAGTGCCCCGGTGAGCAGAAAGTCGACTCCCAGGGACGAGACATCGAGGGGCAGGCTCCCGGTCCCGTGGAAGTCGTCGACCACGACATAGGCCCCCGCCGCGTGCGCCGCCTCGACGATGGGGGCGAGATCGACGATGAACGAGGACTCGAAGAGCACCCGGTTCACGTTCACGATTGCCGTTTGCTCATCGATCCGCGACACGTAGTCGTCGATCTCGATCCGAATGCCGTCGGGCGACGGCACCACGTCGAGCTTCGCCCCACGGGCCTCCTGGGCGCGCCAGACATAGTGGTTGGTCGGAAAATCCATCTCGGTGAGAACCACTTTCGGGCGAGCCTGGAAGTCGAGGCAGGTCGCAAGCGAGGACAGCCCGGAGGAGATGGAGGGAACGATCGCGATCTCGTCCGCGGTGGCCCCGCTAAGACGGGTGAACAGTTCCCGGCAAAGCTGGAGCCGGGGCAGTCCGTGGTCGAACCAGAGCTCCTCGGGACCCAGCCGGCCCCAGAGGTCGAGGTGCTCCTCGGCGGCCGCCCGGCTCCGGCGCGACAGCGGCCCGAGCGAGGCCGAGATCAGATAGGTCCGCTGTGCGAGAACGGGAAATTCTTCGCGGTAACTCTCGAGGTCACCCACGGTCCGAGAGTAGTCCGCCCTATTCGGACGGGGTGGCCCCCCGCCCGCCCGGAACACCGGCGCTTTGAGAGCGTTCCTGATCGAAGTTACATGCGCGTCGTTTAGCATCTCCAGCCATGCCCGCCACCACGTCGCAGGGCCCCTTCGGACAGCTCGTGATCCGGGGCGCTCGCGAACACAATCTGAAAAACATCAGCCTCGAGCTCCCGCGCGACTCCCTGATCGTGTTCACGGGGATCTCAGGCTCGGGGAAGTCGTCTCTTGCCTTCGACACCATTTATGCAGAGGGTCAGAGACGCTACGTCGAGTCTCTGTCGTCGTATGCCCGACAGTTTCTGGGGCAGATGGACAAGCCCGACGTCGATTTCATCGAGGGCCTATCGCCCGCGATTTCAATCGACCAAAAATCGGCATCGAAGAACCCGCGTTCGACCGTAGGGACGATCACTGAGATCTACGACTACCTCCGCTTGCTCTACGCCCGGATCGGGCGGCCGCATTGCCACAACTGCGGGCGACCCATTGCCCGGCAGACCCCCGAGCAGATCGTGGATCAGATCCTTCAGCTCGAGCCGGGGACCCGCTTCCAGGTGCTCGCCCCTGTCGTGCGCAGCCGTAAGGGCGAGTTCCATGGGTTATTCGAGGATCTCGCTCGGCGAGGGTTCGCCCGGGCCCGCGTCGACGGTGAGGTGAAAGATCTCTCCGAGAAGATTCGGCTCGACCGTTACTTCCAACATGACATCGACGTGGTGGTCGATCGCCTGGTTCTGAAGGAGGGGATCGAGAGCCGCCTTACGGACTCGATCGAGACTGCACTAAAGCTGGCGGAGGGGACCGCCGCGATCGATCTCGTCGACGACGAGTCGGAGGACATCCTCTTCTCGCAGCACTTTGCGTGCACCTTCTGTGGGCTTTCGTTCGACGAGCTGGCACCTCGGAACTTCTCGTTCAACTCTCCCTACGGTGCCTGCGAGCGGTGCGACGGACTCGGCACTCATCTCGAGGTCGATCCCGAGGTCGTCATCCCAAATCCCGACCTCTCGATAGAAGAGGGCGCGATGGCGCCGCGGGCCTTCGGTCGGGGAGGCGGCGAGTATTTCGACCGACTGATGCAGTCGGCGGGGAAGGCATTTGGGTTTCGACTCGACACACCATGGAAGCAGTTGCCGAAGAAGATACGCGACCTACTCCTTTATGGAACGGATGAGCAGATCCACGTCCGCTACCGAAATCGCTACGGCCGCCAACGCTCTTACTGGACGACGTTCGAGGGACTCATCCCCTGGCTCGAACGGCGACGGGACGAAACCGATTCGGACTACGCGCGTGAACGCTACGAGCAGTTCTTCCGCGAGGTGGCCTGTCCCGCGTGCAACGGCGCCCGCCTGCGGCGGGAATCGCTGGCGGTCACGCTCGGGGGGCGCAACATCTTCGAACTCTGCAACAGTTGCATCGACGACATAGATGGCTTCCTGCGCAAGCTGGAGCTGGACGATCGCGAGACCACGATCGCCGAGCGCGTGCTCAAAGAGATCCACTCCCGGCTTCGCTTCCTTTTGGACGTCGGACTTGACTACCTGTCCTTGGCGCGGGCTTCGGCGACGCTGGCTGGTGGAGAGGCGCAGCGCATCCGACTGGCGACCCAGATCGGATCCGGTTTGGTGGGGGTGCTTTACATCCTCGACGAGCCCTCGATCGGGCTCCATCAGCGGGATAACCGGAGGCTGATCGATACGCTCATCCGTCTGCGTGACCTCGGGAACACGCTGATCGTGGTCGAGCACGACGAGGAGACCATCCGCACCGCGGATCACGTCGTCGACATCGGACCGGGGGCCGGAGAGCACGGCGGAAAGATCGTCTATTCGGGCCCGTTGCCCGGTCTCATCGAGACTCCGGAGTCACTGACCGGCGACTACCTCGTAGGCCGCAAGTCCATCGCCTTGCCGGAGAGCCGTCGATCTGCAGACAAGGGTTTTCTCACCATCAGGGGGGCCAAGCAGCACAACCTGAAGAACATCGACGTCGCATTTCCACTCGGTTGTTTCACGACTGTCACGGGTGTCTCCGGCTCCGGCAAATCGACCCTGGTGGATGAGGTGCTCTATCGGTCCGTGCATCAGGTCTTGTATCGCAACGTCCGGCTTGTACCGGGCAAACACAAGACGGTCGAGGGTCTCGATCTGATCGACAAGGTGATCGACATCGATCAATCCCCGATCGGCCGGACGCCCAGGTCCAATCCCGCGACCTATACCGGGGTTTTCGATCACGTTCGCAAGCTCTTCGCCAAGACTCCGGACGCACGTCGGCGCGGCTACCAACCGGGTCGGTTCTCGTTCAACGTGAGGGGCGGCCGCTGCGAGGGCTGCTCCGGCGAGGGCCAGATAAAGATCGAGATGCACTTCCTCCCCGACGTCTATGTGCCCTGCGAGGTGTGCAAGGGAAAGCGCTACAACCGAGAGACTCTGCAGGTTCGTTTCAAGGGCAAGAACATCTCCGATGTTCTCGACATGAGCGTGTCGGAGGCGTGCGAGTTCTTCTCAGCGATTCCGCCGATTGCCCGCCATCTCAACACCTTGCGGGATGTCGGGCTCGGCTACATACGACTGGGTCAGCCGGCCCCCACGTTGTCCGGGGGGGAGGCCCAGCGCGTCAAGCTCGCGTCGGAGCTCGCTAAGCGCGCGACGGGAAGGACGCTGTACATCCTCGACGAGCCCACGACCGGGCTTCACTTCGACGACGTTTCGAAACTGCTGGACGTTTTGCACCGCTTGGTCGACGCGGGGAACACTGTGGTGGTGATCGAGCACAACCTCGACGTGATCAAGACGGCCGACTACATCATCGATCTGGGGCCCGAGGGCGGCGCCGGTGGGGGTGAGGTCGTCGCCGCGGGAACTCCGGAGCAGGTTGCGGCCACGCCGGGTTCCCATACGGGCCGCTACCTTGTGCCACTGCTCAAATCGAGCAAGCGGACGGCAGCGCGCCGTCGCAAACCGAAACAGCGCCGCCTGACGGACGCTCCGCGTCGCGTCGCCATATAGGGTCGCTGGTCCACGAAACTGAGGGAGGTCGAGGTGAGAAGGGCACCACTTGCGCGCGTGCTGCGTGTGGCTGTAGCCGCTGCGATGCTGGCTCTGGCCGCGTGTGGTTCGGATATCACCGACGACTCCAACGGTGACGTCGGACAAGCCGAGGTACAGCCCGAGCTCTTCACCCTGACGATGAACAACGCCGGCTCGTCCTTCGTGGATCAGATCGAAGCCGAGCCCGTGATCGTCGAGGCGCGCAACGAGGCCAAGCAGGAGCTCCACCCCGTCTTCGCCCGGTTGAACGAAGGGGTCACGCCGAGGGAGGTTGCAAATCAGTTGAAGAAGAATGTCGAGGGAGTCTTGAAGCTGGTGGTGATCGCCGGCAGCACCGAGGCCGTCAAGCCGGGCTCGAGCGTTCAGAACGTCTTTGAGTTCGTCCCGGGCAACTACCTCGCGACCGACCCGGAGGCAGCGGGGAAGAATCCAGGTCTCACCTGGTTCTTCGAGGTGGTCGAGGCCACCGGTCCGGAAGTGGCCGAGCCCGATTCCGATGCCGCTCTCGAAGTCGGCGACTTCTACTTCGAGTTCCCCGACGGGATTGCGTCGGGCGACGTTACGTTCGTGGTATCGAATGCCGGGGAGCAGAGCCACGAGGTGATCATCTCCAAGGGAAAGCGCGAGATGGGATTCTTTCTCGCACCTCCTCCTGGCGGCCGCGCGTGGCAAACGATGAGGCTACCGGTCCCGGGCAAATACACGGCGGTCTGCTACTTCCCCGACCCTAAGAGCGGGAAGCCACACATCAAGCTCGGGATGAAGACCTCTTTCGAGGTTTCTTAACCTCCGGCTTCTCCTCTTTATCTGCTCGCTTCGCAGGGACGCGCGGCTTCTTCAGGCCGAGCTCTTCCTCCTCGTCGCCGATGCGAGCCGTTGGGCGGATCACGACGTCGTGCAGTTTCCAGTCAAGGGTCTTCACCAATTCGGTGGCCTCGTCTAGATGGGCGACCAGACGCCGCTGGTCGCGAGGGACGACAAAGACCTCCCCGAAATAGACGTGTCCTTGCTCCCTAAGCCGAGCCCGCGCCCGCTTTACCCAAGAGAGTGCCTCTAGCTCAGACTCGATGCGAGCCACGAGCGGGTCCATCTGGCCATCGATACGACGGGGAACCTTGTCCATCAGGTCGGCAACCACGACCCTCAGATTCATTATGCCGTCATGAAGAATGTCCGCGGCGATCAGCGACGCGGCGACGGCATCGGTCCACCAGACCCCGAAGCCGATCCCCAGCACTCCCACCATCGCTCCGGCCGCGGTTAACCAGTTGGCCTTATTTATGTAGGCGTCTGCATACAGGATCTTGTCGTGCAGTTCGTGTGCGAGTGGGAGCTTGACGCGGCCCAGGGCCGCGGCGGGGAATCCAGACCAGGCGAGCGTCAGCAACATCACCCAGCCGAGCCACACGTCCCGGCCGAACAGCGTGATCATTCCGATCGACGGATGGTCGAAGCTAATGAGCTGCATCAAAGAATCCAGCAGCAGGAGGAAGCCCATAACGAACAAAGCGGCCGCAGCAACCAGAAAGCCGAGCGATACGCCACGGTGGAAGCCATAAGGATAGGTGCTGTTTGGAGGACGGTCGCGCCACCGGTCGGCCAACAGGAAGGCGATCGGCGGCAGGAAGCTCAGGATGTCGTCGAGCCACGCGGTCTTCATCGCCTGCGACGACCCCAATGTGAGATAGAGCAGCACCGTGGCAGAGAGCATGTAAATGAGGGTGATCCACTCCAGGCGAATCGCCTTGCGCTGAACGTGTTGACGGTCGACGGGCATCTCAAAACGACCAGTAGTGGTCATGGCCGGCCGTGTCTTTCGAGCAGATCGCCGACCGACTGTTCTCGACCGGCCAGAAAGGTCTCCAACTCCGTCAACCATGAGTTCTCCCCATGGGGGACGGCGATGACGTGCGCCGACTCCTGGAGCACGATGCCGCTGTCCTGGAGATCGAGATCATCCAGGAGCCAGGTCTCCACCGCGGCCGCGATCGGAAGATCGAACAGCTCCTCGACGCGGATCACCTCGGCATCGGTCTTCTCGACGAGTTCGGCAGCTTCGGTCCCAATCTCGGCGGCCACGGGGACGCCGGCGATGTCTTCGGGAACCTCGTTTTCTTCGGGAATCCCCACTACCAACCTGGATGTGTAATACGGGCGCGTAAAGGCAACCTCTGCAGACCATGGACTGTCGGCGGTAAGACCGCCGATCACAAGGTCGAGTTCGAAACCCTTGAGGGCGGCCATCAACTCATGTTCGGAACCCTCGACCCAGGTTATCTCCGCGTCAAGGCCGCGAGCGAATTCCTCGACAAGGTCGGCCTCGACTCCCGCAGGGCTTCCGTCGAACTTCGTCCAGGGCTCGTTGACGACAATGCCCACACGAATCGTGTCGCCGCGAACTCGTTCCAGCGTGGTCTCGGGATCGCGCGGCACGTCACAGCTCAAGCCCAAAAGAAGTATCGGAGCGGCGACGAGCCGCAGGCTCCGAGTCGTAAACGTGCGATTAGGCCTCGTCGACGAGCTCACTGACCTCCGATGTCTCGCCGGGCAGGAACCTGGGCTCGGCCCCCTCGATGATGGCTTGCAGCTGCTCGACCAAAGGGTCGCGTTGGATCTTCAGGCCGTGACGCCCGAGCACCCGCCGGTACTCGGGGAATCTGGTCACCAAATCGATCGCGACCGACTCGAAGGCATGCCGGGCGACGCGCTCGCGCGACGCATAGTCCATGAGATTGAAGATGAATAGATGCTCGTCGTCACGACGGGGCTCTACGAGGACTATGTCGACGTCGGGATGGGTCTGGGTGATCAGCTCCACCTCCTTCTCAAGTTGGGAGGCGGCCATGATCCGGAACGTCTGCGCGGCGATGTGCGGAAAGCCTTTCTCCGCCATGTGGCGGGACGGCAGCCCGGTCGCCGTGGGAAGCAGATGGTGAACGTCGTGGACGTAGGGAACGAGAGGGTTCACGCAGACGATCAGCTCCGCTCCGTGAGCCAGGGCGATGTCGAGGTTGGTCGTCGAATTCAGTCCGCCGTCGAGATACTCGTGGTCGCCGATTCGGCGGGGTGAATAGAGAAGTGGGATTGCGGTCGAGGCTGCGGCTGCCTCGGAGATGGGGACGGGCTCGTTGTCGTCCTCTCCGAACACCACGCGTCGGGCGTTGTCGATGTCGGTCGTCGTTATGAAAAGGCGCCGAGGGGTGCCTCCAAAGGTGTTCGACCGTCCTGGGGCCTCAAGGACGTTGCGGATGTATCTCTCGGTGCCATCGGTCGTGTAGAGGGCGGATGGGAGTCCCTCCGCAAGCGCGCCCAACCCGTCGATAAGAGATGTCGTGAAGGGATGGCCGAGATAGCGACGGGCGGCCCCCAGCACTCCAAAAGGCCAGCGGAAGATCGAGCGGATGAGGCCCTTGCGGTCGGGGAGCATGACCTCGTCGGCGCCGATCGCCGGCAGGTCCTCGTCCTCTTGATAAAGGTTTGCCCGCACGAGTTCGGCCGGAGTGATGCCGTTGGCGAGAAAAGCGGCGATCACGGAACCGGCCGAAGTTCCTACGTAGATGTCGAAGTCGTTGACTGAGAAATCACCGCCGGCCGCCTCCATCGCGTTGAGGACGCCGAGGTGGTAAGCAGCGCCGGTGATGCCGCCGCCGCCCAGAACCAACGCAGTACGCCCGCGCGTCTTCTTGCCATTCCCGGCTGACCGACGGCGGTGGCGACTCTGCCCTTGGGACAGATTGATGACGCTGCCCATGCTTGCTCAGCTTATTCCCGCGCGTAGTCAAAACATGCGGATTGGCGCGCCACTGCGCCCTGCCGCCGTGACCCTCCCTTAGGATTAGGCCTTCTGATCGACGTCAGGTTCGCTATTCGAAGCTGGTTGCAACCAGAAAGTCTTTCGGGCGGTTAGCTCAGCGGGAGAGCGCTTCGTTCACACCGAAGAGGTCACTGGTTCGATCCCAGTACCGCCCACTTCGCGAACCTGCAGGTAACTGGCCCGTTCTTGCCTCGCGAGAATCGAGTTCGACAACTTCGGCATCGAGTCCGTGACCATTCCGTGACCATTCTGTGGCCACTCACTCTCCGAATTGGCGCGGCGGAAGACAACCTCGAGGGCGGAGAGGATCTCCTTGGCGCAACCGACTTTCGCTCCGCGGTGTCTTTAACCAGCTCGGTCGAACCCTCGGCCCACCGCGTGACGTACGCGAAGCTGTCGTCACTGGTGTCAAGTCGAGCGCGTCGCACACGTAGGCGACTGACTCGACCTCGACCTCCTAGATCTCGCGAGGGCGAACGACTCGTATCCATGCAGCAGCGCGTAGCCAGCTCCTGCACGAGGGTCTTTAGCGTCTGCCGTCGAATTGGTTCGACTCCACCAGGCAAGCGACGGTTCCGGGACCGCATAGCTCTAACGGCGCCGCAGCAACACCAACCCGATCAGCGCCGATGCCACGAGGGTGGCCCCCAAGGGCAGCCAAGGGGTCCCAACATCGTGCTGATCGAGATCCGGAGACGGAGATTCCGGACTCGGAGTGGCGGAAGGCTCCTCCGCACCAGATGGGCGGAAACGAGTCAGCTCGGTGCGGAAGCGCGTCGTGCGCGAGCACGCGCTGTCCCGGAATACCGAGCCCTTTCTCTGGTGGGGAACGAAGAGGTACTCCCGGTGTAGCTCGTAATGACGATCCACGG
>JBHELF010000036.1:0-5821 GCA_046263155.1 Actinomycetota bacterium
GCGCGGCGCTGAAGGATCCGGACGATCTTGTCCTCGATCGCCGAGGCCGTTGACTTCGCCATCCCGCTGGACAGGATCGAGAACTCGGCCCACGATCCACGCCGGTCGAGCCACACCCATCCCGACAGCGCGGACACGCCATCGAGCGTGCCCGTTTTGGCGCGCAGCTTGATTCCATGCAGCCGGTCCTTCAGGGTTCCCTGACCACCTTGGGGAAGGCCCCGCCGCAGGGCCCCGCCCCACGGTTTGTCCTCCGCGATGCCGAGGAGGTTCACGAGACTCATCGCCGAGGCACGATTCGCGTAAGAAAGACCTGAGGAATCGAGAGCATCTACGTTCTGCCCGTGGCTGGAGGCCCAGCTCTCGATAACTGCCGCTCCCTTATCGATCGTTCCCGGCGACCCATAGATCTCGACCCCGAGCAGTTTTCCGAGTACCTCGGCGAAGAAATTCGACGACTTGCGATTCATGTAACGAGCGAAAACCTCGAGCGGCGCGGAGGTGACGCGCGCGATCTCGGTTACGACGTTCGGTTCGGGCGCAGCCTTTGCACGTCCGTGGACCAGCACACCAAGCTCTTGTAGTCGCCGTTTGAAGGCGCGCGCCGCGACGTACTCGGGGTTATCGATGTGTTTGCCGCGCACCACATTCCCTTCGTAGGAAAGAGCCGATGGAAGCGCGACGTAGCGACTTGCGAAATCCCGTTCCCACCCGAGCGCGTACCAATCGTGCGAGAAATAAGAGGTCGAACCAATGACCCTCCCGGTCACCTCTACGACGCCGGCCCCGATAACTCGGCGGGCGAGTCGGCCGATCAATGTTCCTCTGAAAGGAAGCGCCTTGTCGTAGGCCCCAGATCCGAACGAAGGATCCCCCCGACCGAGGATCCAGAGATCGCCTCTCAGGACGCCGTCTTCGATTCGACCGGCGATTGCCGCGGAGGTCGTGATTCTGCGTTCGGTGCCGAGCTCATCGAAGAGCGCCATGCTCAGGAGCAGTTTTTCGTTGGACGCGGGAACGCGTCTGCGCCGCGCGAAGCGCGTGTACACGTCTCTCCCCTCGTCGGCCACCGCCACCCCGATGGAACGTTCGCCGATCAGCCTGTCGATGCGTTCCTTCCAATGTGCACGAGCCGCAGCGGGCTCCGCGAGCGCGACGAGGAGGCTTGCGGCGAGCAGCGGTGCTAGCACACGGCGAAACATCGGGACATACTGCCGCGCCGAGGCTTCTGAGGGAAGACCTAATTTGCCTCGTCGAAAAGCGTGGGATCCGCAGGGAAGAACGTGAGTTGGCCGTGGCCCGGCTCGTCCTCGGGTCTATCTATCGCCAGGGCAAGACGGTGGTACGCCTGTTCCCGAGCAAGCTGCAGGGCACGTTTCCGGGCCCCCGAATCCTCCGCCTCGAGACGCCGCTCCGCTTTGGAAATGGCGTCCTCGACGAGCTCCCGTTCCCAGTCGGGCAGGGTCACCTTTGACAGCCTCCCTCGGATCGATATCCGCCCCTGACATCCCCGACCGGGGGCCTCAGCCCGCGCGCCGGGAAATGGAGTATGGGACAGGCACAATGTCGCATGCCGGATTTTTCGGCTCGTTTTGAGCCTTTTCGTCGCATGCCCCTAGTTCGCTGGGTGAACCTCCTGGAGGAGGTACCCCGTACTTATTCCCGACCGGGATAATTGACCGGGCGCCGACCGGCTAGAGAGCCGGGGACGCCTCCGGCGAAAGGGGAAATGATGTCAGTGACCTCCGGACGGATTGTGGTGGCCCTGCTCGCGGCCACAGCTCTGCTGGTCTTCGCCGCGCCCTCCCAGGGAGATACCTTCCGAATCAAGGCGGCCGGGTCGAAGTCCGAGGGCTGGGACTGGAGGCCCGACTTCAAAGGGATCTCAAAGGGCGACCGGATCGTGTGGAGGAACCCGACGGCGGTGAAGCACACGGTCACCGCCTACAAAGGCCCGTGGAGCAAAGACACGGTCGTCGGTCCCGGCGAGACGACCCGCAAGAGGTTCCGGAAGAACGGGGCTTACTACTACCGCTGCAAGATTCACTCCACAATGTCGGACGGGGTCTGCTCCGGGATGTGCGGCCACATCCACGTCAGCTAAATAGCTCTTCCCCCTAGACTCGGCCCGCGGCCGTCAGTAATGTTCTAGAGCGCCGTCCGATCGCTTTCCGAGGGGGATTCCTGGATGTTCCGCAGGCCTGTACTCGCGCTTTCATTAGTGCTGCTGTTTCTGTTCTCTATAGCTCCCCTGGCGGGCGCTGAGGAGGATAAGAAGTCATACATCGTCGTGCTCAAGGAATCGGTAGACGACCCCCGGGCCGTCGCCCGCGAGCACGCCTCCGAGCACGCTGCCGAGCTCAGCCACGTCTACGAGTTTGCCCTTAAGGGGTATGCGGCACGCATTCCCGAGGGACGATTGAACGCATTACGGGCGGACGAGCGCGTCGCCTATGTCGAGGAGGACCTGCCCGTTGCGAAAGTGGCGACGCAGACCTCAGCAACCTGGGGCCTTGACCGGATCGACCAGCGCGACCTCCCGCTGAACAGCAGTTACACCTATAACGCCACAGGCTCCGGAGTTACGGCGTACATCATCGACACGGGCATCCGCTTCTCGCATTCGGAGTTTGGGGGCCGGGCGGTGAGCGGGGTCGACAAGATAGACGGGGGCACCGCCGACGACTGCGATGGGCATGGAACCCACGTCGCCGGGACGGTGGGCGGGTCGACGTACGGCGTGGCCAAGCAGGTAAGGCTCGTGGCCGTCCGCGTTCTCGATTGCAACGGGAGCGGCAGCACCTCGGGTGTCATCGCCGGCGTCGACTGGGTCACGTCGGATCACGCCGCGGGTGCTCCGGCGGCCGCCAACATGAGCTTGGGGGGCGGAGCGAGCTCGTCTCTCGACACAGCAGTGAAGAACTCGATTACGGACGGAATCTCCTATTCCGTTTCCGCCGGCAACGGTGACTTCCTCGGCCGACCGCAGAACGCCTGCAATTACTCGCCGGCGCGCGTGGCGGAGGCGCTCACCATCAGCGCCACCGACAAGACCGATACCAAAGCCTCCTGGGCGAACTACGGCAGCTGCGTGGATCTCTTCGCGCCGGGAGTGAGCATCACCTCGGCGTGGAGCACGAGCGACACCGCGACGGACACGATCAGTGGAACCTCTATGGCTTCTCCTCACGTTGCCGGCGTGGCCGCCCTGTATCTCGAAGCAAACCCGAGCGCGGGCCCTGCCGCGGTTGCGCAGGCCATCACGTCCAACGCAACACCCAACAAGGTGTCGAGCCCGGGCAGCGGAACGCCGAACCGTCTCTTGTACTCGGGTTTCATATCGGCGGAGCCGGACACGACACCACCGGCAATTACCTCGGGACCGAATGCGAACAATGTGACCGATGTCTCGGCGGACATCGTTTGGACAACAGATGAAGCATCCGATTCGAGGGTCGACTACGGCACGAGTTCCGGTTCCTACACCGAGAGCGGGACCAACACGTCGATGGTCACGAGTCACTCGCTGGCCGTGGCCGGTCTTACCGCCTCGACCACCTACTACTACAGAGTGACGTCAACGGATGGGGCGGGCAATTCGGTCGCCTCGGCGGAGGCAAGCTTCACCACCGCGGCCGCGCCCCCGCCTCCGCCGCCCGCTTCCAATCTCGGCGTCGAGGTGGCAAAGACCTCGTCCACCAAACAGGGCAATCGCTATGTGATTGGCTTTCAGGTCACCGTCACCGACTCGTCGACCGGAGCGGCCGTCAGCGGAGCCTCCGTCTCGCTGAAGATCGGCTCTGGCGGTTGCCCGGTCGTAACGGCGATCGCCACGGGAAGCGGGACCACGGATTCGAGCGGCAGGGTGACCTTCACATTCAAGACGAGAAACACGGGCACCCACTGCGCCTCGGCAACCGCAACGAAGAGCGGTTACAACGAGGGCAGCGGATCCACCGCATTCGCCGTTCCCTAGAAGCACTCGCAATCTCAAAGTACGGCCCCGGATTGTCCGGGGGTTCGCACGGGGCAGGTGTCACGACACTCGCGGCCAAGTCTCATGCCCATGGCTTCGACCCTGAAGCGGCTGCGCGCCGTCTTCGCGCTGCTTGTGATCGCCCTCGCTCTTCCAGGCGCGGACCCCGAAGCAACCGCTCAGGAAGCCAGCGCTTTCGTCGATGACAGCCTGGCCTCGCTCACGGAGCTGCTCACGCACTGCATAGATGGCGACGCGGCCGATGCAGACAGCGCGAACGGACTCGAACTTCCCTATCGGTTCTGCGACGACGGAGCGGCGGACCCCGTTGGCGGCGAGGCCGGGATACCCGTGCCCGCGAAGTACCACACGACCGACGGCGACGACTTCACGGGCCTTCCAGCACCCGGTACTCCCGAGGAGGTCGCGGAAGCCGAACGAGACGACGACATCCGAGCCCAGGACGGCAACCGGATCACGATCGACGTCGATATCAGCCTTCCTCCGGCGACGATGGTTCCCCCGCCGGGGGGCTTCCCGATCATTGCCATGAACCATGGTTTCGCCGAGACCAAGGCGAAGTGGGAGGCCGCGACCATCGACGGCTCGAACGTCATGAATTGGCATCTGAACAACGCGTCGCTGGCGGCGCGCGGCTATGTGGTGATCAACAGCCTGGCGCGCGGACACCTAAACGCCGATGACCTGGGATCCGGCGGCACTCTCCAACTCAATTCCCGGCGCTACGAGGCGAACGACCTGCAGTACCTAATCGGCCTTCTGGCCGATCACGACCGCCTGCAGACCGAGTCGGGACAGCCGGAGACGTTCAACGTGAACCCGCGCCGTGTGGGCGTGCACGGGGGCTCCTACGGGGGCTGGCTCACATGGTTGCTGGCGACCGACCCGCAGTGGCTCAGCCCCAAGTACGCAACAGAATTGGAGACGCGCGTCATCGTGCCTCGCTATACCGCCACCGATCTGTTGGAATCTTTGATTCCAGGAGGTCACTTCCTCGAGAAGCACCCGAAGACGAATCGTCCCTATGTGGGCCCCACAGCCCCCGACGAGGCCGTCTCGCGGGCTCCGATCGGAGTGGCGAAACAAACGATCGTCGCGGGCTTCTACTCGTACGGCCTCCGTTTCGACACCAATCACGTCGTGTTTCCAGAGTGGGCCGATAGGGCAGTGGCGCGCCTCTTGGCGGGGGAGCCCTACGAGGGGGACACGACGATCGAGTCTCTGGCGGGGCGGCTCATCACCGACAGCTCCGTCTACTACCAAGAGGATTTCTGGAAGAAGGTCGAGCGCGGGCTGCGGATTCCGGTCTTTGCCGCTCAGGGCATCACCGACCCAGTGTTCCCGGCCAACGAAACGATTCGCATCTACAACAAGCTGAAGTCGGTGGCGCCCGGCTATCCGATCACTATGTATTTCGGCGACTTCGATCACGTCACGGCTCAGAACAAGCTCAAGGAATACGCGGACCTGTGCGCCGCCGACAGACATCCCTGCACGGTCGCGGACTATCGCCTTCCGGACGGCGCTCTCGACCTGAGGTCCCCCCCGTTGGCTCTGGTGCGCCGCGGCATCAACAGCCGGGTGGGCGACTTCCTGGATCACCACCTGCTCGATCGCACGGTGCCGGCGCCGGCGTACGTGGCGGCGTCGACGACCGTCTGTCCGTCGAATGCAACGGATGCCATGCACGCAGACGAGCCGGGGCTCGAGTACCGGGCGCCCTCGTGGCGTCACCTGACATCGCGCACGGTGACTCTGACGTGGCGCGACGGCGGCACGATCACGAACCTGGCCCCCGATCCTCACGGCGTCGAGAGCGATCCA
>JBHELF010000037.1:0-8736 GCA_046263155.1 Actinomycetota bacterium
CTCGCCGGTCTCGCCGTGCTCATGGGTGTGACCGCAGGGGCCGATTCGGCTGAGTTCGAGGCTGCCGCGGGTGCGCTCGACAAGAACTCGGTCCAGCTCTCCGAAGCCGTCGGTTCGGTCTACGGTGATGCCGGCGCCAAGAAGTTCTTGTCGCTGTGGCGTGCCCACATCGGTTTCTTCGTCGATTACACGCTCGCCAAGGCGGGCGGCGATCAGGCGGGGATCAAAGACGCCAAGAACAAACTCGACGGCTACCGCAACGACTTCGGTGCTTTCATCGAGGGCGCGACCGAAGGTGGGCTGCCTGCCGATGCGGTCGCAGACGCGCTCGAGCCGCACGTCACCTCGACCATCGCCGCGATCGATTCGGTGATCGCCGGTGACGGCAAGGCGTTCGACAGGCTGCGCGTTGCCGCCAGTCACCTGCCCGGCATCGCGACCGCCCTGTCGGGAGCGATAGTGGCTCAGTTCCCAGAGATGTTCTAAGCCCACCCCGCGAGATTCCCCCCTCGCCATCAAAGAGGCGCTCCCAGCAGGGGAGCGCCTCTTTTGCAAACCAGAAACCGCTCGCCGCCCGAATACGCAACATGAAGCCTTCGTGGATGGCCCGTGTCTTGGCCATGACCGTGACGATCAGCGCCTGCGCGAAGGCAACCGAGCCGCGGTCCGCGGCGTCAGTCCGCGCCGGTGACCAGGTCGAGGTCTCCAGAAGCCTCCTGAGTGACGCCGACGAAGCAGCCCGGCGTTACGGTCGCGACCACCTAGGACACTTCCTCAAACTCAAGCGACGCCATCTGGTCGGCGAAGCCGTGACCGTTCCTGACGGCCTTTCCGTCGATGTCCAGGGCGGCCATACCAGCTACTGCATCACGGTGCTGAACCGGGCCTTGCCCTCGATCCACCCGTGGAGGGTCGCTACCACGGGAAGCGGCTCCGTGGGGGCCTCGAGTACTGATCGTTGCAGTTCGTGACCCCGCCCAATACAAAGACAGCGAATGGTCCGAATATGTGTCGTGATACGCATGGGTTTTTCCAAGGTGGCTGAGGCCGACGCCGCGCTCGCAACACGGCTTATGTCGCGCGACGAGAGCGCCCTTCGAGAGGTGGTCGAGACCTATGGGGGCATGGTCAACGGGATGGCGCGAAAGGTGCTGGCCGACCCTTCCCTCGCCGAAGAGGTCGCGCAGGACACCTTTCTGGCGTTGTGGCGGCGCCCCGGCGCGTTCGATCCAGCACGCGGCAGTCTCAAGACCTTTCTCGCTTCGATTGCGCGCAACAAGGCAATCGACCTCGTCCGGAAAGAGGAGTCGGCGAAACGGGCAAAGGACGCGCTCTTGCATGAGTTCAGCCCGGGCGCCGACATCATGAGGTTCGAGTCGGATGTGGAAGAGCGTTCCAAGGTCGTATCGGTGCTGTCCGGCCTTTCCCAGTCGCAGCGCCACGCCATCGTGCTCGCGTACTACGGGGGCCGCACGTATCGCGAAGTCGCCGACGAGCTGCGTGTCCCTGAAGGGACGATCAAGACCCGCATGCGGGACGGGCTCGCCAAGCTACGCAGGATGCTGATTGAGTCGACGGAGAGCATCGACGATGAGTGACATACACGAGAGCGTGCGATCGCTCGTCGCTGCCTATGCGATCGGCGCCGTGCCTGAAGAGGAGATTCCGCCGATCCGGGCACACATTCTGACTTGCGAAGAGTGTTTCGAGGAAGCAGAGAGCTTCGCTCAGATAGCGATGGCGCTCACCGAGGCCGCCGAGCCGGTCGAGCTCTCGGCGGGATTCACCGAGCGCTTGCTCAAGGCGGTTCGCGGTGATGAGGAATTGGAGATCGCGACGCGCGAACCGTCGCGAGGATGGTTCGCGCGTAGCAGAACCATGTTGCTGGCAGGCGCCACAGTAGTGCTCGTAGCCATGCTCGTGTTTACGACGGCGTCCTATCTCGGCTCGGTCGCGCGTCAGAGACAGTACGAAAGCGCGGTCGCGGCATTGATTAACGACCCGGATGCCCTCAAGTTGCACGGGCCCGGAGGTGCCGAGGCCGTCCTCGCCTCTACTTCGGAAGGCAGTGTGCTCGTCGCGGTCGACCTCGGTGAAGCTCCGGCAGGGCGTGATTACCAACTGTGGCTGATGAAAGACGGCGACCCGACGCCCGCCGACACCTTCGACGTGTCGGGCGGTGTGGTGATCATCGAGTCAGCGCGGGGACTGAGCGGGTACGACGGGGCCGCGGTAACCGTCGAGCCAGAAGGAGGATCGAGCGCCCCCACGACGGAGCCGGTGCTGACGAGCGGAGACAATCGACAGGGCTTGTCCGGTGCCTCTATGAAGACTTGTCCGCACCACCACGGTCAGAAGACATGTCTGGCCTAAAGCGAGCGGATCGCGTCGTCAACGTCCATCGACCGGCCTCGTTCTCGCGAGCGATCCCACTCCTCGTCTCCGAGCGACGCCCTGGCGACGTCTAGGCGCCGATCCAGGAGGACCTGCTCGAACGGATGCGGGACGGCCATAAGATCCGCCCGTATCGCATCGCTGGCCCCGAGCAGAAGCGCCGCTTCCGTCAAGCTGCCCGAGGCTGCGCAAGCAGCAGCGAGGCCCTCCACGGCCTCGGCCGTGCCTGCCGCGTCCCCAAGTCTTCGAAACGTCGCGAACGACGTCAAGAACTTCGAGCGCGCCTCCTGATGGTGATCCTGCGCGAGTTCGGCATGGCCCGCATATGTATCGCTGCGCGCGGCAAACCGCTCGTCACCAAGATCTTCGTAGAGCGATCGGGCTTCGCCGAGTGGTTCGCCGGCTTCCTGCGGCCGCGCATGAACGAGGGCAAGGCCAAGGTTGAGCAACGAGGTGGCAAGGAGCCACGGAGGTCCGGTACCTCGACAGATCTCGACGCTTCGTTCCAACAAGGGGAGCGCGCCTGGAGTATCGCCTCGTGCAAGCCCAATCAGACCCTGGACCGTCGTCGCGTTCCTTAGAACGAGCTGATAGTCGAGTCGTGTCGCGAGGTTGAGCATCTGGTCGGCGCGACTCTGAGCGTCGTCGAGATCACCCTGATGCAGGGCCAACCACGCGGCCCCCCACATCGCCTTGGCTCGCGCGGCGTCGTCGCCACCTTCCATCTTGAGAGCTCGGGCCAACCAGCTTCTTCCCTCGCTGTAGTAACCGGCGGCCCGCCAGAACTGCCACAGAGCTCCCCCTAGTCGACATGCCAGACTGCCGTGGTCAGCAGAGAGAGCCCACGTCAACGCTCGCCTGAGATTGGCGTGTTCCGCAGTTAGACGTCGAAGCCACAGGTCGCCATCTCGTCGGCCGAATTCGGGTTCAGCGCGTTCGGCCAACTCAACGAAATAGCGGCAATGTCGTCCGGCGAGGTCAGCGACCTCCTCGGCCGCGACCGCCAACTCGTACGCGTATTCCGCGATCACGTCGAGCATGACGTAGCGAGGCTCCCCTTCGGTGTCAGGGGAGATCGTGACCAGACTCTTGTCGACCAATGCCGAGATAGTCGCGAATGCCCCATCGATCGATTTCGGCGGCCATACGGAGCCGATTGCCTCGAGCGTGAATCCGCCCGCGAAGGCGGAGAGCGAGCGGAACAACGAACGTTCTTCCTCGTCCAGCAGGTCGTTGCTCCAAGCGATCGTGTCCCGCATCGCCCGGTGACGACGTGGCAGATCATGTGGGCCGGCTGCGAGAAGATCCAACTGGACCCCTAGCCGATCGCGCAGAGCCGGTGCGGGGAGATGACGGAGGCGGGCCGCGGCTAGTTCGATCGCGAGAGGGAGACCGCTAACATGCTCACAGATGCCGACCACCGCCTCGCGCGTGGACTCGTCGAGAGAGAAGTCCGATGACACCATCCGGGCGCGCTCCACGAACAACGTCACCGCGGGGGACAACTCAACTCCTGACGTTTTCTCGGGGGAGGAGGCCGGCAAGGGTGCGAGCGGCACGACGTGCTCGTAGCGAACCCGCAATGCTTCGCGCGTCGTCACGAGCACCTTCAGTTCGTCGGAGCGATCCAGGAGCTCGCCGACCCCCCTAGCAGCCTCGAGGACGTGCTCGAAGGTATCGAGAACCAGTAGGACTTTCTTCGTTGCAAGATGCGCGGCGATCGCTTCGGCCGTAGGAGCCATCAGCGGTGTCAGCCTGATCTCTTGAGCGATGGCAGGCAACACCAAGTCGGCTTGCTCGAGGCCCGCCAGGGAGACGAAAAAGACGCCATCGGCGAAGAGCGCGTCGGCGCGAGCCACGACCTCGGCCGCCAGTCGCGTCTTGCCGATTCCGCCGGACCCTGTGATCGTGAGCAATCGAACGGAGGGATCGGAGAACGAGCCCAAGATGATGTCGAGCTCTATGTCACGGCCGATCAACCGCGAGGGTCTCGGCGGAAGGTTCCTGCGGAACGGATCTCGGCTGGATGCGGAACTAGCCTCGAGCTCCCTGCCACGGGCGAGCGTCTCGAAACCGGCCCGTTCGACGCCCTCGAGTGAGAGGGCGTCGGCGAGACGAGCTGCCGTGTCCTTGTAAATGGACCGGCGCACACCTCGCTCGATGTCGCTGACGGCGCGAGCGCTCAGGCCCGAACGGTCGGCGAGCTCTTCCTGCGTCAGGCCCGCCGACGCTCGCATCCGGCGCAGCACCGCCCCCAGGGAGGTTCCCTCCGATCTCACAACGAGATATTCCGTCATGAACACTCTGTGACCAAGTCGGTGACCGACTCTTCGTGGTGCCCCGACTGGGTCTTCATGCATGCTGGACGCGGTCGTCGAGTCGGATGAAAAGGAGGATTCAGATGTCTGAGACCAACAAGGCAACCGTGCGGCGTCTGTATGAGGTCTTCTCCAAGGGCGCGATCGAGGATCTTGCAGATATTGCAACGGCCGACTACGTGGAGCACAACCCCCTTCCCGGACAGGGAACGGGACTTCAGGGACTCAAGGACCGGATGACCATGCTCCGAGATGGGCTAGCGCCGAGCTTCACGATCGAGGACGTCATCGCAGAAGGCAACAGGGTCGTGGTTCGCTGGACGAACTCCGGACGTCACATAGGTGACTTCGCCGGGATCCCGGCTACGAGCAAGGCGTTCACTATCGCGGGAATGGACATCTATCGGGTCGAGCAGGGAAAGCTCGCCGAGCACTGGGACGTCGTCGACCAGCTGTCGCTTCTGCAACAGCTCGGTTTGCTGCCGGCGCCCCAGGGCGCGGAAGCCTGACCGATGAAACGGGAACCCATCACGGTCGAACCGACCGACGGACTCACCATCCCGCGACCGGACACGGGTGGGACGGTGGTCATCAAGGTGTCGCGCGACTCAAGCGGCGGAAGCATGACTGTGTACGAAAGCAGCAGGGCCGCAGGCGACGCTCGTGGGCCGGCGCCTCATGCTCATGCCGGATATGACGAGTTGTTCTACGTACTGGCCGGCGAATACGAGTTCGTACTGTCCGGCACAACGGTGACTGCCACAGAGGGCAGCGCGGTGTTCATCCCGCGAGGGTCATGGCATAGCTTTCGCAGCTCGGGTCGGTCGGACGGTCGTCTGTTGACCGTGTGCACGCCGGGCGGTATCGAGGACTTCTTCGACGAGCTGGCGCGGGCCCCCGAAGCGGCAACTTCGGTGGCGGCCAAGCACGGCGTGGAGTTCGCGGACTAGGGACTCATGAGGGGGCCCGATAGAGCCTCTCCATGAGCGTGGCGTCATTCATTCCGAGCCAGGGCTCGACTTCGTGGGTCTCTTTTTCTTGTACGCGGCCCTTGTCGGAAGTACTGCGCGGGGTTGGGCCCGATGCGGAGTACGTTGTCGATCACATCGTGAAGAACCGCTTCGGGAGGGCACAGGAGTCTTGGCGACCTACTGATGTCGCCGCGTCGTAACGTGTCGCGGAACGAAGCCAAGCGCCGCGCCTATGCCCGCGAGGCGCAGACCTATGACCAGGACATGGATTTCTGGGAACGAAAGCTCTTCGGTCCCGAGCACCGACAGTGGGCATGCGCGCGAGCAGCTGGAGACACTCTTGAGGTCGCCATCGGAACTGGTCTCAATCTGCCGCATTACCCCCCCGATGTGCGTCTTACCGGAGTCGATCTCACGCCCGAGATGCTGACCGTTGCCCAGGGCCGCGCGCGGAGCATCGGGCGTGACATCGATCTGATGGAAGCCGATGCCCAAGCTCTCCCATTCGGCGACGCCTCTTTCGACACAGTCGTTTGTACGTACGCGATGTGCAGCGTGCTCGATGAGGTACAAGCGATCGCAGAGATGAAACGCGTCCTGCGGCCCGGAGGTCGACTGATCCTTGTCGACCACGTGCGGAGCACGGTCAAGCCGCTCTATTGGCTACAACGGATCTATGAGTTCGTCCCATCTCGTACGAAGGGCGAATACATGACGAGGCGACCGGCACTGCATGTGATCGCGGTCGGCTTCGAGATCGAGGCGACGGATCGCCTACGTGCCGGGGTGATCGAACGTTTGGTTGCGCTCAAGAGGCGGTAGCACACGTTCGCAACTGCCCATCGGCTTGAGATGCTTGCGCGAGAGTTCGACGAGGAAACGTTGATTCGGATTGCGTATGGGCTTTCAAGAGAGCGTGAGAGGCACGGAGCTCGCCCGACGAACACCGACAACCACCCCAGAGCTCCGTAAGAGTCCGGCGCAGTAGGGAGCTGGTAGGAGGTGCCCGGAGTCGTTGCCTGATCGTGGAAGGAAATCGAGAGCGCCTTCTCGAAGTATTTCCTAACAGAGCCCAGGAAAGGGGGCGGAATGCTTCGCAGGTTCATCGTTGGCGTCATATTCGCATCGGCTTTGGTGCCGTTAACTGCGGCGACGTCGCATGCAGGACCCATCCCTTGCGGCAAGATCGTCATCAGGAACGTCTACGTCGCGAATATCCCCTGCATCTTCGAGGAGCCCTAGACAGACAATCCTTGCTACGTGCGTCGCGTGCGTGCACGTGGCTATCTAGTCTCGCCTGCGTCGGAGAGAAGAACGAGGGCGGATATCGAACCCGCCCACTGCGTTCACTCCAGAACTGCAACCGGGTTCCCTTTTCGCTCGCGGTCTATGTGTGTCGCAAGATCATGCTCCAGGCGGGCGCGATCGTCCCGGGTCATCGTCTGATAGGCCGCGATCTGGATCAGGGCATGCGCGAACCGGATTGAGCGAGGGGCGACGCGCTCTATCAGACGCCTCTCTTGCAGCACTTGGAGGTGCCGGTCGAGAACTCGCCGAGCCGCTTCGGGCAGGAGGGCCTCCACGACGTCGAGTTCCACGTCAACACCCGCGATCGATGCCACGCGCAACAGGTCTCGTTCGCCCGGACCCAATCGGTCGAGACGCATCGTCACCAGCCCGGCAAGCGAGGCCGGGATCGTCTCCAGGTCACCATGGTCGATTGCTGCGACGAGCTGCTCGGCGAAGAGTGGGTTGCCCTGCGCGAGGTCAACGATGCGTCGCAAGAGGGGCTCGGCAAGCGGACCGGCGCGTTCGATCGCCAGCCGCGCGATGTCGCCGGAATCAAGTGGCTCGAGCGTAACCATCTCGCCCCATCCCGGTCCGTCTTCGAAACCATCCGGCCGCGCCAGGCATAGCAGCAATATCGACCCGGTGGCTTCCCGCGCGAGGACCTCCATCGCATCACGGAACGCGGTCTCGGCCCACTGCAGATCCTCGACGACCACGATCAGCGGATGAAGACGCGCGAGCGTCTCAAGCAAGAGTAGTAGCGGCGCCACCAACTCCTCCCCGCTTGCCGGTGGCGAACGTAGCGGGATTGCTTCGGCGACGGCTGGGACGGCGTGGATGCCATCATGCGCGTTCGCGAGCAAGTCATGCAGAGCGCGCCATCCGAGGATGCCCGCCGTTTCCACGACCGCCTGACGAACCGGGAAGAATCCCATGGCATCGCCCGGCGGCGGGTGGCGAATCAGAAGTGTGCGTGCATCCTCGCTGAGCGTCGCCATGACCTCTCTCGCAAGGCGAGACTTGCCGATACCCGCCTCACCTATGACGGTCACCGGCACCACCCGACCGGTACGGAGCGCGCGCCGGAACGCCGAGCGCAGGCGCGTGAGTTCCGATTGCCGTCCAATCATCGGAGCATCGAACGTCCGAGGGATCGCCGGTGCCTGCGAAACCACTTCGAGCACACGCCATGCCTGAAGGCCCTGCTCTTCGGTGCCCTCAACGTGGTCCACGATTACCGCGCCGCGCAGCAGCCGCTGGGCACCGGGTCCCACGAGAATCTCGGCATCGTCGGCAGCATGTTGGAGTCGACCGGCAAGCGACACGACGGGCCCTCGCACCGCGTCGGTCAGGGTGGCACCAGGACCGACGACTACTTCTCCGGTGTCAAGACCGACACGAGCTCGGAACATCACCTGCCCGACCTTGGAGGCAGCATTGAGCCGATGGACGGCCGTACGAAGATCGAGCGCGGCGTTGACCGCACGTAAAGGGTCGTCCTCGTGTGCGACCGGGAACCCGAAGAAAGCGACGAGTTGGTCGCCCGGCGCTCGCTCGACGCGGCCCCCATATCGTGCCACCACCTCACTCGCGGTTACCGCCGCTTCCTCGCCTGCGCGCGTCACTACCTCCGGATCGACACTCGAATCAGAATGCGGGGCGACATCGACCGCTACGACTGTGACCCGCCTGCGCTCGTGCGGCAGCCACGATCCCTCCGGGGCATGCGGGCGCGGAGTCTCCCCTTGTAGGTCGAGGACGGG
>JBHELF010000038.1:0-7650 GCA_046263155.1 Actinomycetota bacterium
TGAGATTGGAATTGGGCTGAACTCAGGCAACGTAGTCGTTGGGAACATAGGTGGAGGTGGCCGTCTGGAATTCAGCGTCATTGGCGATGCCGTGAACGTCGCGGCACGTATCGAGGCGGCCACCCGCGCCACAGGCGACGGCATTCTTGTGTCCGGAACAACCAAGGAATGGTTGAACGATTCTGCAATCCGTCTCTTAGAGCGCGAAGGAATAACACTCAAAGGTAAGCGTGAGCCGGTCTCCATCTTCGCTGTGGTCTCGGGCGCTTAGATACGCGCCGCAGTCCGTTCATCTGCATGTCGCCCTTTGTGATCCGCAGGCAATTCAGGGTTTAGGAAGCAGGCAGAGCGCTCTCTCTTTGTTGCTTTCGCCACCCGTACCGGGTCAGCCCCGGCGGCTTGTAGATATTCAAGACCTGGATCCCCAGCAACACCACAAGACCGATCCCTGGATGTCCGAGGTCGCCGCCGAGCGCTTCCAAGCGGGGGCCGTCCACCTCTTGGGCCAACTCGGCGGTTGCGGTCACGGTGGGCATGTGAAGCAACAAAATAACGGTGGCAAAAACCGTGAGCGTGAATGAGATCGAGACCCAGTAGTACCTGAACAATCCCCATTTCGTGCCGAGCGCCATGATCAGCCCGGTGAGTAACGTCGCCACGGCGAGTGGGACGATCACGTACCAGCCGATGAGCTCCATCGCGGTCCACATCGCGCGGATCGTTTGCACGTCCTCGCTCCCCACGGCGGTAATACCCAGGGCGAGGTAAGCGACGACGGTCCCGATCCATCCCACCGAGAAACTGAGATGGACGGCGAGCGCAAACTTGCGCAAGCCGGGCTTCATGGTGCCGGCCGCGTCGCCTCCCTACGAGTTGTGCTCGACCGGCGGCATGTGATTGCCGGGGTTGTCTCCACCCGGTAGGTGGCGACCGGGCCCGTGCTCACCGCCACCCATTAGAGCCACGACCACGACCAGTACGGCGACGACCGCGGCGACTAGTGCCAGAACTTTTACCCAGCGCGGTGCTCGCGGAGGCGTGGGCTCGGGAATGGGAGTGCTATCGGACATTGGGTTCCTCCTTACGGCGCCCGACCCTGGAGCTTACGAGACAGATTCTGGGTCGAAATGTCATTCGATGCGCGGCTCTGGCTAAGGTTGGAATGATGGTCTATCTGGCTCTCCTGCGTGGCATCAATGTCGGCGGGCGAAACAAGGTGGAGATGAAAGCGCTCAAAGCCGTGTTCGAAAAAGCCGGCATGAGCGATGTCAGGACCTACATCAACTCAGGCAATGTCATCTTTTCAAGCAGCGCTCGCGGGAAGCGGCGCCTGGCTCAGGTCCTCGAGAGGGCGATCGCCCGGCATTTCGGCTTCAACGTCGACGTCCTGGTGCGAGACCTCACGAGCATGCGAGCTGTGGTGAAGGCGCTGCCGAAAGACTGGAAAAACGACCAAACGACGAGGTGCTACGTCATGTTCCTCTGGGACGACGTGGCTCGGCCGTCGGTTGTGAAGCAGCTCCAGATCAAACCGGAGATCGAAGATGTCAGATACGCGTCGGGTGCGCTGCTCTGGCGCGTCGGCCAAAAGGACGTAACGAGAAGCGGGATGATGAGAGTTGCCGGAATGCCGCTCTACAAGCGAATGACCATTCGAAACTGCAACACGACCCGCAACTTGCTCGAGCTCATGGAGGGTTAAACGCCGGCGCTCGACGGAAAGCGCGGCAAGCCCTGTTACACCTCCTTGCGCGCCCGGCTCGGAGCAACTCGCGGAGGCTCGTCCGGCTGTTTGGGATAGACCGGCGGCCACGGAGCGTCCCTGAGACCGGCGGCCCGATCGCGATCGTGAAGTTCGAGAAAAGGTTCGAGTGACTGTGGCCGCTCGTTCATTCCTTCCCACGGGTCGCCCGTCCGCTCAAGTCGCTCCGGCACAGTCGCGATCGTCAGCTCGTCGGGGTGCAGCGTGTGGATCTCGTCCCAGGTCAGGGGCGCCGATACCTGGGCGCCCGGACGAGCGCGCACCGACCAGGCACCGAAGACCGTCTTGTGCGGCGCGTTCTGGTTGTAGTCGATGAAGACGCGACGACCGCGCTCCTCCTTCCACCACGCCGACGTAATTAGCTCGGGGCGGCGACGCTCGAGCTCACGGGCAACCGCGACGGCCGCCGCGCGCACCTGATAGGAGTCCCAACGCGGCTCGAGCCGCACGTAGATGTGGAGGCCGCGGTTCCCCGTGGTCTTGGGGTACCCGGCGATCCCCAGCTCGTCGAGCAGCTTGCGTACGTCGCTCGCCGCAGCCCGCACCTCCTCGAACCCCACGCCGGGCTGCGGATCGAGATCGAGCCTCAGCTCATCCGCGATGTCGGGCTGGTCATGCACATAGGGCCACAGGTGAAATCCGAGGCACGCCAGGTTGACGGCCCACACCACATGCGCCATATCCGCCAGCACGAGCGCGCGGGATGTCGTCCCGTTGGGGGTGCTGACGATCGTGGTCTGCAGCCACTCCGGTACATCTTTCGGGACGCGCTTCTGGAAGAAAGAACTACCTTCCGCTCCATGGGGGAAGCGCTGCATGAGGGTAGGACGGCCGCCCGCGGTGCGTAGGAGCGCGTCTGCGACCGCCAGGTAGTACCGCACCAAGTCGAGCTTCGTCTCCCCACGATCGGGGAAAAAGATCTTGGTCGGGCTCGTAACCGGGATGGCGCGCCCTGCGATGTCGAGGACCTGCTGGTCAACTACCACGCCGTGACCGAAGTCCTCCTTCCTGATACCGCCCCAGCACGCAAGTAACTCTGCCGTAAGACTCTCCTACGCGGTGAAAGTAATCGACGCCATCCGCCGAGTTTTCCCATCGGTTCACGACCGCGCCGAGGCTCACAGCCGAGATCCGGACCGATGACTTTCCCCGGCGGCGGGAGTCTTTGCGACGACAGCATCCAGCATGGAGCGTAGGGAGGAGAGTTCACGATGGCTGAGGACGATCGATACACGGTCATTCGATCCGGCGAGCTCAAGCCCAGCCCCAAAGGAACGACCGTATTCGAGGGCAAGGATTTTGGCTCGGGAGTCTCACTCTTTCTTATCGACTATTGGGAGCCCGGAGAAGGCCCCGTTCTGCACAAGCATCCCTATCCCGAGACGTGGATAGTCCGCGGGGGCAGGGCGCGGTTCACGGTCGACGGTCAGGAGATCGAGGCCGGCGGCGGCGACATCCTGGTCGTTCACAGCGAGACACCGCACAAATTCAAGAACATCGGCCCCGACAACCTCGACATCATCTGCATCCACCCATCGCCCACGTTCATCCAAGAGGACCTGGAGTAGGGCACCGAGCCCGGGGAGTCAATCTCGAGAGCAAAAGCCTCTTCTAGTCCTCGAGGGCGGGGACCGGCCTCGGCAGCCGCTCGGTCGCTGTGACCGTCGCGGGCGCCGCGGCGGGGGTCGGTCGGCTCAGTCGCGTGACGACGAGACCTGCGACGACGATTGCAGCGCCGATGATTTGTTCGACAGCGACTCTCTCGTCCAGGACGATCACCGCGATCGCGCCGCCCAGGACCGGAACGAGGAAACCGTAAACGACTGTCCGCGGAATTCCTCGGTGCTTGATGGCCCAGTTCCAAAGGAGGTACGCCAGGTAGACGGGACCGACAATTGCATAGACAAGGATCACCCAGTTCCACACGCTGATGGCAGTCCAGTCTTGCGCCGCCATCGACGGGATGCCGACGATCGTGACTAGCAATCCGCCGATGGCGAGACCGTAGGACATCAGCTCGCGGGGCGGGTAGCGGCGGGTCAAAGGCTGGTTGATAACTCCATACGCGCCGAACGCGGCTGCCGCGCCGAGCGACAAGAGATCGCCCGGTCGCGCGGCGCCGAATGCATCCCACGCCCGCAGGAAGACCGCGACGCCTATGAAGCCAATGGATACCCCCGCGACCTCCAATGCAGCCGGCCGCTGCTTTTGAAGGGCCCACATCAAGATGACCGAGAAGATCGGATGGGTCGAGATCAAGATCGCGCTCGCGAGGGCAGTCGTTCGATCAAGACCCAGGACGAACCCCATCTGGTAAAGGAAGTAACCCGTGAGACCGGACGCGATTAGCGTCGGTAGGTCGGCCTTGCGAGGTCTCACCCTCGACTTCGACAGCGCCAGGATTGCAATCGAGAAAGCAAACATCGCCGCGAAACGCACGGCGGTGAATGCGACGGGATCGATATCGCTCCACGCAATCTTGAACAGCGTGAACGTCGAAGCCCACATCAGTACCACCGACAAAAGCGCGATATCGATCAAAAGCGGGACCGGAGCCTGCGAGAGCTCCACCTCAGGTTGTGGGTTCACGTCGATGTTGAACTATTTGGTCTCGAACGCTATTCCCGTGGTGAATTCGGTTCGATGTTGTGATTCAGCCGAAAGAGGTTCGTCGGGTCGTAGCGTCTCTTGATCTCGACGAGTCGCTTCCACGTGTTGCCGGGGTAGGCGTCGCGGACGCGCTGAGCACCCTCGTCGGTCACGAAATTGATGTAGGCGCCTGAATCGTCCTGACGGAGCGCCGTTGCGAAGTCCTCTACCCAAGCCGTTCGGATGAGCTTGTCCTCATCACCTTCGTAGAACGCGGCGAGGTTGACCATTATTCGAGAGTTGCGATGCGCATACGCGGTGGCGTCCGTAGGCACCTGCGCTATCGCTCCACCCAAAGCACGAAGTTGGGCCACACGCATGGGGGCATCCGACTCTTCGATGCGGCGAAGGATCAAGTCGGCGACGTCGCGATCGATCGAGTCGACGAACATCGTGCGCGCCACTGCGGTCGGGTGGTATTCCTCATCTCCTTCCATCATGTACATGTCGGGATACTTCCCGGGTTTGACCATGTCGACTAAGGGGCTGGCAAGGTGCTTGAACGGTTCGACGGCTCGTTCGCCCGCTGAGACATCCCCCGCGTAGGTCAGCAGCGCAAAGATCACGGGGCGGCCTTGCGCTTCCTCGGGGATGAACGGCAGAGGCGGGGCGACCATGACGTTGGCGATCGTCGACAACTCATCCGGCGCAGCTTCCGCCTCGGCAATGAACGAGGCGATGACATCGGCGGTAGCCGGAAGGACCAGCAGGCCGCCCACGATCGAGGGGACTTCGTGAAGCCGGAAGCGAAGGCGCGTGACGACTCCGAAATTCCCGCCTCCACCACGGATGGCCCAGAACAGGTCCGGCTCCGTCTGCGAATCCACCGTCCGAATCCGACCGTCGGCGGCAACGACTTCGGCAGCGAGCAGCGAGTCGATCGTCAGTCCGACCTTGCGTGAGAGGAACCCGACGCCGCCTCCGACCGTGATGCCGCCGATCCCAACCGAGCCTGCGTCTCCAAATCCCAACGCGAGATCGTGCTCCGCGGCCGCCTTGGTGAACTCCAGCGCCGTCACACCCGGTTGCACCGAAGCGGCGCGTCCGCTCACATCGATATCGAGGGCCTTCAGCCCGCCGAGGTCTAGCACGATGCCACCCTCGGTTGTGCTGTGCCCGGCCGCGCTGTGACCCCCGCTACGAACGGCGAGCTCGACGCCGTTGTCGCGCGCAAACGAGACCACCCGCGAGACGTCGTCAGCATCCGCGGCCCTGACGATCGCTCCGGGGCGAGCGTCAAATCCCCCGTAGAAGATTTTTCGCGCGTCGTCGTAGTCCTCGTCGGCGGGTTCGATCACCCGACCCTTGACCATGGAACGTAGGTCCGACGCAATGTGGTTCGACGATGTCTTCGTTGGTTACTCCTTGTTCGGCTTGTTTCGAGGTTTGACTGGGTCGAGCCTCAAAACTCATCGCTGTTCGGACCCCGCGAAGGGACGGTCCGCCGCCGCCCCCTTCGTACGATCGAACTTATTTCGAGAAGAGCGCTCGCGCGCCGCGTGTCACCCGCTCGGGAGGGCCGGTCCCCACGATCACAGTGTCCTCGATGCGGACGCCGAACTCGCCCGGAAAGTAGACGCCCGGCTCCACGGTGATGATCGCTCCCGACGGAAGCGTGGTTTCATCTGAATCCATCACCGACGGCGGTTCGTGTATGTCTAACCCGATGCCGTGCCCCGTTCGAGGCCCGGTGAACTGTCGAAAGCCTGCAGCATCGATGACTGCCATCGCAGCATGATCGACGTCGCGAGCCTGTGCGCCGGCGCGGGCAGCCTGCACTCCCGCTTCCTGGGCCTCTGCCACCAACTCATATATCTCTCTGTACCGTTCCGTCGGCTGTCCCAGAAAGACCTGCTGTGTGATGTCGGCGAAGTAGCCTTCGGCGCGCGCCGCGACGTCTACGAGTACCGGTTCAGCTTGGCGGATCGGAGTCTTATCCCCGCTGTGGTGCCCCACTGCCGAGTTCGCGCCCGCCTGGACGAGGACGAAGTCGACCGATTCCGCTCCCGCATCCCACAGCGCGCTCTCGATTACGCGCTTCAGTTGAAGTTCTGTCATACCGGGTCGAGCGTGTTCCAAAGCGGTGTCGATTCCGAATGAAACAAGCTCGCCCGCCCGGCGGATCCTCTCTTGTTCGTCGTCACTCTTCGAGAGTCGCAGCGGAGCTATGAGCTCACCGGCACGCGATGCGTGACCATCTATTCGGTCGCGAAGCCGAGTCCAGAAGTCAAAACGGAGCTCGTCATCCACCGCGGCTCTGATGCCGCCCGGTGGCATATCTAGAGCGCGGAAGGCTTCCCCGATTGCTCCTTGCGGACCCTCTCTGTCCCGCCATTCAAAGACATTGTCGAGACCTGTGGTCTGGCGAAATTCGCCGGCATCGAAGTAAGGCATGATCATTGCCACGGCGGTCGGAGTCACAAGTAGCACTGTGATCCGTTCAATGGCCATTGCGCGGTAGCCGGTCAGGTAGCGCATATTCGCCGACGGACCCACAACCACAAGGTCAACCCCACGTTGTCGCATCACCATCTGGAGGCTCTCGACGCGATCCGCGACGCTCTTCTCTCCGAGGGCACCTGAAGAGGCAGGCTGCGTATCAGTGGATCCGTGCATCGGTCTCACGCGTGATCGTCTCTTTCAGCTAATGACGCCTCCACCGGCGTCGAGCTCCAACTCGCCAAGAGATTAAGCGGCCCTTCTGAGGGCGAGTTCGGCTCGGGACGCGCTATCTGCGGCGATTGGGCTCCAGACTTCACTTCACGACGTCGAAGCGCAGGTGGATGGCGCGCGGGGTCTCGATACACCTCGTCGTTCTGAGTTCGATTTGCTTCGGTCCAAGATCCTCGAAGAGCCGTATGCCGTCGCCCAGCAAGACCGGGATCAGGTGGATCTGCATCTCGTCCACAAGTCCCGCCCGCAGGTACTGCCGCATGATGTTTGCGCCTCCCCAGACACTCACGTTCTTTCCGCGGGCGGCCGCGCGAGCCTGCTCTAAGCCGGCCTCGATTCCCTCAGTGACGAAGTGGTAGGTCGTACCGCCCTGCATGGGGAGGGCGTCCCGTGTCTCGTGGGTCAGCACGAAGACCGGCCGGCCAAAGGGCGGCGGATCGCCCCACGGCTCAAACCCAACATCGAACATTCGCCTGCCGATCAGAACCGCTCCCGTCGATGCGTAGAGCTCCGCGACCACCTCAGCGTCGGCGTCGGTCTTGGCGTCGAACATCCAGTCGTGAAGC
>JBHELF010000039.1:0-23643 GCA_046263155.1 Actinomycetota bacterium
CTGCAGCAGGCCCAGCATCTCGGGATGGGCTCCTAACCATTCGTTTTCGGCACCCCGGTTGGGAATAAGGGTAGTGGGTCAGTTTGGCGAAGATTTTCTGCTGGGAGTCAGTCCAACAGCCACGTCATAAGTGCCGACAGACACAAGGTAAGGCCCAGGCCCAGGTAGAACTGCCGCATCCGCTGTCTCGTCTGTTCGGTTACTTGATCCTGTCGCATCATCGCTTCCAGACCCCAGGCAAAGAACCGATGCCCGGCAATGAGGATCAGACCCAACAGCAAAAGTACGGCCACGCCGCGTAGCCTTGCATGAGGGCCTGAATGGTGGGACGATGGTCAGATGCCTAAGCGCTCAAGCAAGCCAAGGGACCTCAATCGGCTCGCCGCGTCCATCGTAGAAGAAGCCACGTCTGAGGACGCCTCCCGCGATCAGGACGAAGGTAAGGACCCTGCTGCAGTCGCGTTAGGCCGGAAGGGCGGCCTCAAGGGAGGAAAGGCTAGAGCCGCCAAGCTCACCGCGGAACAACGGTCGGCGATCGCCAAGAAGGCAGCAGCGGCCCGATGGAGTAAATGACAAACTAGCCAGACCTAGCGCTTGCTCTGGCTAGGGTTTCAGGTAATATCAAGTCATGAAGGAACTGACAGAACCGCTCACGGATGCCCTCGACAACGTCGACCATGCGATTCACGCGACCGAAATGAAGATCCAGGAACTGACTGCTCGCCTCCAAGCTCTTGAGGAAGAACGGAAAGGCCTCCAGCTCGCGCTAGCGCGTCACCAAGGCGGTAAGACCATTGTCCCCAAGCCCTCAGACGATGAATGGCTGAAGCTCAATCGCACTGATGCCGTCGAGAAAGTCTTGATCGAGGCTGGTCGACCCCTATCGCCGACACAAATCGCGACGGCTCTCCGTGAAAAGGGCCGGGATGACACCGATACGTACGTGTCGGCGGCACTGTCCTACTTGCTAAGAGAAAGCCGCGTCACTCGGATCGGTCGCGCTCAGTGGATCGCGGGCAGGACTCTGATGCCGAGCTTGGCGGGGCCTCTCGCGGCGGCGGGGGTGGTTGCGGCGGCGATCGCGGCAACCAAGGGAGGAGGCAAACAGCCATAAACAGCAAAGAGCGGGGCGTGCACCCCGCTCTTTGTTACAGCGTTTCTCCTGGAGGCGTGAGCGGAATCAGGTAACGCAGCCGGCTGAAGTCCGGACTCAGGGACTCCCCCTGTTCACGGAAAGGTCCCTGTGCGGGTTCAAATCCCGCCGCCTCCGCGTGAAGTCTACGCGAAGCGGGTGTCAAGTGTCCAACAGGCTTGGACAGACATTCCCTATTGACTTTGCTTGAGCGGTCAAGCATACTGGTCAGTATGGCGAACGTTTTGAGCGTCGAGAAGCGGTCCCAAGTGGTCCGCTGCCTGGTCGAGGGCAACTCGATCCGTGCCACGGTCCGCATGACCGGCGCGGCGAAGAACACTGTCGTCAAACTGCTGGCCGATCTCGGTTCGGCCTGCGCCAAGTACCAGGACAAGGTCATGCGGGATCTGTCCTGCGAGCGGATTCAATGCGATGAGATTTGGTCCTTCGTCTATGCCAAGCGGGCCAGGGTTCCCGAGGAGAAGCAGGGCCAGTTTGGCTATGGCGACGTTTACACCTGGGTCGCTATCGACGCAGACACCCGGCTCGTAGTCACCTACCTAGTCGGGGAGCGGACCCACGCGGACGCCAAGTTCTTCATGCAAGACCTCGCCTCACGGCTGGCTGGTCGAGTCCAGCTGACGACGGATGCCTACAGGGGCTATCCGCCTGCGGTGGTCAATGCCTTCGGCAAGAACGGCGTTGACTTCGCGACCGTCATAAAGATCTTCGGTCGCGATCCTCTGGACGACGACTACTACAAGCCCGCCGAGTGCCAGGGCGAGATCATCCGTCGCAAGTCAGGTCGGCCGGACCCCAAGCACGTCAGTACGTCCTATGTCGAGCGCAACAACCTCACGATGCGGATGGGGATGCGGCGCTTCACCAGGCTCACCAATGCCTTCTCCAAGAAGGTCGAGAACCTGGCTCACGCCGTCAGCCTGCACTTCATGCACTACAACTTTTGCAAGGTCCACCAGACGCTCAAGACGACGCCTGCCATGCGGGCGGGACTGACTGACCACGTTTGGACCATTGAGGAGGTCCTAGGCCTCTTGGCAAATCAGGGGCCTAAGACGGGAGGCAGGCGCAGCCACGGCCTCAAGCCGAAGAAGCTGGTTGCGGAGCGCCAGAGAATTAGGAGAGCAAACTGACCCACTACCGGAATAAGCTGGTGCTTGCCCTGGTTTCCTAAGATAGTTCGGAGATTCCGAGCTTTTGCTTAGGAAAGTTGGTGATAGCATGGCTGAGTTCCTGGTATTCGTAGGCGCTCTGGCTGCGCTTGGCCTGCTCGCCCAGACCTTCGGCGTGGACACCGCCGACGGCGACGACTGGCTTCGCCACCGGCCGCTCTAAGCCCGGGAGGACGGCTTATGGGAGCTTCGCTGGACCGCATCGACCACCGCATCCTCGAGCTGCTGCGGGAGGACGGACGCATGTCGGTTGCCGCGATCGCGAAGCAGGTGAAGCTGTCTCCCCCGGCCGTCCACGACCGGATCAAGAAGCTCGAGCAGCAAGGAGTCATCGCCGGCTACAGCGCGGTGCTCGACCCGACCATCCTCGACCGGTCTCACGTCGCGTTCGTGCTCGTAACCCTCTCCGAGGGAAATGAGTTCGCGCGCGACGAGCCGATCGTGGCGCGTATCTGCGACGAGCCCGATGTCTTGGAGTTTCATCGCATCGCCGGTGAGGATTGCTACTTGATCAAGACGCGCACGGCTACCAACAAAGATCTGGAGCGGCTGCTTCGACGGATCCGATCGATCCGTGGCGTAGCCCGCACTCGCACCACGATCGCTTTGTCGACGGAACTGGAACGGCCCTCGATCGAAGTGCCGGGGGAGCCCAGCCCCGTCACGCAGCCGGCCTAACGCGCCGTACCCCTAGCATTCCCGGGTGACCACGCGCACCGTCTCGGAATTGATCGATCTTGGCGAGCGCGTCCTCCGGGACTCGACCGCCATTTTTGACGATCACGACAACCACGCCGACGCCGAGGAACTGCTCGCGCTGGCCGCAGGGAAGACCCCTGACGAGCTGCGGGCGGATGAGACGCCACCTTCGAGGGTGCGCCAGCGGTACCTGGCGCTAATCGCTCGCCGAGCCTCTGGGGAGCCGCTCCCTTTTCTGACCGGCCGTATCGAGTTCAGGGGCCTAGATCTTCAGGTCCGACCCGGAGCCTTCGTGCCGCGCCCCTCCTCCGAGTTGCTGGTGGCTCGCGCCGTGCGCCGCCTGAGGACTCGAAGTGCCCCCGTCGTTGTCGATGTGTGTACGGGAGCGGGACCCATCGCCCTGGCGATCGCCAACGAGATTCCCAAAGCCGACGTCTGGGGAACCGACATATCGACGGCCGGTCTCGCACAGGGGCGACGGAACGCCCTCCGACACGACATCGACAACGTCCGGTTCCGAAACTCCGACATGTACGCGCGTCTTCCGCGCTCTCTCAACCAAAACGTCGACGCCGTCGTGGGCCATGTCCCCTACGTGCCTCCAGGCGAGTTGAACGATCTCCCTGTTGAAGTAAAAGATCATGAGCCCGTCTATACGTTGACCGGTCGATCCTCGGACGGCCTTGAGCTTGTGCGACGTGCGGCCGGCGAGGGATTCCAGCTCTTGAAGCCGGGTGGTTGGTTGTTGCTGGAGATCTCCGAAGACCTCGCCCCGCGCGTGAGGCGGATCTGCAAGAAGTGCGGCTACGAGGACAAAGGCGTTTACACGGATCGCTACAAACTCAGCGCGGTCGTCGAAGCGCGGCGCCCAATCACTAATCGCGCGCGCGCGCCGCGGTAAACTGCGCTATGGAGAAGGTATTAGTTCTCGACTACGGCGCTCAGTACGCGCAACTCATCGCCCGTCGCGTGCGTGAGTGCCATGTCTTTTCCGAGATCGTTCCCCACGATTTGCCGGTCGATGAGATCGCCGACCTAAAACCCTCCGGACTCATCCTCTCGGGAGGCCCCAAGTCCGTCTACGAACCGGGGGCGCCCGCGGCCGACCCGCGTCTGTTCGAGATCGGCGTCCCGATTCTGGGGATCTGCTACGGACAGCAGCTCATGGCAAGGACCCTTGGGGGAGAGGTGGCCCACACGGGCGTCGCCGAATTCGGCAAGGCGGATCTCGCCGTCGAGGCTCCGAGCTCGCTGCTGTTCAAGGATCTGCCTCCCGAGCAGAGCGTGTGGATGAGTCACAACGACGCGGTCGTGCGCGCTCCCGAGGGATTCCGGCCCACCGCCTCGACCCAGGCCTCCCCGGTGGCCGCCTTCGAGGATCCCGAGCGCGGCCTGTTCGGGGTCCAGTTCCACCCCGAGGTGGCCCACACGCCGCGGGGCCTCGACCTTCTGAAGAACTTCCTCTACGACGGCTGCGACGTGCTTCCCACATGGACGATGACCTCGATCATCGAAACCGCGGTCGAGCAGATCCGAGCCACGGTCGGCTCGGAACGCATCGTTTGCGGACTCTCCGGAGGAGTTGACTCCGCGGTGGCAGCGGCGCTCGTTCACCGAGCGGTGGGCGGTCAGCTGACCTGCGTCTTTGTCGATCACGGCCTTCTGCGCTCGGGCGAGGCGGAGCAGGTCGAGGACACGTTTCGCCGGCATCTGGGCATCGATCTCATTCACGTGAAAGCGGGCGACCGGTTCCTCGAAAAGCTCTCCGGAGTAACGGATCCCGAGTCGAAGCGGAAGATCATCGGCGAGACCTTTATCCGCGTATTTGAAGAGGTCGCCCGAGACGATCTGGAGGATGCCCACTTCTTGGTTCAGGGCACTCTCTACCCGGACGTCATCGAGTCCGGTACTCGCGACGCGGCCAAGATCAAGAGCCATCACAACGTGGGGGGCCTTCCGGAGGACATGGCTTTCACTCTGGTCGAGCCCCTTCGCAACCTGTTCAAGGACGAGGTACGCCGCGTCGGCATCGAGTTAGGACTTCCCGAGGAGATCGTCTGGCGACAGCCTTTCCCGGGCCCGGGACTGGCCGTTCGGATCATCGGCGAGGTCACCCCGGATCGACTCGAGATCCTGCGCGGAGCAGACGCCATCGTTCTCGAGGAGGTCCGCCGGGCCGGGCTCCTGGAGCAGATCTGGCAGACGTTCGCCGTCTTGCCGGCGATCCGCTCGGTCGGCGTCATGGGAGACGAAAGGACCTACGGATATCCGATCGTCCTGCGGGCGGTCACCAGCGAAGACGCCATGACCGCCGATTGGGCGAGGCTGCCCTATGAGCTGCTGGAGCGAATCTCGAATCGCATCGTGAACGAGGTTCCGGGCGTAAACCGAGTCGCCTACGACATAACCTCAAAACCTCCCGGAACGATCGAATGGGAGTAGAACGCGGGCGTGGCGCGCGGCGAGGAACCTGAAAGCGGGAAACTCGCCGACTACCTGAGCATTCTCTCGGGCACGACGCAAAACATCGTAGGAATCATCGTGGCAGCCCTGGCCACGCTGGGGGTGCAAGTCCTTCTCACGAATACGCTCGGGGCCGCCGGCTACGGCGTTGTGGTGCTGCTCACACAAGCCGTGTTCGTGGCCTCGTTCGCCACGCGGGCAGGAATGGATATGGCCGTGCTGCGCGATGTCGCCGTGGCCGTCGGCGTCGACCGACACGACCGAATCCGAGCGCCTGTGGCGCGGGCTGCCTGGATCGCCTTTGCCGTCAGCCTTGTCGCCGCCGTGGTGCTGTTCGGCGAGGCCGATTGGGTCCTGCGGCTCTTGTCGATCGATCCCGAGCGCGGTCGCGGAGCCGTTCAGGCAGCGGCCTTGGGACTCCCGTTCCTCGCGCTTGCAAACGTGTGGTTGTCGGCGACCCGCGGCCTCAAGATCATGCGTCACACGCTTTACGTCTTCTGGGCGGGACAGCCGGTCGGCTGGATGGCTCTAATCCTGCTCGGCTGGAGCGCAGCGCGTACGCCCTGGATGGCCGTGCTTGCCTATTCCGTCTCCTGGATCCTGGCGAGCCTCGCGGCCCTTTACTTTTGGCGACGCGAGAGCCGACGCTGGGAACCAGCCCCGCTTGAGCCGGGAGCGCTCGGCCGTCTCGCGAGATACGCGGCCCCCCGGGCGCCCGCCGCGCTGTTCTCCCAACTTTTGTTCTGGACAGACCTTTTCGTGCTTACGCGCTTCGCGCCGGATGTCGAGGTGGGTGTCTATGCCGCGGTGTTGCGAGCCGGCCAGATCGTGGTGTTGTTCCTTACCTCGGTCAGTCTGATGTTCAGCCCCTTCGTTGCCGACCTCTACAACCGTCGTGAGATCGAACGCCTGGATGGTCTCTTCAAGACTCTGACGCGCTGGACCGTCGCCGCCACCCTTCCGGCCATTTTGCTCTTGCTGATCGTTCCGGGACCGGCTCTGCGGGTCTTTGGAAACGTTTTTTCCGAGGGTCAGGCTGCGCTGTTGATCGTGCTTGTGGGGCAGGTCATCAATATCGCCACCGGCAGTGTGGGGTTCGTGCTGATCATGGTCGGCCGGACCGGTTGGGATTTGATCGTCTACGCGGGATCGCTCGCGTTGAATCTGGGATTGGCCTTCTGGCTCTGCCCCCGATATGGGATAGAGGGGGCCGCGATCGCGAACGCGGTGACGTTCGCGGCCTCCAAGTGGGCGCGTCTGGCTCTCGTCCGCAGGTTCGTCGGTATTCAGCCCTACGACCGCCAATACGCCAGGTTGATCGTTCCCGCGGGAGCCTGCGGGATTGCAATGCTTCTGGTGTCTCGTGCCTTCGGCGGCGAATGGTTCGCAGAGCTGACCCTCACGGCGGCGCTGGGAATGCTCGTCTATCTCATCGCCTATCTCTCGGTTGGACTGACGCCCGGGGAGCGCCGAGCCGTGTCGGTGCTGCGCTCGCGCTTGCGAACCCGATAATCGGGCTGTGGCACAGGACTATCTCTCAGGGCTGAATCCCGTACAGAGGGAAGCGGTCGAGCACCCGGCCGGCCCCGTGCTCGTGGTTGCCGGGGCGGGTTCGGGCAAGACGCGCGTCCTAACGCATCGGATCGCTCATCTCATCTATAACGGTGTCTCCCCGTTCGGAATCATCGCGATCACCTTCACGAACAAGGCGGCCGACGAGATGAAGCGTCGAGTCGTCGACCTTGTCGGGGCGATCGCCGAGAAGATGTGGGTTTCCACGTTTCACTCCGCTTGCGTTCGCATCCTTCGACGTGAAGCGCCCCGTTTGGGGATCGCCAGCTCCTTTTCGATCTACGACTCGGCGGACACCGAGCGGCTCATCAAGCTCTGCATGAAGGAACTGGACATCGATCCCAAGAGGGTCCCTCCACGAGCGGCCGCAGCGGTTATCTCCGATGCCAAGAACAAGCTGATGGACGCCGGCCTCTTTGCCGACTTCACCACGAATCCCTGGGAGCAGAAGGTGGCCGAAATCTATGTGGAATACGAGCGCAGACTCCGGGAGGCATCCGCTTTTGACTTCGACGATCTCATAATGCGCACCGTCGAGATCTTCGACAAGTTCCCCGACGCTCTAAACCATTATCAGTCGCGTTTCGTGCATGTCCTGATCGATGAGTTCCAGGACACAAATCATGCTCAGGCCCGTTGGGCAACCCTTATCGCAGGCAAGTGGCGCAATATCTTTGTGGTGGGGGATGTCGATCAGGGCATATACGCGTTCCGCGGCGCCACCATCAAGAATCTTCTCGATTTCGAGCGCGACTGGCCGGACGTGCGCGTCATCACTCTGGAACAGAACTACCGCTCGACTTCAACGATCCTCGGGGCCGCCAATGCGGTGATCGAGAACAACGTGATGCGAAGGCCAAAGTCGCTGTGGACCGAAGCCGCCGCGGGAGACCTCATTACGCGCTATCACGCCGAGAACGAACACGACGAGGCGCTGTGGGCGGCGCAGGAGATAGCACGGTTGCGCGACACAGGTCAGGCGCTGGCCGACGTCGCGGTGTTCTATCGAACAAATGCTCAGTCTCGGGTGCTCGAAGAGATCTTTGCGAAGCAGGAGATCCCGTATCGAGTCGTTGGCGGCGTCGGATTCTACGAACGAAAAGAGATCAAAGACCTGCTCGCCTGGCTGCGCGCGGCGGTCAATCCCGCCGATGCGATCAGCATCGCCCGCGCCGTGCAAGCTCCCCGACGCGGCGTCGGCGATACCTCGATCGCGCGCCTCATCGAATTTTCTCGCCGGGAGGTGATTTCGGTCGGCAGGGCATTCGAGCGGGGCGAGGAGGTTGCGGGTCTCAACAAGAGGTCGCTCGGCGGAGTCCTCGAGGCGGCGCGGCTGTTCCAGCGCATTCGGGAGGCGGCCGAGAAACGCCGGCCCGTCGATGAGATCGTCGAGTTCACCTGGGAGATAACCGGATACATGGAGGAGCTCACGTCGGAGCGCACCTTCGAGGCTCTCTCCCGACAGGAGAACCTGAAGGAGCTTGCCGGAGTCGCCGCGGAGTACATGAGCCGCGCCGAGGAACCCAGCCTGAGGGAGTTCCTGGAGCAGATAGCGCTGATTACCGATACCGATCTCGTCGAGGGCGAGGAGACGGGCGTCAGTTTCATGACGCTGCACAACGCTAAGGGTCTCGAGTTTCCCGTGGTCTTCATCGTCGGGCTGGAGGAGGGCGTGTTTCCTCACATTCGCTCACTCACGGAGCCGGAACAGCTCGAGGAGGAGCGCCGGCTTTGTTATGTGGGCATCACCCGAGCACGCGAGCGGTTGTATCTGCTCAATGCCTGGAGCCGCAGCCTGTGGGGCGCCGTGAGCTATAACCCTCCTTCGAGGTTTCTCGCCGAGATACCTCTGGAACTGCTGAAGGACGAGGAGAAGCGGGCAGCCGAGTCCCTATTTGCAAAGAAGGATCTGTCGACGTTCAAGGTGGGCCAGGAGGTCGAGCACGATCGCTGGGGCCGAGGGGTGATCCTCGACATCGACCGCTCGGCGGTCGGCCTGGAGGCGACGATCAATTTCCCCGACGCCGGGGGCGAGAAGAGACTCGACCTGACGCTGGCCCCCCTCAAGCCGGTGACCTGAGCGGTCCCGCGTCAGCGCTCGACGATCTCGATCGATTCGATGTAGATCGGAACGATCGGCTTTACCGCCTCCGCAGGATCGGGGTTGCCGATATCCGTCTCGATGGCTTCGATCGCGTCGAGGGTCTCATAGGAACCGGGATCGACTTCGCCGAAGATCGAATAGAAGGGACGGTATCCCGCGGGTCCCTGATCTGCGGGATGGACGACGATGAAGAACTGGCTCCCCCCGCTGTTCGGTCCCGAATTAGCCATGCCGACGATCCCGTAGACGTACTCACGCGGCCTTTCCGGCAGTTCATCGGGGATCGAGTATCCGGGTCCGTCCGGAGGTTGACCGTTGAACCCATTCGGATCGCCGGCCTGAATCACCGCGTTGCGCTCAACGCGGTGCCAGATGAGTCCGTCGTAGTAACCGTCGCGCGCCAGGAAGATGAAGTTGTTGACGGTCTGCCGCGCCTTTTCCTCCAATAGGTCGAACTCGATGTCCCCGCACGAGGTGCGTATGACCGCGGCGTAGTCGACCGAGTTGTCGATCGTCATCGGGGGTGCGGACTCGTATTGCTGCGGATCCGCCGGAGGCGGCGGCTCCGCGCCGCACGCCGCGATCCTCGCCTCGGGACTGGGGGACGGCGAGCTTCCCGCCGACGTCCTCTCGGTGTCGTCGCCGCCTCCGGTCAGGGCGAGTGTAAGAACGACGCCCAACACCCCACCGATGCCGGCGAGTCGCGCGATGCGACGCCGCTTTAGTTGCTCGGCGTACTCCATTCGCTGCTGATCGCGGTGGTCTTTCTTGCGCTGACGCTTCGCCTGTTTGCTCATCGCCTCCAGCGTTCTCGGCGCCTGCGGGAGCGTTCGGCTCCCGTGAGACCGTCTTGCCTCAGGAGGTCGAGATGATAGGCAATGGCGTCCCCCAGCGAAATTGCGTTCAGATCGGCGTCGACCAGGGCATCCGCAATCCCAAACCGCACGAGATCCTCGGCGGTCGGCCGCTGCAGCCGCGCCGCTTCCGACGCTTTGTTGGGATCGCGCCACAAGAGTTGGGCGGCAAGCTCGGGACCGATCACGGAGAAGACCGATCCCTTGAATGCGAGCAGCACATCGCCGCAGGCAAAAGCCAGCGCACCGCCGCTGCCTCCTTCACCGGTGACGATCGATAGGACCCGAACCGGCGCGTCGAGAACTGCATCGAACAGGGACGCGATCTCCCAGGCAACACCTCCCGCCTCCGAATCCTCGAGCGGAGAGGCACCGGGCGTGTCGATCAAGGTCACGACCGGCAGGTTCAAGCGAGCCGCGATCGCGATCACACGGCGCGCCTTGCGGTAGGCCGCCGGCCCGGGCATCTCGCGATTCAACGCGAGCACGGCCGCGCGCCGCCCTCTGATCCGCCCGATCGCCACTACCAAAGCTTCGTCGTCCGCGCCGGCGCGATCGCCGCGCAGATGGAAGAGATCGCCCAACTGCTCCAGCAATGCACCGGGTCGGGGCCGTCGCGGCGACCGCGCGTTCTCGTAGGCGGCCCACGGCTCGGTTGCTCCGTCGGGCAGTTCGTCGATACCAAGGAGTGCCGGGGGCGCGCTCATCGATTGAGGTTGGTCCAAACTCAGGATTTCGAGGAGTTGCGTGAGGACCGCGCCGACATCGGAGCGACTAACGACTGCGTCGACCAGGCCGGCAGCGGCCGCGGATTCGGAGGTGTGCGATCCGCGCCGCAGTCCTCGTCCGGCGACCTGTTCGACCAGGCGCGGACCCGCGAATCCAACCGTGGCGCCGGCCTCGGCGATGATGACGTCGGCGAGCCCCGCGATGCTGGCCAGTACTCCCCCCGTAGTGGGATTCCCGAGTAACGCGATAAGCGGCGTCGCGGCCTCGGCCAGGGTGCGGCGTGCGGCGACCAGCTTCGGCATCTGGACGGGCGAGGCCATTCCCTCCTGCATGCGCGCGCCGCCGGTCGCCGTTCGAAGGACGAAAGGGGTGCGGGAGGCGGCAGCGCGTTCCAGAGCGCGCGCCAGTCTTTCGCCGGTGACGGTACCCATGCTTCCACCGAAGAATCGGAAATCGAACTCCGCAACTTGCACGTCGATCCCTCCGATGCGCGCGCTCCCTACCGAGATCGACTCGATCGCTCCGGTTTCGTCGCGAAGCCGCGCGAGCTCGTCGAGGTAGTCCGGGAAGGCAAGGGGATCGGCCGACTGGAGATCATCCGCGAACGGCAAATAGGAATCTGAGTCAACGAAGAACGGGATCATGCCCGCGACTGGATCAGTCATGGATTAGAAGTGCACCTGCTAATCTCCTGCGCAACCGTAGCGCGTAGCTCACATCGACGTGGGAGAACATGCCGGGCCGTCCGCGGATACTCGTAGCTAAACCGGGATTAGACGGGCACGATCGCGGGATCAAGGTGGTCGCGCGAGCCCTTCGCGACGCAGGCGTCGAGGTTATTTATACGGGCCTGCATCAGACGCCGGAGCAAATCGCCGCGGCTGCCATCCAGGAGGACGTCGATGGCGTCGGTCTCTCATGTCTTTCGGGGGCGCACATGACCCTCTTCCCACGCGTGTTGGAGTTGATACGCGAACAGGGCGGTGAGGACATCGTGGTCTTCGGCGGCGGAATAGTTCCGGACGCCGATATCCCTAAATTGAAGACGGCGGGCATCGTCGAGATCTTCACTTCCGGGACCTCCACAAAGACCATCGTCGACTGGGTCGACAGCAACATCGCGCCACTGGCAAAACAGGCCGGCTGATCGATGGATCTCTTCGAGTATCAAGGTAAGGAGCTACTCCGTCGTTTTGAAGTGCCTGTTCCGGAAGGTCGCGTCGCTACGACCCCGGATGAGGTCGCGGAGGCCGCGCGTGGGCTCGGCGGCCGCGTCGTCGTGAAAGCACAGGTCTTGGTGGGCGGACGCGGAAAAGCGGGCGGGATCAAGCTCGCGGAGTCGCCGGATGATGCGCGTGCCAAGGCCGAAGACATTCTCGGTATGGAGATCTTCAGCCCGCAGGACCCGACGCGCGGCCACAAGGTGAATCGCGTTCTGGTGGAGCGGGCGGGCGATATCAAGGCCGAGTACTACCTGTCTTTTGCGCTCGACAGATCGGCGCGCAAGTTCGTCGGAATCATGAGCGCGAGCGGGGGCGTAGACATCGAGGAAGTGGCGTCTACGAACCCGTCGGCCATCGCAAAGGTCCACGTCGACCCTCTGCTCGGGATGTCGGAGTTCCACGCGCGGGCCCTTGTGTTCGGTGCGGGAATCGACGAGGCGGCTCGAAAGGAGGCCATCGCTCTGATCCCGCGCCTCTATCGGGCGTTCGTCGAGCTCGATGCCTCGCTGATCGAAGTGAACCCCCTGGTTCTCACCGGCGAAGGTCGCGTGATGGCCCTCGACGCGAAGGTCTCCGTGGACGACTCCGCCGCCTTCCGGCACCCCAACTTCGATGAGCTCAAATCGGTTCACGAGATCCCCGAGCAAGAACGTCTCGCGAAGGAAAAGGGTTTGAACTTCATCAAGCTCGACGGAGACATCGGCATTATCGGCAACGGGGCGGGCCTCGTGATGTCGACTCTGGATGTAGTAAAGGCCGCGGGTGGAGACCCCGCGAACTTCCTCGACGTGGGGGGTGGAGCGGGGGCCGAGCTCCTGTCGGCGGCGCTTGAGGTGATCACGTCGAACCCCGAGGTTCGCAGCGTCCTCATCAATATCTTCGGGGGCATCACTCGCTGCGACTTAGTGGCGGAGGGGATCATCGATGCGCTAGGCCGCCTTGAGGTCAAGGTGCCGATCGTCGTCCGTCTCGACGGAACGAACGCAGAACAGGGACGCAAGATGCTTGCCGACGCCCCGCATCCCAAGCTTGTGACCGCCGACACGATGCTCGGCGCGGCCGCGAAAGCCGTCGAGCTCGCTCATACAGAGGGATTCTGAGTGGCGATTCTGATCGACGAGCAGACACGGTTGCTCGTTCAGGGTCTGACCGGCCGGGAGGGGTCGTTTCACGCGAGCCGAAATCGCGACTACGGCACCAATCTCGTCGCCGGAGTGACGCCGGGCAAAGGTGGCACCGATGTCGACGGCGTGCCCGTTTTCGACACGGTGGCCGAGGCCGCGGCGAAGACTCAGGCCAACACCTCGATGGTCTTCGTGCCGGCCCGCTTTGCCGCCGACGCGATCCTCGAATCGCACTCCGCCGGAATCGAGGTGATCGTCGCAATCACCGAGGGCATCCCGGCGATGGACATGGCGCGGACGGTGCCCTATTTGCGCGCCAACAATGGCGACGTCACTTTGATCGGCCCGAACTGCCCGGGACTCATCTCACCCGGCAAAGCCAACGTTGGAATCATTCCGGGCGAGATCTGCATGCCGGGACCCGTCGGATTGGTATCGCGCTCGGGAACCCTCACCTATCAGATCATTCACGAGCTGACCCAGCGCGGGATCGGTCAGTCGACCTGCGTCGGGATCGGTGGTGATCCGATTCCGGGATCCGACTTCATCGATGTCGTGGCGAAGTTCGAGCAGGATCCCGAGACGAAGCTGGTTGTGCTCGTGGGCGAGATCGGCGGCGATGCGGAGGAACGAGCCGCGAGCTGGGTGCAGGAGAACATGAGCAAGCCCGTCGTCGCCTACATCGCAGGGTTCACAGCGCCTCCGGGCAAGCGCATGGGTCACGCGGGAGCCATCATCTCCGGGGCCAAGGGCACCGCTCAGTCAAAGAAGGATGCGCTCGAGGCGGCCGGGATCCGCGTCGGCACCAATCCCACCGAGGTGGCGGAGCTGGTCGCGGAACTCATCCGCGGCTAGCAAGTCTCAACAGACGAGCTCGTGTTCTGTCCTTCGTGTACCGATGAGTACCGAGAGGGGATCACCCACTGTCCGGAGTGCGGCTCGGTGCTGGTGTCGGAGCTGCCCGACGAGCGATGGGCCCTCGGACCCGAGCTTGTCGAGGTGCATCGCACCGGCGGCCACATGAACGGCGAGATGATTCGCTCGTTGCTGCGAGGAAGCGACATCGAGTCCATGCTCACGGGAGAGGGCGAGGCGGGAGGACAGGTCTACCGGCTGACGGCGGGGCCGATGGCCGACGTCCGAGTCTGGGTCAGCGCCGATGAGGCCGATCGAGCGCGTGCGCTGATAGAGGACGCCCTCGGGCAGACTCCGGATCCCGAGCCGGAATATGAGTTCGAGGAGCGGCCTCGAGGGGTTCTCTCGTCGTTTGTCACGAACCCGATCGTGCGCGGGGCTGCGCTGCTGTTGATCATTGTGCTCGTCGTCTTTCTTATTTGGACCTCGACTTAGCGCTCCGAGATGAGGGGGGCCAATAGAGTTACCCTCGTGAGCGGCCGGATCGTCATGCTGATATCGGGAGCGGGCTCGAACATGGAGGCCCTCGTGCACGCCTGCAGAGACGGCGAGGTCCCGGGCGAGGTCGTGGCCGTGGTTGCGGACCGGGACTGCCTGGGTCTGGCGACGGCGGCGCAGCAGGGGATCCCGACGGAGATCGTCGACTTCAAGGGCTTCGAATCCCGAGAGCAATGGAGCGAAACTCTGCGCGTCGCGGTGGCCCGCCACGAACCCGATCTGGTCGTGTCGGCCGGCTTCATGCGGATCACGTCACCCTCCTTCGTGGATGCCTTTGCCGGTCGCTACATCAACCTCCATCCCTCGCTGTTGCCGGCGTTCCCCGGTGCTCACGGAGTACGCGATGCCCTGGCGGCAGGAGTGGAGGTCACGGGATCAACCGTGCACTTCGTCGACTACGACGTCGACCACGGCCCCATCCTGCTCCAGGAGGAGGTGCGGGTGGAGCCCGGGGACGATGAGGCCACCCTGCACGAACGCATCAAGGCCGTGGAGCACAGGCTGTTGCCTCAGGCCTGCCGCTTGCTCCTCGAGGGCAAGGTATCCCTGCGCGATGACACCGTTCTGATCAAAGAGTGAGATCGGCCGGCTCATAGGATGGAACGGTGAGGATCGAGAGGGCGCTGATCAGCGTCTCAGACAAGTCGGGTCTCGTTGAGCTCGCACGCCGGCTGACCGCCGCAGGGGTCGAGATTCTGTCGTCGGGTGGGACCGCTTCCGAGCTTCAGGCTGCGGGCGTGCCGGTGCGAAAGGTTGCTGAGGTCACAGGTGCGCCCGAGATCCTCGGCGGCCGCGTCAAGACCTTGCATCCAAAGATCCACGGCGGAATCCTGGCCGACCGCTCGAAGGCCGAGCACCTCGCGGATCTCGCCGAGCAGGGCATCGATCCAATCGATCTGGTGGTGTGCAATCTCTATCCCTTCGAGAGAACGGTGGAGCGCAGCGGACTTTCCGACGAGGACGCCGTAGAACAGATCGACATCGGCGGACCGGCGATGGTTCGAGCTGCGGCGAAGAACTTCCACTCCGTGGCCGTCGTGGTCGATCCGCGTCGGTACGACGAGGTCGTCGATCGCATCGAGATGGACGGAGAGATTCCACTAGACGTACGTCGCGGCCTCGCCCTGGAGGCGTTTTCGCACACGGCTGCCTACGACGCCGCCATCTTCCGGTACTTCGCCGACGAGGAGGAGTTCCCCGACCGGCTCGTGCTCTCGGGAACGAAGGTTCTGGATCTCCGTTACGGCGAGAACCCGCATCAGACCGCGGCGTTTTACCGCCTGGGCCGGATACCGCGCGGACTCGCGGCGGCCGCTCAGCTTCACGGCAAGGAACTCTCCTTCAACAACATCCTCGACAGCGACGCCGCGTGGCGTCTCGTCACGGAGCTGGAGGGCGCCGGCGCGGCCATCATCAAACACTCGAATCCGTGCGGCGTTGCGATAGGCACGTCCATCGCGCAGGCTTATGCCAGAGCGCTGGAGTGCGACCGCACGTCTGCCTTTGGGGGCATCGTGGCCTTGAATCGGCCCTGTGATCAGAAAACCGCAGAGGCGATCGCCGAGATCTTCACCGAGGTCGTCATGGCTCCGGAATATTCAAAAGCTGCCCTCGATGTGTTGCGCGCCAAGAAGAACCTCAGGATCCTCATGCTCACCGAGCCGCCTCCCATAGATCCGGATCTGCGTGCCGTCAGCGGAGGTCTTCTGGTCCAGAGTCCCGACCCGCGCGACGGCGCCGAGGACGCGAAGGTGGTCACGCGGGTCGAGCCCACGCCTGAGCAATGGGCCGACTTGCGTTTCGCGTGGATAGTTGCCAAGCATGTGAAGTCAAACGCCATCGTCCTGGCGAAGGATCAGATGGCAGTGGGCGTGGGGGCCGGACAGATGAGCCGGGTCGAGGCCACGGAGCTGGCGGCTCGCCGCGCAGGTGAACGCGCCGAGGGAACCGCGTGCGCTTCGGATGCCTTCTTCCCCTTTCGCGATGGATTGGACGCCGCGGTGGCCGCCGGAGCGCGTGCGGTGATCCAGCCCGGCGGATCCGTGCGCGACGATGAGGTCATAGCCGCTGCCGACGAGCACGGGATCCCGATGGTGTTCACCGGACGGCGCCACTTCCGCCACTAACCGGCGGTTATCTCGGTCCTTCCTGTAGCCAGCGTCGTTTCCGACGCTCAGCGCAGAAAGAAAGGCCATGTGTTAGTCGGCGGCTGGGACAGCCTCCGCGATCGGATGGATGCTGCCGTCACGCTCGGTGTCGCGGACGCCGGGAACCAGCAGGAACGCCATCACCCCGATGCCGCCGAGGATGCCCGACCAGATGAAGGTCGCGTCGAGGCCTATCGCCTCGGAGACCGGACCGACCAGCGCGAACGAGATCGGTGTCAGCGAGATCGAGACCAGCCAGTCGAGGCTCGTGACGCGGCCCAAAAGCGCGGTCGGCACGAGGCGGTGCATCAGCGTGCTCCACACGACGAGCGAAGCGGCCCAGCAGCCCCACGCGAAGAACTCGACGAGGGCGGCCTGCCACGTCGTGGTCAGGAATGCGTAGGGCCACATGAGGGAAACGCCTCCGGCGAAACCGATGTAAAGAAAAAGGATGTGCTTGCGCGGAAGCCCCCGCTGGCCCATCAGAAATGCCGCCACGACCGCTCCCAAGCCACCGGCGGCGAATACGAAGCCGACGTCGCTGGCATCCCCATTGAGCTCGTTCTTGATCAGAAACGGAACCAAGACCTCGAACGGTCCCAGCACGAACAGCAGCGAGATCGAAGCCGCGCCCAGCGTGGCCCAGAGCCACGGCTGGGTCCGCACGAAGCGCAGTCCCTCGGCAACTTCTGAGAAGACCGATGCTTCGGACGCGCGCTCGGGGACGGGCCTTCTGGTCATCATCCAAATAACGAGCGCGGACACGACGAAGGTCGCGGCGTCGAGCATGAACGCCCAGCCCGCGCCCCACGTGGCCACGATCACGCCACCGAGGGCCGGTCCCGCCAGTCTCTCGCCCAGCGGTCTAACGAAGTTGTCGAGGGAGTTCGCCTGGACGAGATCGTCGGTCGGAACGATGTCGGGGACGATCGCGCCAAACGCGGGTCCGAAGAGGGCTTGGCCTATGCCGTACAGGGCCGCCAAAGCGACTAGGTGCCACAACTCCATGACTCCGGTAAGGGCGAGTGCACCCATCGCCGCGATGGCCACCCCCCGGATGACGTCCGAGGCGATGAGGACAAGTCGCCTCTCGAAGCGGTCGCTGACGACACCGCCGACCAGCAGGAAGATCACCATTGGCAAGCTCCACGCGACGCTTACCAATGAGAAAGCGGTGGGCACATTGGAGAGCTCGTACGCCTGCCACGCGATTGCCACGACGTACAGACCGTCGCCGATCAGCGAGACCGTGAGTCCGGTCCAGAGCAAGCGGAAGTCTCGAATACGTAGGGGACGTGCGATCCCGATGCGCGCGAAGGGCGCCTCGGGTTCGACGCCGGCGGGCGTCGTCGTCGTCGGAGGTGTTACCAGCTTGTCGGTCATCAGGAGCTCCAGTTTCGCCGCTGAGTAGGATGCCCGAGTTCACCGCAAGGGGGTTGTATGGCCGCGAAGATCATCGACGGTAAGGCGATCGCAGCCGAGATCCGGAAGGAGGTCGCGGCCGAGGTCGCCGGGCTCGGGGAGAGCGGCATAACCCCCGGACTTGCCACCGTTCTCGTCGGGGAAGATCCGGCCTCGCGCGTCTACGTCTCCTCCAAACGGAAGGCGTGCGCCGAGGCAGGGATCAAGGCCTGGGACCACGACCTCGATGCCAGCATTCCTCAGGACGAGTTGCTCGATCTATTGAGGCAGCTGAACGACGACGAGTCGGTGCACGGGATCCTCGTCCAGCTTCCGCTTCCCGAGCACATCGACGAGGAACTTGTCTTGAACGCGGTTTCGCCCAGCAAGGATGCGGACGGATTTCATCCCTACAACCTGGGCCGCCTGCTCGCCGGTGAACCTGTGGTGGCCCCCGCTACTCCTCTAGGGATTCAGGAGATGCTGCTTCGGTCCGGCATCGAGACGACGGGGGCCGAGGTCGTAATCGTGGGGCGCTCCAACATCGTGGGCAAGCCGCTCGCCGCGCTACTGATGCAGAAGGCGCGCGGCGCCAACGCCACGGTGACCGTCTGCCATACAGGCACGAAGGACCTGTCCAGTCACACAAGACGCGCCGAGATCTTGGTCGCAGCCATCGGGCGCGCGCATGCGATAACCGGGCCGATGATCGCCCCGGGAGCAACCGTCATCGACGTAGGAATCAACCGCACCGAGAACGGACTCGTCGGCGACGTCGACTTCGAGGCCGCCAGCGAGGTCGCGGGCGCGATCACTCCCGTTCCCGGGGGAGTCGGGCCTATGACGATCGCCATGCTTCTCAAGAACACGGTCGGTCTTGCGCAGAGAGCTCGCGGACCTCTCTAGGCGCGGGCTCGATGCCGGTCCATCGCGTCCGCAACGGCGAGGTCGAGCTGAACGTCTGGGACGAGGGGGCCGGCCGGCCGGTACTACTGATCCACGGCTTCCCCGACTCCTCCTACATGTGGAGAAAACAAGTCCCGGAGCTCGTACGGGCGGGGTTTCGCACGCTGGCCGTCGACCTTCGGGGATTTGGGCTCTCCGATCGTCCCCAGGGAGTCGCCGCCTATGGCATGGCGAGGGTCATGTCCGACCTCATCGCGATCCTCGATTACCTAGAGGTGGATCGAGCTCATGTCGTGGGGCACGACTGGGGGTCGGTGACGGCATGGGGTTTAGCAGGTTGGCACTCCGAGCGGGTGGATCGACTCGTCGCGCTCTGTGTAGGGCACCCGCGGAGTTTCATCCGTGCCGGCCCGAGGCAGATGCTGAGGTCGTGGTACACGCTCGCCTTTCAGGTGCCCCGACTCCCGGAACGTGCCATGCGTGCGCGTGATTGGGCCCTGTTTCGAAAGGCTTTCGGAGGGTCGCGCGACTTGGCGCGCTATCTCGAAGACCTGTCGCGTCCAGGCGCATTGACGGCCGGGCTCAACTGGTACCGGGCGAATGCGCACCCCTGGGATCTGCTGCGCTACCCCGCCGTGCATGCGGAGACGTTGGGAATCCTGGGAACGAACGACTGGGCCGTGACGGAAGCGCAGATGACCGGATCGTGGCGTTACGTCGAGGCGCAATGGACCTATGAGCGAGTGGAGGGCGGCCACTGGCTACCTCTCTCGCGCGCCGCGATCGTGAACCAACTGTTAGTGGATTTCTTGAGCGCCCGTTAGCGCTCGGAGAGAGAGACCCAGGGCCGAGGGTCCGGGCCCACATACTCGTGGTCCGGCCGGATCAAGCGATTGTCCGCGTACTGCTCCCTCACGTGGGCGGTCCATCCCGAGACGCGGCTGCAGGCAAAGACGCAAGTAAACAGATCGGTGGGGATCTGCAGATAGCCGTACACCGACGCGGCGTAGAAGTCGACGTTCGGGTAGATCCCCTTCTCGTCCATCACCGCTTTCTCGATCTCCTGCGAGATCTCATAGTTGTTGCCGTCGCCCGTCTTATCGGCGAGCTCCTTAGCCATGCGCCGAAGATGTGTAGCCCGAGGATCCTCGGTCTTGTACACACGGTGCCCGAATCCCATGATCTTTTCCTTGGCGCGCAGCTTCTGAAGGGTGTAGTCGCGCGCCCTGCCGGGCTCCTTGATCTCCTTGATCATGCGCATGACCTGCTCGTTGGCTCCGCCGTGCAGAGGTCCCTTCAGCGCCGCGATCGCGGCCGTGACCGAGGAGTGGATGTCGGACAGGGTGGCCGCGCACACGCGCGCCGCGAACGTGGACGCGTTCATCGTGTGGTCTGCGTGCAGGATCAGACAGACATCGAAGATGCGGGCGGCCTCGTCGTCGGCCTTATCTCCCTTGAGCATCCACAGGAAATTCGCGGCCTGCGAAAGCCCGGCGTCGGGCGCCACTAGGGCCTGGTCGTTCCGGAGCCGGTCGTAGTAGGCGACCAGTGTCGGGAAGACCGCCGTGAGCCGGACCGCCTTTCGGTAATTCGCCTCTTCCGAGGTGTCCCAGCCATCTGGATCGTTGGCCGATGAGACAGAAACGGCCGTGCGCAGCATCGACATCGGCGAACAGTTCTTCGCCAGGTGCGGCATCAGATCCATCACGAGCTTGTTCGGCTCCCGCTCGGCGGTGATCTGGTCCTTGATCTCGTCCAGTTGGCTCTGGTTGGGGAGCTCGAGGTGATGAAGGAGGTAGACGGCTTCCTCGAAAGTAGCGTTGGGTGCGAGGTCGTGGATGTCGTATCCGACGTAAAGGAGTCGACCCTCCTTACCATCGATGTCGCTGATGGCCGTCTCGGCGGCTACGACGCCCTCGAGACCCTTGCCGGGAGTCGCCATCAAACGAAGCCTCCTTGGCCGGGCACCGTCGGCGCAAGGCTATCAGGTAGGTTTTCGCCGATGTCAGCGACGGTGCACCGCGTCACATTGATTCCCGGCGATGGAACGGGCCCGGAGATATCCGAGGCGACGCGCCGAGTCCTTGAGGCAACCGGAGTGGCCTTTGATTGGGACGTTCGGCACGCGGGCACCGATGTCATGGACGAGTACGGAACCCCTTTGCCCGATCACGTTCTGGAATCCATTCGCGCCAACAGATGCGCGATCAAGGGACCGATCACGACGCCGGTGGGTACTGGTTTTCGCAGCGTGAACGTCGCTCTGCGTAAGGAGCTGGACCTCTACATGTGTCTGCGCCCGTGCAAGTCCTACCCGGGTGTGCGCTCGCGCTACCAGGACATCGACCTGGTGGTGGTACGCGAAAACCATGAGGATCTGTACGCCGGGATCGAGTTCGAACAAGGTTCGGACGAGGCGCGGAAGCTCATCGATTTCCTGGCGGAGCTGGGAGCCAGGCGCATCCGTGAGGACTCCGGAATCTCGATCAAGCCGATCTCGATAACGGGAACGCAGCGGATCGTGCGTGCGGCCTTCGAGTACGCGATCAAGCACGGCCGCAAGAAGGTGACTGCCGTGCACAAGGCCAACATCATGAAGTTCTCCGACGGCTTGTTCCTGAAGGTTGCGCGTCAGGTCGCCGAGGATGAGTACTCCGATTCCGGGATCGAGTTCGAGGATCGAATCGTGGACAACATGGCGATGCAGCTCGTGCAAAAACCCGAGCTCTACGACGTAATGGTGCTGCCGAACCTCTATGGGGACATCGTCTCGGACCTCGGTGCCGGTTTGATCGGAGGGCTCGGCGTGGCCCCGGGGGGCAACATCGGGGACGAGGCTGCGGTGTTCGAGCCCACGCACGGTTCGGCTCCCAAGTACGCCGGCCAGAACAAGGTCAATCCGATGGCGATGATGCTTTCGGGTGTTCTCATGCTTCGCCACCTCGACGAGATCCAAGCTGCGGAGCGCCTCGAGCGGGCCATCGCCGATGTGATCGCCGAAAGCAAGTCGGTTACCTACGACATGAAGGAGTCGCGCGACGATCCGACCGCGGTGGGCACCTCTCAAGTGGCCGACGCGGTGATCGAAAAGATCGAGCAGATCGGCTGACGTCGCGGCCTGCGGGGCCGCGTCCTAAGGACACAGGAGGCGGGCGTGGCAGGAACATCCAAGAGGGTCACCGTCGTCGGCGCGGGCAACGTCGGGTCGAACACCGCCAGGCGCGTCGCCGAGCGAGACATCGCCGACGAAGTAGTGATGATCGATATTGTCGAAGGACTCCCGCAGGGACTCGCGCTTGACATCAACCAGTCCGGGCCGGTAGTGGGGTTCGACACTCATGTGAGCGGCACCAACGACTACGCTGACACCGCCGGTTCCGACGTGGTGGTTATTACGGCCGGTCTACCGCGCAAGCCCGGGATGAGCCGTATGGATCTGCTCGACGCCAACTCGGAGATCGTCGGCGGCGTGACCGAGGAGATAGCGGCCGACTCGCCCGACACGATCATCATCGTGGTCTCCAATCCCCTCGACGAGATGACCTACTTGGCTTCGGTCGTGTCGGGCTTTCCGAAGGAGCGCGTAATGGGGATGGCCGGAGTATTGGACTCGGCGCGGCTGCGCACTTTCATTGCCGAGAAGCTGGAGGTGCCGCGCACCTCGGTGGAGGCGATGACGCTGGGGTCGCACGGCGACCAGATGGTCGCTCTACCGCGCCAGGCGACGGTGCAAGGGAAGCCGCTTCCGGAGTTGGTGAGCGAAGACGATCTCGAGCAGCTTTTCCAGCGCACGCGCGACGCGGGGGCCGAGATCGTCGGCTATCTCAAGAAGGGGAGCGCGTTCTACGCGCCGGCGGTCTCGGCGGCGCAGATGGTGAACGCGATCCTGGGCGATACGAACGAAGTGCTGCCGACGTGCGCGTGGACGACCGGGCAGTACGGCGTGTCCGATGTGTACCTGGGGGTGCCGGCCAAGCTGGGACGCGGGGGCGTCACCGAGATCGTCGAGCTCGACTTAGACGAAAAGGAGCTGGCGCAATTGCGCGAGGCCGCCGAGGCGATCCGCGCCAAGTGCTCCGAACTAGATTCCCGTCGCTCCTAAGGAGATCCCGCTTGACCAGTCCTCAACGGATAGTCGCAGCAGTCGTGGGAATGCTGCACCGCATCTTCCGTACGCTGATCTTCCCCGGTGTCTGGCACACCAAGGAGGACCGAGAAAGGCTGAGAGAGGCCGCGGAGGGCGAGCCCCCTTACAAATAAGGCCCACTCTCCTACGCTGTGGGGCGGCGGACCTTGCCCGATTCATTACGAGGCAGTTCTTCGACTATCTCGATGCGGCGGGGGGTCTTGAAGCCGGCAAGCCTTGTGCGGGCCCACTTCTTCAGAGCGGCAGGGTCCAGCGGCTGGCCAAAGGCCGGAACGACCAACGCGCACACCTCCTGCCCCCATTCCGCGTTGCGTCGGCCGTAGACCAATACTTCGCGCACGGCGGGATGGGAGGCGAGGACCTCTTCCACCTCTTGTGGATAGACGTTCACGCCACCCGTGATGATCGTGTCGTTCTTACGTCCGGACAGAAACAGATAACCGTCGTCGTCTAACCAGCCGAGGTCCCCTACGGTGAAAGCTGAGCCTCTCCATGCGGCCTGCGTCTTCGCACGGTCACGCCAGTACTTGAATCGT
>JBHELF010000040.1:0-17208 GCA_046263155.1 Actinomycetota bacterium
ACCATCGCGTGGTAGGCGTCGCACGCGAAAACGATGCGGCTTGCAAACGGAATGCCGTTCCCGGCAAGACCATCTGGGTACCCGTTGCCGTCCCAGCGCTCGTGCTCGGCTCGGAGTATCGGAGCCAATTGTTGAATCCCGGGAATTGTTTCTGCAATCGACGCCCCGATCACAGGATGCGTACGCATGATCTTCCACTCTGCGTCGTCCAGCGGGCCTTCTTTCCTCAGTACGGAGTCGGGAACGCCAATCTTCCCGATGTCATGCAGCAGAGCAGCCTGCCTGACCTTCAGCACCTCGTCCCGCTCGAAACCAAGCCGCTCGGCGACCGAGCTGGCGAGTTGGACTACGGCGTCTGAGTGCTCGCCTGTATAGCCATCGCGCGCGGCCAACGCATTTACGAGTGCTGCTACGCCCGCGGCCTCCACCTGCAGCCTCCAGGTAGTGGCATACAGCTCTTGCCTCTCGAACTGATCCGCCAGCAGACGAGCGATCAGTTTGATGAACGTGAGATCTCGCTCGGCGAGTTTGGGATCCGGATTGCGGCTTATGCAACAAAGAGTTCCGTAGATGCGACCGTCGGAAAACACAAGGGGGATCCCCACGTAAGAGCCGACGTCTGCGGTTTCGGTCGCGGGTAGATCTCGCACGCGAGGATCTATCGACGTGTCGGGGAGCACATTTGGAAGTTGGCCGGCCACCACTTTCTCGCAGTAGGACGCTTCAAGCGAGATTTCCTCTCCTTCGACGATTCCCGCGGGCTTACCGCCGTTGTCTACCGCGACGTAAACCTGTCTCCCGTTCTCAAAGTGAGATGCAAAGGCGACATCCATGTCCAGATGTTCACGTGCCAGCCTTAGGAATCGATTGATCCGATTAGGTGTGTGGTACGCGGTTTGTCCGAGTTGGCGAATGGACGATGGGATTGCATCTCGTTCAGTCTGTTCGGGCACTGCCCGGTCCTTACCCACGTGAGGGCGCCCCGTGTGACGAAGACAATGCCCATCGGTCCGACGTTTCATAGGATGGGGTGCTGGCCCCGGCGTTCTGAACATTGGGCGCACGCCGTGAGGCAGTGTCGGTGTCCAGACGCCGAGGCCAGCCTTCCCGCGAGGGCCCGACCCCCCAACCGAAGCCTGTTTTACGGCCGACGGTTCCCAAGTGACCCCCCGTCACCAGCGTCCAACTAGTTGTTAATTCTAGAGTTAGTCGGACGCGGGCAAACAGTAGCACTACCTGCCCAAACCGCGGTTTTGATTGATTGCCTGGCGGGTAGCAAAAGCGCGGCGCACGTCGCGGGGCACCGAGCCACGGGAGGCAGCGGTGCGGCAGCGGCGAATGGGCGGTTTGACCGAATCGCGCGTTTCTAGTATCTCGTCGCGTCCTTTTCGAACGCCACGATCAGCGCTGTATGGGTTTGGCGTCATGTTGCTTTTGGTCCTGGGGCTGAGCCCCGCGGCCACAGCCGACGACGAGAGAACCGCCCCTGGCACGTCTAGTGCCGTCGCGAGCCAGGCCGATATGACCATCTCGGTGGGATGCACAACTGTAGAGGTCACCTCCAGCAAGGACATGTCCAACGTCGTGGTGACCTTTGCCGGGGGCACCTCGGTGAAGTTCGAGGGGGAGCTCGGCAGCCAGTTCACCCGCGGCTTCGATCAGCTCTTGGCGAGTGCCACGGCCAAGTCGGGAACGTCGACGATCAGCGGGAGCGCGCCGGCAAACTGCACCACCGACGGCGCGCTTTCGCCTGGTGCCTCGCCGACCTCTGCGTCGCAGCCTGCGCCCGGTCCGACACCGCCCGCGCAGCCGAGCCCGTCGCCGGGGGTGCAACAGCCGTCTAAGGCCAGCCAGGCCGACATGACCATCTCGGTGGGGTGCACGACCGTAAAAGTCACCTCCAGCAAAGACCTCTCCAACGTCGTGGTGACCTTTGCCGGTGGCAACTCGGTGATGTTCGAGGGAGAGCTCGGCACCCAGTTCACTCGCAGCTTCGATCGGCTCCTAGCAGGGGCCACCGCCAAGTCCGGAACGTCGACGGTCAGCGGGAGCGCGCCGTCAGAGTGCACCAGCGACGGCGGGCCTGCGCCCAGTCAATCACCGACACCTTCGTCCGAGCCGTCGCCGGAGGTGTGCCCGGCGGGGACGGAAATGGCGGGACAGCCCATGCCCCCGGGCGGCGTCCAGGGATGCGATGCGAAGGTGGCCAAGGGGAAGGGCACGAAGTGCATCTCGTACTACTTCCTCTACACCGACGGACACGTTGATTCCGACGACAACTGGTGTGGCGGCAACGACATCTTCAAGTCGAGCACTCCATCCCTGCACGTCAACTCACTGCACGTCTCATGCTCGGACACGATCCATCCCGATGGAACCGCCGAAAAGAGCGACCTTGGCGGGCACCTGGTCGCCACCTGGTGGATCGACAAGGGAGACAAGATCTGTGGCGCAACGCCGCAGGATGAACTACCGGCCGATGTGTGTCCGGCGGGGACGGACATGGCGGGGCAGCCCATACCCCCGGGTGGCGTCGAGGGATGCGATGAGGACCCGGCCGAGGGGAAGAGCAGCAAGTGCGTTTCGTACTACTTCCTCTACACCGATGGGCACATTGATTCCGACGACAACTGGTGTGGTGGCAACGACATCTTCAAGTCGAGCACCCCATCCCTGCACGTCAACTCACTGCACGTCTCGTGCTCGGACACGATCCACCCCGACGGCACCGCGGAAAAGAGCGATCTAGCTGGGCATCTAGTCGCGACCTGGTGGATCGACAAGGGAGCCAAGTTCTGTGGGGCAACGCCGCAGGACGAACCGCTGCCCGATGTGTGTCCGGCAGGGACGGAAATGGCGGGTCAGCCCATGCCGTCGGGTGGCATTGAGGGATGCAATGGGGTGCCAGGTGGTCCCGGTTCCTTGGATCCCAACGCGCCGGGTGGTCCCGGACCCGATGTGTGTCCGGCGGGGACGGAAATGGCGGGGCAGCCCGTGCCGTCGGGTGGCGTTGAGGGATGCAATGGGGTGCCGGGTGGTATTCCCGGACCCTTCGATCCCGGTGTCCCGGGTGGTCCAGGTCCCTTCGATCCCGGTGCCCCGGGTGGTCCGCGTCCTGATGTGTGTCCGGCGGGGACGGAAATGGCGGGGCAGCCCATACCGCCGGATGGAGTTCAGGAATGCCATGGGGTGCCAGGTGGTCCCGGTCCCTTCGATCCCGGCCCCGGTGATCCCTTCGATCCCGGTGTCCCCGGTGGTCCCGGTCCCTTCGATCCCGGCCCGGGTGGTCCGTTCGATCCGGGTGTCCCGGGTGGTCCGTTCGATCCCGGCCCGGGTGGTCCCTTCGATCCCGGCCCGGGTGGTCCCTTCGATCCCGGCCCCGGTGGTCCCTTCGATCCCGGTGTTCCGGGTGGGCCAGGTCCCTTCGATCCCACCGGTCCCGGCGTTCCCGGTCCTTCTGATGGAGACGTGCCGGGACCCGAAGGGCCAAGCGAGACAGGCGAGCTTCCGATTCCGGAGGTGCTATCGATTCCTCCAGGGCAACCGGATTCGTCCGGGGAGCCGACGCAGGAACAAGAGGACGCTGAGGTACTCGGTTCGAGGATCACTCAACGACCGGAACCGGCCACAGGGACAACCGTCTCTCCTCGGAGACAGCAATCGCAGGCGGCCGGTGCGGATTTGCCGTTCACGGGCTCGTCTCTGGGTTCGATATTCGGGACGGGCTTGCTCCTCATGATCCTGGGTCTCGTCCTAGTCACTCGCAGCGCCGGCATGGGTCGCGTCATGCACTAATGCGTCAACAGCTTCAGGTCGCCGCGATCGCTACGGTCCTCGCGGTCGCGGCGACCTCCCTCGTTGCATCTGCCGACGAGCAACGGAGGACGGCGCGGCCGAGGCATCCGGCCGCGCATAGGCCCCACCCAATTGATCTTCCATCCGGTGCGGAAAGAGCCGAGCGAAGTAGTCCCTACGAGAAACGAAGACGAGGCCGAGGTGGATCGCGCGTCCCCATGCCGAGCCTGCGCCGCCAAGAGCACGAATCCGAAAACGTCGTGATTGCCGGGACCGCGCGCATACCGGTGATCCTGATCGACTTCTTTGATCAACCGGCCGACGCGGTCACACATCGACCCGGCGACTACAGAGACATGCTTTTTCAGAAGGCTTATCCCTATGGAAATGGCTCCATGCGCGACTACTTTCTCGATCAGTCCGGTGGACTCTTCGATGTCACGGGAGATGTGACCCCGTCGTGGCTGCGTCTTCCGCGCACGCTCGCCACCTACGCCGGATCGAGCTTCGGCTATCAAAGAATTGAGCCCAACGACTTCTCGCTCGTGAAGGATGCCGTTGTCCTTGCGGATCCCCTGATGAATTTTTGCGACTTCGACACAAACGGTGACGGGTATGTCGATTCCCTATTTGTCGTGCACGCCGGGCCCGGAGCCGAGGAAACCCGCCAGGGTTTGTGGTCCTTGAAATGGAGTCTTCCAAGCCCCGTGTCGACGACAGACATTTGCGCCACAGGACGATCCGTGGCGGTGAAGGATTTCACCATCGAGCCTGAGGGATACGCCAGCGACTCGTTCACGCCTGAGGGCGCGCCCCGGGGGATGATCTCGGCGGGGATCTTCATTCACGAGTTCGGTCACGTGCTGGGATTGCCGGATCTTTACGACACCGACTATTCAAGTCCAGGCGGGGTTGGTCCCTGGGACGTCATGGCAACAGGGACCTACGGATTTGATGGCAGGCGACCGTGGCGACCTACGCCGTTATCGGCCTGGTCCAAGATCGCGCTCGGTTGGGCGCGCCCGCAAGACGTGACGCAGAATCTGAGTCGGGTCCCGATTCCGGCATCGGAATCTGCCCATCAAGGTCCATTCACGGGCGTGTACCGCCTGTTCCCCGACGGTGAGATCGGCTCTCCGCAACATCTCCTCGTGGAAAACAGACAGATGCTCGGCTGGGCCGCGGACTTTCCTACCAATGGGCTTGCAATCTGGCAGGTCGATTCCTCCAAAATCGGCAACGCCGAAGACTCACAGCGGCTTCTATCCCTCGTCCAGGCCGATGGTCTCAACGAGCTGGGGAATCCTGGATCCAGTTATGCAGTGGGCGATGCAGGTGACCTTTTTCCAGGAGCTACTGGCGCGCGAGGCTTTTCGCTCTCCGCCATCAGCGCCGCCGTCGGCAGTGGGTCGATCGCCCGTCTTGCCGTGTGGGCCATCGGTAATCCCGACGTCGTTACGCTTGCCGACCTTTATGTAACCGCGGTTGAACTTCCACCGCTCGATGAGGTCATCCCGCCCACCGGGCAGGATCGGGACCGACCTCTGGCCGAGACGACGCCTACTCCGGTGCTGACCCCGTTGCCCAGCCCTCTTGACGGAGTGCAACCCAAGAGCGATGAGCTTGCGCCCGAAATCAATCACATGTCGGATGCTCCTGATCCGTTCGCACCCGGAAGCGAAGCTCGCAGAAAGCGGGCCGCGATCCATTTCTCATTATCCGAGAACGCGGTCGTGACTATCGCGATCAAAAGGAACGGACGACTGGTCCGTTTCCTTCTTCGCGCGCAACCCCGCCGCCGCGGAAGGACGGCCGTCGTTTGGAGCGGCCGAGATCGAAACGGCCAGCTCGTCCGCCCGGGCACTTATGTGTACGTCATCACGGCGAAGGATGCGCAAGGAAATAAGGGATCGGACGTGCGCGGGCGAATCGAGGTTCGGCGCAGATGACATGATCGACATCCCCTGGCGAGCCAAAGTACTGATGCTGAAAGTAGAAGCGCGGTTACTGAGCCTGCCATTTGCCCACGTGTCTTGATCGGCATCACTCGGCATGCCCACTCTGTGACTTAACGGCGTTCCCGACTCGCGGTGATGCTCAACTTAGCCCAGGGCTGCCTGCACATGCTGGTGGAAGGCAGCCGATTTCTGCGGGCTCGGCATGGGAGCGCAAATCCCACTGGACGATCTTGAGAAGAGCTTGGCGGCTGAGGGCCTTCGCTCCGGCGGCCAAGGAGCTTTCCTTTCCGCGGTAGGTGATTGTCGATAGAGAAGGTGCTCGCCGTCTCAGGTCAGAGGTGAAGACTGCGACGTCGACCGCAACACGACTACCTCCGTTTTTGCGCCCTTTCCCTTGAGAGACAAGGCTCGCTGTTCTAGACCGGTATTTAGATTTGCAGCCCTTGCGGTGACCGCGGAGGCCAGCACCTCGCCCTTACCTGCGGATGAGGCGAGGCGCGCACACGTGTTGACAGTGTCGCCGAGCGCCGTGAACTCGAGGTGTGGGGCCTCCCCCACAGTCCCAACAAAGGCCGAGCCTGTGTGCACGCCAATGCCAATCGGAATCCAAGGTGAGGTCGAGTTGTGCCCCGTCGCAGCGAGCAGGGCCCTGGCCGATTCGATTGCGCGCGTCGCGTGACGTTGTCCGGCGAGCCCGGGTACAAAGATCCCGATGATCTCATCGCCCACCAGTTTGTCGACAATCGCATCGTGCTCAACCAGAACGCGGACGGCGGAGTTATAAAAGCGGTCGATCAGAGCGCGGAACTCGGTTGGATGTCTACCTTCGGCTAGTTCGACCGAACCTCTGACATCAGCGAACAGCAGGGTGCACTCGATCTCGACACCGCCTCTACGTCTTTCCATGATCTTGAAGCACGCCCCGCAGTATTTGGGATTTCTCCGCCACAGCCGTCGTCCGACGAGCTGCATCAGCAGCGCGCCGGCGCCTTCGAACGGAGCACTGCAAAGCTTGCAGCGTGGATACGTCGGGAGCCTGACGAAAACTCGGCGGCCCCAGCGCAATCGAGAATGCGTTCCCGCGAGCACTTTGCGCCACCAATCCTCTTCCTGCTGCATCCGACCATCCATTCCTTCAGGCCTCGACGGCAAATAGGCGCCACTCGTCTGGGAGGCCCTTGAGCGCCCGAGGCCCCCGATCGACGAAGCGCAAATCCGAACCAGCGACGAGGTCCTTTACGGTGGAGGAGACGAGCGTTTCCCCAGGTCCGGCTTCCGCCATCACGCGTGCGGCAATGTGAGCCGCGATTCCGCCGATGTCGTCATGGCGAAGCTCCACCTCGCCGGTGTGAAGCCCCGCCCGAACCGGAGCGCCAAGATTCCCCAGCTGGTCCTGGATCGAGAGCGCGCATCTGATCGCGCGGCCCGGAGTCTCGAAAGTGGCGAGCACTCCGTCGCCCGTCGTCTTCCATACACGGCCTCGGTGGCGTTGGGTTTCGCGGCGTGCGACTTCGTCGTGACGATCGAGAAAGTCGCGCCAGCTCCGGTCTCCCAACTCGACCGCACGTTGAGTAGCCCCGACAAGATCCGTGAATAGGACGGTGGCCAGAGCCCGATCGGTTGCCACCCGCGGGCGTTCACCGGTGACGAACTCTTCAACCGTGTCGAGGATCATCTCCGCGTCGGAGCCAAAAAAGAGTCCAGTGTCACTTCCCTCCAACTCGACGAACTTCGCGTCGGCGAGGTTGTCGGCGAGGTAGCGACCTTGTTCGAAAGGAATCAGGGGGATAGCGCGGCGATGGAAGATCAAGGCCGGGACGCGAATCGTCGGCAGTACGGCACGGAGATCCAGCTCCATAACCGGCTCAAGGTGCGCGCCCATCATCCGGGGTGTCGAGCTTGCACGCATGTACTTCGCGAACCAAGCCCGTTCCATTGGATCATTCGCCAGTAATGGATTCGTCGCTATGACTGCGTCGTTCGTCCCCCAGATTTGGGTCAGGTAACGAACGAGCGACTCGGCCGCCTCCCGCGGAATCCCGCAGGCGTAGTCGTCGGCCGCGAGCCATCGCGCCGTGCCGTTCCCGATGACAAGAGAGGTCGTCCGTTCGGGCTTGGCGGCGGCGAACAAGAGCGCCATCGGGGCTGCATCATTCATAGCGAAGATCGTCGCTTTGGTTGAGCCCACCGCGTCCAGCACCGTGCGAAGGTCATCGGTCCATTCCTCCCAGGTCGGAGTCATGCCGGCGGGGATGGGATCCGATGCGCCCGTGCCGAGGCGATCGAACGTGATCACTCTCGAGAACGAGCCCAATCGCTCTAAAAACTGTGTGAACCGCGGGGATTCCCAGCGAACGTCTACGTGGCTGACCGACCCGTTGATGTAGACGAGATCGGGGCCGCGCCCCCATGTCTGGTAGGCGATGAGGCCTCCGTGGCCCTTGGCGTAGTGAGTTTCTGGCGGCACGGAACCTCGCTCCGAGTCCAATTCTGACTTTTATGAGCGTACGCGCTTGCCCCGGCCTGCGCCCGGGGCAACTGACCTCCGACTCAGATTCTTGCGATTGCCGCCGACGAGCGCGTCGTAGAGGAGCTGGACGCGTCGTCGTCGGGCGTCCGCGGCCACAAAGCGGGGCCACAGGTGAGCTATCTGCAGGTGGCCGACGTACACGTAGGAGATGAGCACGGCTCGGTCGAGGGCGTCCTGGGGGTCGTAGCCGAGCGCCTCCAATTGCTTCGCCATGTAAGCGATTCGACGCTTGGCAACCCGACGAACAGCTCGGATCGCCGCGGGATGACCGGGATTGGCAAGCAGTGCGATTTCGGCGCGATCGGTCGGCCCCGTCTCGATGCCGCCTTCCATCACCGTCCGGAGGCGCATGGCAGGGTCGGATATCTGTTCCAGCACCTGGATAATCGCGTCGGTGCGCCGCTCCTCCCAGCGGTCGAGGGCAGCCTCAATGAGTTCCGTGCGGTTCTTGAAGTGCCAATAGAAGCTGCCCTTTGTAGCCCCGAGCTCCGCGGCGATCGTTTCCACAGCCACTGCGCTGACGCCGCCACGGCCGATCGTCTCGAGGGCCGCACGCGTCCAGTCGTCACGTGTGAGGGGCCCATGCTCCGGTTTGCGCATCACCATACGGTAGCGTATGGTACGCCATACGGCACCGTATGGAAGGGAGGAGCAGCGATGAGCCTTCGAGCGACGGTGCGCCAAGAGCGCAACATTCCGCCCTCGATCCTCTCCCTTAGCACCTTCGACAAGCCCGACTACGTCGACCTGTTCACGGTCTCGCCCATCCCGGCGGATTGGTCACCCGAGGAGTGGGCGGGAGCCGGATTGAGAGACGCCGCGGGGGCGGCGGGTCAATTTGTGTGGCGCGTCGTTCTGGGTCTGAGACTCGAATCGGACCGGTCCTCCAACCACATCGCCGGATGGAGGATCGATGGCCGCGACCACGGCTGGCTCAGGCTCGAGGCGTCGTCCTGGTTTCTAACCGCTCAGATCGTGCTGCACACGGCCGATGAGAAGCTATCTGTTGCGACCTTCATCCGTTACGACCGGCTGCCGGCGGCCCTTGTTTGGCCGCGCGTTGCGGTCGCGCACCGCAATGCGATGCCCCGACTGCTGCGCCACGCCGTGAGGTCCCGGCGGGACCAACACGTGCGCCCGACCTCCCATGAAGTCGAGACATGAATGCTTCGAGCGTCGCCTACGTCTCCGAGTGGACGCCGGCGCGGGTCTTCCTGGTGATCTCGGCCCTGTGGCACATCCCGCTCGCGCTTGCCGGCTTCGTCTACGACCGGACTTTTCCCATCGGAGCCGATGCCGCGGCGAGGGCACCGTCGGAGCTCGTCTTCGGAGCCTTTGAGACGAACGGCTGGCACACGCTGGCGGCCCTCATCGTCGGGGTCGTCTCCCTGTATTACGTCTTACGTCCGCGCCACGCGCGCGAGGCCGCGCTAGGTCTTGGCCTCGGCCACGTGGGACTCGTGATCATGTTGATCCTGTGGGACCCGTCGACTTTCTGGATCGCCTCAAACACCGCGGATCAGGTGGTGCACTCGTCCACTGCGGTAGGCGGCATCATCTCGGGCCTCCTAACCGCGCGTACTGTGCGCGCAACTCCCTAGAGACGCGCTAGACGCGCGCCCCGGTTTCGCGTCCGACTTCCACCAGCGCCCTGGATCCATTGGTGTCACGGTGCACGCGCGTCTCCTTTAATGCGCGCCATAGTTTTCGGACACCACGACGACGCGTCGTCGGTAATTCCATCGGGTCTGAATGGGGATGGGCTGCGGGGAGAGCCACGGCTTTGGTTGCCAACGTAGTGCCTCCTTTTTCTAGGTGGGGGAGCCCGCTGGGAGCAGCCGCCCATTCGATTTGGCAGCGTTCTTTAGGAACGTGATCACCGCGGCCACGATGTCTGGGTCGCGCATGATCTTGTCGTGGCCCAAGCCCGAAGTCGTGAGCAGACGGGAGCCGCGCCAGAGGTCCGCTAACACCCGCGATTCGTCGATCTTGACCTGGGCGTCGTCTTCGTCGTGCACGATCAGCGCGGGGACGTCGAGCTCTGCAACGTGGTGGTGGATCATCAATTCATCCCAGACGGTCTTGCCGAAGTGGCGGTCGATGTACCGGCGCAGCCCCGCAATCGCTCGGGTGGGAAGCCGGAACATAAAGCTGAACGTCTTTACGACGTTCTCTATGTCGGACGGCGGCGCGATAAGAGCGACAGCATCCACCTCGAGGCCTCTGTTCAGAGCGAGGGTCGTCACCCCACCGCCCATTGAATGGGCAACGACGGCGTGCACACCTCCCAGCTCGTCGGCGACGTCGATCAGTGCATCCACCCATTCGAAGATGTTGGTCCGACGCCATGAGCTATCGCCGTGACCCGGGAGATCGACGCCCACGACGCGGAAACCCGAATCCACTAGCGGTTCGATGAATGCACCTAGAAACGATCCCCGTTCGCCCCAACCGTGCACGAGCAGCACAACGGGGCCCTCTCCTGCTTCGAATCCCACAATGGGACCGAGACGGGATTCGAGGGCGATTCGCTTCGTAGGGCGAAGCCACTCATGCTGCTTGGCGATGCCGCGCTCGCCGATGGGGACCGGCCACGGCGTGAACCACAGGCGCGCGACGAACGGCTCGCTGAGGCGCGCCGAGATTCGTCCGGTTATCTGAGTAGCCAGCCAGGTCGTCTTGAGGGCGCGCGTCCTTGACGGCGCCATCAGATGTCTTGCGTCGCCGGTCCGAGATCGAGCTTCACAAAGCCCGGCGCCAGTTCGGCTACAAGATCTAGCTCTGTGAGCTCGACGATCAAGCCCTCGAGCCACTCCGGTGGGGCCGTTGCGAGCCTCATATCGACACCTCCCAAGCCGGTCGCAACCCTGGTAGGTTGCAATTCGAAACGGAGTCTCGCGCACAGGGTTGCAAAAAGCAACTGAGGTGCCTAGAATGCCCCCATGACTCCCGCTGATTTCGCCGCAATGGAGTGTTCGGTCGCCCGGACCCTGGATGCCATCGGCGACCGCTGGTCGCTGTTGATCATCCGGGATGCCTTCTACGGGGTGCGGCGCTTTGACGCCTTCCAGAGGGATCTCGGGGTCGCCCGCAACATCCTCACGGACCGCCTGCAGAAACTGGTCGACAAGGGGGTTCTAGAGCGTCGCCCGTATGAGGAGCGGCCCCCGCGCTACGAGTACCGGCTTACGGAGCAAGGCCGCGACCTGGTTGGTGTCGTCTTGGCGATGATGCGCTGGGGCGACCGTTGGACGGGGGAGGGCGGCGCGCCGGTATCGATCATTCACACCACTTGCGGTCACGTTACACAGCCTGTCGTCGCGTGCTCGGAATGCGGCGGGGAGCTCCATCTCGAAGATCTCCTGGCGGACCCGATTCCCATCAACGGGAATCGGGTTCGGGGACCGCTCGATCCCGTCGGCTAAAGCTTCCCGACAGCCGTTTCACCCTCGTCGGGCACCTAAGTCTTCGGCTTGGGCAGAAATGTGCCTCTCGTCGCGTTGTAAGTGGCGACGAACGTAAAAGGAGCTGAAAATGACCCGAGCCAAATCGATGACGGCTCTGGTTTTCTTGGCCGTGATCGCCCTGCTGCTACCTGTAGAGAGTTCCGCCCAGGGACGGCCGCAGAATGGACGTATCGCTTACATAAGCGGCTCGCTCGAGGGCCCCACCGACGTTGCCTCGATCACCGCCTCAGGAACGGTTACGAAACTCACCCGATCGGAACCAAACGAGCTCTACGTCGACGTGTCTTCCGACGGACGGTTAGTTGCCTTCACGCGCTTTGGCAAGAACGGGGGCGACATCTACACGGTTCCGATCCGGGGCGGGAACGTAGCCCGACTGACCTCGGATCGCGTGCACGATGAACTGCCGATCTGGTCACCGGACTCGGACCGGATTGCCTTCGTGCGCTATCCGAACGGAGCGGACTCGGAGATCTTCATCATGGATGCCGACGGCTCCAACCGGTCGCGAATCACCGATAACAATGTCAGCGACGCCGACCCGCGCTGGTCTCCCGATGGAACGCAACTTATTTACAACAGCGGAGAGATCGACACCAACGGCCAGGACGTTCTTCTGGTAAGCCTGGGCGAACCTGGAGCGGTGAACCTGACAACCGAGGGTGTCAACGACAGTTTTGCCGAATGGTCGCCCGACGGAAACAGCATTGCTTACTCGTCGTTTCGGAACGAGCAGTGGGATGTCTTCGTCGTCGCGACCGACGGTACAGGCACAGCCCGATTGACCGATGACCCCGTCGACGATTATGCGCCGGAATGGTCTCCGGACGGATCGAAGCTTTTGTATGTGCACGGCCGCCTGGAGGGCAACCTGCCGGCCGACAGGGTCATTGTGATGAATCCCGATGGCTCGGAGAAGCTGAGTCTGTCTCCGCCTCGACTAAACGCGTTCTCGCCCGACTGGTCTCCCGATGGGGCGAAGATCGTGTTCATCGGCCAGGTCAATCCGGAAGCTCCGAACTGGGAGATCTTCAAAATCGGAAGCGGCGGAACCGATCTCAAACGACTGACGCGAACGGACGCAATGGAGTTCGATCCCGAGTGGGCGAGGCGGTAATTCGCTTGGGAACCGCCGTCCTCTCATCGAGAAGGGGGTAAGAAGCAGTAATGAAATTAGAGGGAATTCATCACGTCACCGCGATCACTGCCGACGCGCCTCAGAACGTTGAGTTCTACGCCGGTGTGCTGGGGCTGCGGCTGGTGAAACGGACCGTCAATCAGGACGACCCGACCATCTACCACCTCTTCTATGCGGACGAGGCCGGCAGTCCCGGTGCCGACATCACCTTCTTCGAGTACCCCGGAGCGCCTCGCGGCCGCGCCGGCGACGGAATGGTGCACCGGGTTGTTTTCCGCGTGCCCTCCCAGGCCGCCCTCGACTTCTGGTCGGAAAGGGTCCAGCGCGAAGGGCTCGATGTCGAGCGCGGCGAGATCTCGGTCCTCTTTTCAGATCCCGAGGGCCTTGAGTTGGAGCTGAAGATCGACACCTCCGGCAACGACGCCCTCGTCGCGCAGCATCCCGACGTGCCCGTCGAGTTTGCAATTCGTGGGTTCGACGGGGTGCGCGCCTATAGCAGCATGCCGGAGGCCAGTGCCGAGTTCTTCGAGGGGGTCCTCGGTTTTGAAGCAGTCGCCGCTGCGGAGTGGGTCGCGCGCGGTGAGAAGCGCAGCGGCTTCTACCTGTTCGACCCGGCCCCAGCCGGCACGCGACCACTCCAGGGCGCCGGCACGGTCCACCACGTCGCGTGGGCCTCACCGATGGGCGATCACGAGGCCTGGCGGGAGCAAGTTGAGGGGGGCGGAGCGTCGCCCACTCCGGTAATCGATCGCTTCTACTTCCGCTCGATCTACTTTCGGGAGCCATCGGGTGTTCTCTTTGAGATCGCGACCCTCGGGCCCGGCTTTACGTCGGACGAGGACCTCGCCACGCTCGGCGAGAGCTTGTCGTTGCCGCCGAACTACGAGCACCTGCGCGACAAGCTGAATGAGATACTGACTCCCCTTCCGGACCCAAGGGCGCGCGCCGCGTCCCGTTCGTGACGGCGGGGATGCGTTCGACCGACCTCGGCTTCGTTCACCGCTACATCGAGGGCTCCGACCCCACCACGCTGTTGCTCCTGCACGGAACGGGCGGTAACGAGGACGACCTGCTGCCGCTGGGAAAGCGGCTTCTACCCGACGCGCATCTGCTCAGCCCGCGCGGCAAAGTGCTGGAGAACGGAATGCCCCGATTCTTCAGACGTCTCGCGATGGGAGTGTTCGACATCGAGGACCTTAAGACTCAGACCCACGCCCTCGCGGAGTTCATAGACGAGGCCGCACAGCGATACGACCTGGATCGCGACGAAATCATCGCCGTCGGCTATTCAAATGGTGCGAACATCGCCGCGAGTTTGCTCTTATTGCATCCGCACCTTCTTCGCCGAGCGGGTTTGCTGCACGCCATGCTCCCTTTCGAGCCCGACGTACCCCCAGATCTCTCCCAAACTTCGGTCCTCCTCACCGGTGCGCGGCGAGATCCCTACATCTCGCCCGAGCAGACCGAAGCCCTCGGCGACCTGCTGAGGGCTTGCGGCGCACAACTGACAATGGAATGGCAGCCGGCGGGTCACGAGCTCACGCCGGCCGAGGTCGAGGCTCTCAGCGACTGGATTTCTTAACCCGAGAGCAGGATCGATACACCTCGGAAGGAGAGCGCCCGCGGGTGCCGAAGTCCGGGGAATCGGCGCTCCCAAAGGGCTATTTCCGGAGGTTGGATTGAAAACGAGGCAACGCGTGAGGTCGACTCTCACAGCCCATAAGTTCATCTCTGTTGCGGTGGCTCTTGTCGCGCTTGTCGTCGCGCCCATCACGAAGGCGGCCGAGCCCCCGAAGGGCGCCACCTGGTACGAGACCTACATCGAAACACCGGACGGGCAGAGCCTCCACGTCGACGTGATGCGTCCGGCAAAGCTCGACGACAAAGACAAGACGCCGGTGATCCTCATCGTCAGCCCGTACCTCGGGATGACGAACCCGAGGCAAGAGCCCGGACCGTCGGATCGTTTCTACGACTTCATTGAGGGAGCCAAGGTCTTCGAGCGCGGTTACTCGGTGGTCATGGTGAGCTTGCGGGGAACGGGAGGGAGTTCGGGCTGCCTCGACATCCTGGGCCCGGGCGAGCAGATGGACATCGAGACCGGCGTGAAATGGGCGGCGTCGCAGCCTTGGTCCACCGGGCGGGTCGGCATGTACGGCAAGAGCTACGACGCGAATACGGGTGTCGCCGCGGCCGCGCTACGTCCGAAGGGGCTTGCGGCCGTCGTCGCCCAGGAGATCGTTTCCGATCGCTATCGCGGTAGCTACAACGATCGTGTCCGCTATCTCCAATCCATCGCTTATCCCAGCGCGAGCTATGGCAGCCAGGGAGAGGGCATGTTCTCGATCTACAACGATCCCGAATACATCACGAACTCGATCATGCATAGCGCAGACTGCCAGGTGGGATTGATCGAGCACTACAACGAGGACGAGTCGAGCGAATTCTGGCGTATCCGCGATTTTTCGGAGCGGGCCAAGGGAAGCAAGGTTCCGACCTTCCTTACGGTTGGTTTCCTGGATTCGAACACCAACCCAGGCGGCGGCGCGATCGAATTCTTCAATGCATTAAAAGGGCCGAAGCGCATGTGGATCGGGTGGTGGGACCACGTGCGCGGCAACGAGATGGCGGGCAGCCAACTCGCAATGGGCCGCGACGGCTTCTTCGACGAGGTGATGCGTTTTTTCGATCGCTACGTGAAAGGCGTTCCCGCAGCGAAGGCGCCGACCCACCGCGACCCCATAATCGCGGCGCAGGGGAGCGACGGTCTGTGGCGTGCCGAGAGCCAATGGCCTCCGAGCGATGCCCAGATCGTGCACGCGCCTCTGCTTGCGGGATCCTATGAGGACGATGCCACCAACCTCGGGTCACGCGACGCCGCGGCCGGACCGGGTGGTTCGGGCTCGATCGGGCAATCGGCGGCCGGACACGGCACGTGGACGTTCTCGCCACCGCTGCCGTACGACGTCCATCTCGCGGGAGTTCCTTCGGCGACGGTCGACGTCGCGCCGGTCCTCCCGCGGACGAATCTGGTCGTGAATGTTTACGACGTCTCTCCAGACGGCTCTGCCATCATGCTGACGCGCGGCGCCGCGATGGTCGACGCGGCGGGGGAGAAGGATGTCTTGCTCTTTCCCACGGACTGGGTGATCGAGCGCGGGCATCGAATCGGCCTGCTGGTCTCGGGTGCGAATGCCGAGGCCTATGTGCACGTTCCGACCTACACGACCGTGACGGTGAACGGCGGAATTCTTCACCTGCCGTTCCTCATGCGGGCGCGACGTGCGCACATCCAGGGTCGCGTCGCTCCCCGCCTGCAGGCGTGGAAAACGGCCGCTCCCTTCGCGGTGGACGCGGCCATGATCAAGGACCGGACGAACCAGAAGTTCAAGCCCCCGCCGCAGCAGCGTTAGGTCCCGCGTCCGGCTGGACGGCGAACCTACGGTATCGTAACCTACGGTTCCGTAAGTATCGCTGCCCATCAGGAGGTCTCATGGCGTTAGCCCCGCCCGCCGCGTCGGCGGAAAGCATTCCGGGTCTCAAGTTGCTCGGCCCCCGCGAGGCCAGGCTCCAGCGAGTCGTCGTACTCGCGCTGACGGTTGGTCCCTTCGCCGGACTCGTCACCGCGGTTGCGCTTCTGTGGGGCGGCGCCGTGAACGTCCTTGATCTCGGAATCTTCCTTATTACCTACGTGCTATTTGGGCTCGGCATCACAGTGGGCTTTCACAGGATGTTCACGCACGGCGCCTTCGATGCATCCCCTCGGACACGTGTGGTCTTCGCCGTCCTCGGCTCGATGGCCATCGAAGGCTCGGTCATCAGCTGGGTTGCGGATCACCGGCGCCACCATGCTTACGCGGACAAGGAAGGCGATCCGCATTCCCCACATCTGCAGGAGCAAGATGGCGTCGCCGGCGTGCTGAAGGGACTGTGGCACGCGCACATGGGGTGGTTCCTCTCCGAAGAGAGGACCGACGTGCGCCGCTGGGCCCCCGATCTTCTGAAGGAGCCGGGTATCAGAAAGGTGGAACGGGCGTTTCCCCTGCTGGCCACGCTCTCACTGGTCCTGCCCGGCGTGATCGGCCTGGTCGTCACACAGAGCTGGCAAGGAGCATTCACAGCTTTCGTCTGGGGCGGCTTGGCGCGCGCGTTCCTGTTGCACCACGTCACCTGGAGCGTCAACTCGATCTGTCATTACTTCGGGCGGCGCCCCTATGCCACAAGCGACCTCAGTACCAACAACTGGCCGCTGGCGGTGATCTCCTTCGGCGAGTCTTGGCACAACAACCATCACGCCTTTCCGAGCGCGGCCTTCCACGG
>JBHELF010000041.1:0-4600 GCA_046263155.1 Actinomycetota bacterium
ATCACGCACCCGGCAAGCGTCACGCACACGCAGCTCAGCTCCGACGAGTTGCGCGCCGTCGGGATCTCCGAGGGATTTTGTCGGCTGGCCGTGGGCCTCGAGGACACCGAGGACTTGATCCAGGATCTCACGGAGGCTCTCCAAACTACGCGTTGAATGTCAGGTACTCCTCGACTCCTTCGAATTCGGAGCGGACCTCGCGCGCCAGAAGGTCGGCGAGGACATCCTCCACCGTCGCCCCGTTGTGGCAGATGTTCACCACGTTCTCGGTTATGGGCATCCACACTTTTGCGCGCTGTCCCAGCTCGTAGATCGGCTTACAGCTCTTAACCCCCTCGGCCACCATTTTCATTGAGCTGACGATCTCGTCGATCTTCCGTCCCTTTCCCAGCTCGATTCCCACCGTGTGATTGCGGGACTGCGCGCTGCCGCAGGTAGCGATGAGATCCCCCACGCCCGCAAGGCCGAGAAAGGTGAGTGGTTGGGCGCCGAACTTGACGGAAAAACGAGCCATCTCGGCGAGCCCCCTGGTGAGGACCGTCGCCTTCGTGTTATCGCCGAACCCCAATCCGTCGGCGATTCCGGCGGCGATGGCGATTACGTTCTTGAAGGCTCCGCCCAGCTCACAGCCGACGACGTCGGTATTGCGATAACAGCGAAAGGTCGGTGTGTGAAAGATGTCCTGCAAAACCTCGCCCGTTTCGCCGGACGCACAGGCGACCGTGGACGCGGCGGGGAATCCCTGGACGACCTCGCGCGCGAGGTTCGGGCCCGTGAGGACGGCGATCTTGGCCGCGGCAATCCCGTCCACTTCCTCGGTCAGAACTTCAGACATTCGCCTTCGCGTGTCGACCTCTAGTCCTTTCGTCAGGCTGACGTAGACGGGACGGTCGCCGCTGACGCCGCCGACCTCGCGTAGGACTCCGCGGAAACCATGCGAGGGCACGCCCATCACGACGGTCTGGGCGTTGTCTAGAGCATCCTCCAGGTCGTTGGTGGCTCGCAGCCTTTCCGGCAGCTCGATGCCGGGCAGGTACTCGGGATTCTCGTGGTAGAGGTTGATCGTCTCCGCCAATTCGGAACGCCGTGCCCAAAGCACCGTCTCATGCTCGTCTTTGCGAGCCACGATCGATGCCATTGCGGTGCCCCAGGAGCCGGCTCCGATAAAAGCGACCTTGCTCACGCGGCCGACTTCTTTGGCCGCCTGCGGTCCGGAACGGCAGGACGCAGACTCGCTAGCTGCACTCCGATCGCGTCCATCACGTCTCGGCCCACACGCTTCCAGTCCGAGGGCGAATCGAGGCCGCCTTCCACCTTCAGCGGCTCCCCAACCGACACGACGATCGCTTGACCGGGGCGCCAGTGCTTCGCATAACCCTTCGGCCAGACGTTTTGCGTTCCCCAAATCGCGCAAGGAATGAGGGGCGCGCGCGTCGCCATCGCCAAACGAGCGATGCCCGTCTTCGCCTCTATAGGACGCAGCTCGGGGTCCGTAGTGATGGTGCCCTCGGGAAATACCACCACGATCTCTCCGTTCTCGAGGGCGTCGACCGCGTGATCAAGCGCCATCGGCGCCGCAGGCGAGCCGCGTCGGACCTCGATCTGCTTCGCGCCCCGCAGAATCCAGGCGATTCGCTTGTCCTGAAAAAGCTCCGACTTAGCGAGGAACCGAGGTATGCGACCGGCCTTGTCCACGGCCATCGCCGCGGCGAACGGATCGAGATAGGCGATGTGATTGAACGCGAGCAGAGCGGCACCTCGGCGGGGAATGTTTTCGGCGCCTTCAATCGACCAATCGAACCAGACGGATAACAGCGGCTTCAGCAGGCCTCGAATCGCGCCGTACGTCAGTTCCACGGGCTAATCCATTTCACTGCCGATTCACTGTCGATTGGCCTGGCATGCCACCCGCCCACTCCAAAAATATGGCCCATTGCGTGCTGATCTGGGTGCGCTTCTATCATACGGAGCCTCGTGAACCTCAATCACTTGACGATCGCCCAGATATCCGACATCCATTGCGGCCACGCGAAGTTCGATCCCAAACTCATGGACGCCGCGATGAACGAGATCCTCGAACTCAACCCCGACCTGGTAGTTGTCGCCGGCGACCTCACCTCAGAGGGATATGCCCCGGAGTATCGGGAGGCCAAACGCTATCTCGATCGCCTCAAAGACCTCAAGATGATCGTCATCCCCGGCAATCACGACTTGAAGAACGTTGGATTCCTTCATTTCCGCGATGCCTTCGGAAGGAGCGAACAGGTAACTCGTCTCCCTTTCGGCTCCTCCGACGGACAGCCACCACCTCGCTGGGCAACGGTCGTGGCGGTCAATTCCTCGAAGCCCGATCTGAATGAGGGCGAGGTCGGTCATCTCCGTTACGACTGGATTCGGTCGGCCTATGAATGGGGCGAGGACTACCGAATCTTCATCATCCATCACCACTTGGTGCCGGTCCCCGGCACCGGACGGGAACGCAACATCGTCTGGGATGCCGGCGACGTTTTGGCCCTCCTGAGTGAGTTGCATGTAGATCTCGTGCTCTGCGGGCACAAGCACGTCCCAAACGTCTGGCAACTCGGCGAGATGCTGTTGATCAACTCCGGAACGGCCTCCAGCCACCGCGTACGCGGCTATACGAGACCTTCGTACAACGTGGTCGAGATCGACGATGAACGCGTGCGAGTCGTGCAGCGGTATCCGGGCGTGGGTGAGATCGTGGCCGCGACCTACACCGTGAACGACCGCAGGCTGGAGCTCAACCCTGAGTTGTCCGGGATGTTCAACCGCGGGGCCTGGAAGGTCTAGTGCTCCACCTATACAAGAGGGGGGACGCGTCATGATCGTGCGGATCTTCGACACCGCGGTGAATCCCGAGGACGTGGAACGCGGCATGCAGGTATTCCGCGAACAGGTCAAGCCGTTCTTCGACAAGCTGCCGGGATGCCTGGGGATCGAGATGCTGATCGGAGCCGAGGAGGTCGCCGGCGGCGAGATCGAGGTTGCCGCGGTGTCTCGCTGGGAGTCCCTGGGCGCCGTTCAGGACGCTACGAGCAGCCCCGAATACGACGCGGCCTTAGCCGAGTTCCGCGCCCTTTTCGAAAAGACGCCCATAGTTCGCCATTACGAAACCGTCGATTGATCTCCTTGAGCCTGAGCGCTCCGCGCGGCGGCCAGCGCTTGGTCGGTTGCGTAGGCGGCCTGCGCGTGCGGATCGAACGGTCCGACGCGCGCTCTCTGCTTTCGGGCGAGCCGATCCAGGACGGCTAGAGCGGCGGGCTCCTCCTCGCTCGGGCGAAGTTCCAGCACTCCGGCGGCGACCGCCCGATTGAGAAAGTCTTCGCCGTTCGGCGAACGCACCAGGATCATCGTCCACCCTTCCATGCCGAGCCCGCCGCAAGAGAGGTCGGCGTGCTCGGCGGCGAAATCGGGACAGTGGTGACACCACTCGTTAGCGTAGGGACGGGCCTCCTTCAACGGGATGTCGATGTCTCTCCCATCGTCCAAGGTCACGATCACCTTGCCTTTGACGTTCACTTTTTGGATGTCGGTCAAAGGGATCTTCAATTCCTCTTGCACCTTGCCGATCATGAACGCCTCGTAGTCGAACGTCTCGCAACACATCAAACCGACGACGAGCTTGACCGGACGAACCCAGCGTTTGATCCCCTCGGCCGCCAGCTGTCGTAGCGCGGTGGACTCACAGGACACGCCAACCAGAGCGACGTTCTTGCATCTGGCTTCGGCCGCTTTCTTCAGTCCCAACGGGGTCGCGCAGTACGTATACCGAGAGCCCGCCGCGGCCAGCAATTCTTCGGAGCTCCTAACGAGCCTCGGCTCGTCGAGCCAGGCCACCGTCTCGGAGGGGGCTGCCACGACGGCCCCGTCGAGCTCTCCCGTATCAAGCGCCCAAGCGAGCAGGGCGGTCACCGCTCCCCCATCCTGTCCGCGGCGCAGAATTCGCTCATCGGTCGCTCGCGCCAACGTGCGCGACCGGTATCGGCCCTCGGGCTGCTCCTCGTTACGCCGCGACCCCCAGACTGTTTGCTCGATCAAATCGATCTTTGGATCGAGGCGAAGGCAGGCCATCGCACAAAGTGAACATCCTTCTTCGCCGTGCACACAATTGTCGAAAGGTGACGACCCATCGATCTGGCTCGGATCGAAATCTCGTAGCTCCAGCACCTTGTGCGGGCAGGCAACGATGCAGGCCGAGCAGCCACAGCAGATCTCCGTCGCGACGATCTCTTCGTAGAGGTGTTTCCAGTGCTTCCGATCGGCCACGGTCATTTGCGAGTCCTTGAAGACTGAAGTTCGGCTGAGGAGTTGGGAATGCTACGCCACGTCGGAAGCCGGGCTGCGAACGGACCACTACGCTGCGCCCTCAGTGAATGCCGCAGTGCTTCCTGTGAAACGCCTGAGCGACGCCAAGCGGCGTTTGGCTCAACGCTTCGGCGAAGCGCGGCGCTTGCAGATCGCTGAAGCCTTGCTCGATGACGCGCTCAAGCTGTGTCACGAAACGGACTTCCTCGAGTGGTGGGTCGTGAGCGACGATGCGCGCGTCCTGGACCGCGCGCGGACAGAAGGATTGCGCGCG
>JBHELF010000042.1:0-12758 GCA_046263155.1 Actinomycetota bacterium
ACCCCACCGAGGCCTGGGTCTGGCAGGACAAAGTGATCTGGGGCCTAACCGCGCGTCTGCTGCGGACGTTTCTGACGATCCTCGCGGATCTCGGATTGGCGGTGATGCCGGGCGACACGACATCGTGGACCGCGTGGCCCCTCGAGGCGACGGGACGACAATGACAGAAGGAGTGACGGGTAGCGTGTGGACGGCTCAAAGTGCAACGCCTGCCCCGGTGAGCACGCTGCAGGCTCCACCATCGGATCCGTTGACGAATGCCGGAGCGATTGTTGCGATCGTGCTCGCCGTAATCGCCGGAGTTCTGGGCTATCGCATTCTGCGGGGGGGCCGAGGCCTGTGAGGGCGACGCGCGCGTTCGCCGTTGTTGTTGTGGGGGCCCTGGTACTCGGCGCCTGCAGCCAGCCGGCGCCACCGGATCAAGGCACGGCACGCTCGCAGGCCAAGCGACAGGACGAGGCCGGCTCGCGGAAAGGCGGTCGGGGGCCGAAGAAGAAATCAGAGCAGGCAGGCGCGGTCTTGACCCCGGCGCCCGGAGGCGCTGTGGACGTCGCGGCGGGCGGCAACGCGGGAAACGCCACCAAGACTCGTGTCCCGTCGAAGGTGGGCGAACGTTTCCGGTTCGAATCCGCGCGCGTCGAAGAGCCGAAACCCGATGCGTACAAGCAGGGTGTGGCCCCCAGCTACGCGGAGATCCTTGCGGTCAAGATCGAAGGGCTCGGCGAGGACATCTCCTTCCAGGTGAACTTTGACGGCAACCTTCCCGACCGGATGACCGACGACTCGACCTACATGATGGTGGGATGGAGCGTCACCGGCCGGAGGGAGCGCGACGGCTTTGGCTTCGGTGCCCGGGCGACCACTCAGGGCTGGGAGACCTACGCCGGTAGCAAGCAGGAGGCCGACGTGTTTCCCGGCACATTTGAGATCGCGGCGAACACGATGACCTTCACTCTGCCGTGGGAATACCTCGAGGGGCCGCGCTCCTTCGGTTGGTTCGCCACCTCCGCCTGGGTCCAGAACGTTGGCGGGGTCGCGAGTTATTCGTCCGATCCGGTGCCGAACGGCCACCTCGGGAAATTTCCGAACTAATCAGTCCGAACAAGCCATTGCTCTGGCAATGAACTATTCATTACCCCCAACAGCAACTAGAGAGCTCCTAGAACATCGGGGGCTCGGTGTACACGCCCCACTCCCCCTTCAGGGTTTCAACCATCTCGCCCAGCGTCACGTAAGCCTCCGCAGCGGCGACCAGAACCGGAATCGAATTCTGCGATTCGTCGTGCGCCATCTCCTTGAGACTTTGAATCGCGTCTTCGGCCGCACGAGCATCACGATTCGCCCTGACCTCCGCCACGGATTTGTTCTGGCGCTCCTCGATATCGGGGCCGATGACCAGCATCTCCGGCGGCGTCTGCACCGAGACGGTGAAGCGGTTGACTCCGACGATGACCTTCTTGCCCTGTTCGAGCAGCTGCTGATAGCGAAAGGCGGCGTCGGCGATCTCCTTTTGGAAGTACCCCTGCTCGATACCCCGGAGCATCCCGTCCAGAATCGAGCCGTCGCCGAGCTCGTCAATTTTGGCGAAATAGTCCTCCGCCGCGGCCTCCGTCCGGTCGGTGAGCTGTTCGACGTACCAAGATCCGCCCAAGGGATCGATGACGTTCGGCACCCCCGTCTCGTAAGCGATGACTTGTTGAGTTCGCAGTGCGATCTCGACCGCCTCGTCGGTCGGCAGCGCCAAGACCTCGTCGAGAGAGTTGGTGTGGAGCGACTGAGTCCCACCGAGTACGGCGGCCAGAGCCTCCGTCGCCGTTCGCACGACGTTGTTGTAGGGCTGTTGCGCCGTCAGGGAAACTCCCGCCGTCTGGGTGTGGAACTTGAGCATCCACGACCGTTCCTTGACGGCTCCGTAACGCTCCTTCATCCAGCGCGCCCAGATGCGGCGAGCGGCACGGAACTTCGCTATCTCCTCGAAGAAATCGACATGAGAGTTAAAGAAGAAGGAGATCCCCGGGGCGAGGTCGTCGATCTCGAGGCCTCGACGCTGCCCGAGCTCGACGTGGGCAAAACCGGACGCCAGCGTGAAGGCGAGCTCCTGCACAGCGGTCGAACCGGCTTCCCGGATGTGGTAGCCGGATATGGACAGGGGGTGGTATTTGGGAACTTTCCGCGCGCAGAACTCCATCATGTCCGCGGTGAGTCGTAGATGGGGCTCGGGTGGGAAGAGCCACTCCTTCTGCGCGATGTATTCCTTGAGGATGTCGGTCTGGCAGGTCCCGTCGAGCTTGGAGATGTCGGCCCCCTGCTTCTCGGCCGCGGCTACGTAGAAGGCAAACAACATCGGCGCCGGCCCCGAGATGGTCATCGACGTCGTGATCGCGTCGAGGTCGATGTCTCGGAATAGGATCTCCATATCGGCGAGGGAATCGATCGCGACTCCGCATCGTCCGACCTCTCCAATGGAGTGCGGGTCGTCGGAGTCGCGTCCCATCAAGGTGGGCATGTCGAACGCAACTGAGAGACCGGTTTGACCATGCTCCAGCAGGAACTTGTAGCGCTCATTCGTCTGCTGCGCGTTTCCGAAGCCGGCGAACTGGCGCATGGTCCAGAGACGTCCGCGATACCCGGTTGAATAGATCCCGCGCGTAAAGGGGTACTCGCCCGGCGCGCCCATGCGTGCATCGACGGGGCCATCCGGCCAGTAGAGAGGATCGACCTCGACACTCGAGAGCGTGTCGAAGTCGACATCGCTCCTGAGTTCAGCTTTTTCGAAACGCTCGCGCCAGCGGCGTTTCAACTCATCCGTCATCGTCCTCAGTGTATTTGCTCGTGCTCAGGTTGGCGGGCCACCCGGCCGCCCAAATCCGTTCATTTTGGTCGCGGCCCGGTAAGCCGCGCTCTTACTTGAACTCAGGAATCTGTAGCTGCGGGTTCATGCGAGTGCGGAAGTAGCGCACGTCTTTCTTGCCGGTTCCCTCGAGCTCGAATACGCCGACGCCGAGTTTCGAGGCATGGTCGTTCGTATAGATGAGCCCGTTGTACCAATAGGAGGCCCACATGTCGGGAAGCGTGCCCGACTCAAGAGGAAGGTAGTAGCCAATCTCCTCGGGCGCCGAAGGGTCGCTGAAATCGACCACGGATATCCCGCCGTTGTAGTACGACACCACGGCAATGTATCTCTTCGGATCCTTCATCGGGAGCACATTGAAGTTATGCGTCGTGCAACGCAAGTAATTCGCCTCGGCCTGCGTGTCCGGAAGCGGAGGCCTTCTCGGGGGGCCGTAGTGACCGGCCTCGACCGGATTCGCAGGATCGGTTATGTCGTACACCCATAGCGCTCCCGCCGTCCCGTTCTGGCCCAGGTTGCAACCTTGAGACGCGGGCGGTTGAGCGCCCCCTGCTTCGTCGCCGAGCAACAGGTACTTGCCGTCCCAGGTCATCGCCGTCGAATGATGGATCTGGATGTCGGGATTGACGATCTCCGCCAGCACCTCGGGCGCGGCAGGGTCCTTTACATCCAACACGATCGAGTAGTTGATGCACGCCGCTACCGCGAGGTTCTTGCTCGGAAACGTAGTGACATCGTGACATCCGAGCGCGGCGACACCGAGGTCACCGACGATTTCGGCCTTGCCGGGATCTGAAAGCGGCACCTCGACGATTGAGATCTTGCGATGGCCGATCGGATTGCAATCGGTACCCCAGCTAGTCGGCACGAGCGGATACGACTCGATGTAGATGAAGATACTTTTGCCTTTCGGCAGGAGCGTATGAGTGTGGGAGCCGCAAGGAGTATCGACAGCCGCGACCTGTTCCGGTCGGGTCGGATCCTTGATGGAGACAACACGGACTCCTTCGAAAGCTGTCCCCTGCGCGATCTGCTGCTGACTGGCGGCCGCGCTCTCTTTCACATCGCAGCTCGGCCCCGCGCGCGGCGAGTCGACGGATACAAATAGCAGATCGCCATAGACGGAGACGTCGCCCTGACTCCCAGTACACGGCAGGAATGCAAGCTGCTTGATATAACCCTGTTTCGCCGAGACGATCTTGAAGATGCTCGGACCCTCGTAGCCGCCCGCTATCACCAACTTACCCTCGAACGCGAGGTCGCTACCTTGGGCCGCGGCCTCCTCAGTCATCATGATGGGCTGCTGCGTAAGCATCTTGATGTTGTCCGAATGGATATCGCCGTTATGGCTCGCGGCGGCGGGAATCAACCCGGAGACTGCCGCGAGTAGCGCGACCGCGAGCACAGCTATGGCGCCTTTCGTCCTGGGCTTCATGCGCGTACCTCCGATCGAGTTTGTGAACGGGTAATTCTCCCCGGCGCCCTCAGGCTCCTGCGCGGAAAACGGACGATGACTTGCCTAAAGCGCCTCCACGAGCCGATCCGCGGCTTGATAGGGGTCCAGCTTGCGCGCGATGACCTCATCGGTCAGTCGTGCGACGAGCCCGATGCCCGCGGCATCGATGCGGGCCCGGTAGCGCTCCGCCACGATCTCTCGGATCTCTCTTTCTACTCTCCGACGACGGCGCGTCTCGAGCAGGCCGTTGTCCTCCTGCCACCGCCTGTGCTCCCCGATTCCATTCCACAGCTCGTCGATGCCCTCGTCTTTGGTCGCCACGGTGGCGACGATCGTCGGTTTCCAGGGGGCATCCGAGAGCTCGATCATCTGGCGGAGCTCCCGCACGGTGTCCTTGGCCCCCGATCGGTCCGCTTTATTAACCACGAAGACGTCTGCGATCTCCATCAATCCAGCCTTCGCTGCCTGGACGGCGTCACCCCAACCCGGATTGACTACAACGAGAGTCGTGTCACAGGCGTCGGTGATCTCGACCTCCGCCTGGCCGACCCCCACCGTCTCGATGATCACGACCTCTTTTCCGGCTGCATCCAGGACGCGCACCGCCTCGGGAGTCGCAAGCGAGATGCCGCCCAAGTGACCTCGGGTCGCCATCGAGCGAATAAAGACCTGGTCATCCGTCGCATGTGCCTGCATACGAACCCGATCTCCGAGGAGGGCTCCTCCGGAGAATGGACTCGAGGGATCGATGGCGAGCACACCGACCTTCCGCCCATCCGCGCGCGCCTGAGCGATCAAACGCTCTGTCAAAGTGGATTTGCCGGCCCCCGGCGCGCCGGTTATGCCGATGGAGTAGGCATCTCCGGTGTGCGAGTACAACGCTCGCATCACGTTGCCGAGATCGTCTCCGCCATCCTCGACTAGTGAGATGACGCGCGCGATGGCGAGCCGCTCCCCTGCCAGCACACGCTCGACTAAGGAGTTGGGTTCCATTTACCTGATCCGCTGGACCCGGCCGGCCCGCGAAGGCGGGGCACAAGTTAGCTTTCGATCGCTATGACCTGAGTGATTCCGGGCACCCTGTCGCGAAGGATGCGCTCAACCCCCTGCTTCAATGTGACTGGCGATATGGGGCACTCTTCGCAGGTGCCGAAGAGCTGCACGGTTACCGTCCCGTCCTTCACTTGCGCGAGCCTGATGTCCCCGCCGTCAAGCTGGATCGCGGGACGGATCAGCTCCAGGGCTTCCTTGACTTGATCCTCGACGGTAAGTGCGGAGTTCACAGGTCAATTCTATCGGGCCTCGGTTGTCGCCGATGGAAGCGTTAGCGGGAAACGGGGGGACGCCCGTGAGGGTTCAGCTCTCGCGTACGCCGAATTCCCGACGCCACGAGTATGAGCCCGACGAAAGAGAACACACAAAAGGTCACGATCTCACCGGCTATATCGCCGAGCTGATTGGCGTTGGAAGCGAGGACTGCCGTAAGGGCAAAGATGCAAATCCCATAGAGGAACAGTCCGCCCGGCACCCAACGCAGCCATCCCGGCGTAGAGCGAGGTTGCGGCGCGGGAGCCTGCTCAAAGATGCGGGAGACCAATAACAGGATCGCTCCAATCAAAACGAAGAACATGGAAGCCAGGACCGTTCCGAGCGCGATGATGCCCAACTGGCTGCAGCACTCATCCGCTCGCGTGAGAGCGAACCCGGTTTCGGCTCGGACCAGCACAAGGGCTGTGTAAGCCGATCCCAGAACGCCGAACGCAATCCAAGCGAAGCCGAACCATTTCAAGACGTTGGCCACTCGGTTGAGGGCACTGCGGCCACTCATCCCGGGCTCCTATCCGACTGCTCGTCTTGCATCGAGATGCCGGCGCCCAATCCGTTCAACTTCGTCACGAACCGCTCGTACCCACGTTCGATATGCCCGTCGTCATAAACGCGTGTGGTTCCTTCCGCACTTAGCCCGCCCAGTACCAGGGCTGCGCCGGCACGAATATCGGGAACGATCACGGGGGCCCCCGATAGGCGCTCGATTCCCCGGATTACCGCGTGGTGTCCCTCGACTCTGATCTGGGACCCCATGCGATTGAGTTCGTCGACAAACAGGAAGCGAGATTCGAAGACGTTCTCGGAAAGAATCGACGAGCCGTTTGCCTGGGCGAGAAGCACCATCATCGGCGGCTGCAAGTCCGTCGGAAAACCCGGGTACGGAAGCGTGACGAGATCGAGAGATTGCGCCCGCCCCGACATGGCCACCCGCACCTGCCCGTCGCCCCGCTTTATCTCGGCTCCGGCATCTTCGAGCTTTTGGAGGGGGAGTTCGAGATGCTGGGGGTTCACCTCCTCGAGCATGATCTCTCCGCGAGTAGCCGCCGCGCCTATGGCGAAGGTTCCCGCCTCTATGCGGTCCGGGATGATTCGATGCGTGACCGGCTCGAGAGACTCGACTCCCTCGATGGTGATGGAGGGCGTTCCGGCTCCCTGAATCTTGGCACCGCAAGCATTAAGAAAGTTCGCCAGATCCTGTATCTCGGGCTCGCGCGCCGCGTTTTCAACCGCCGTCACGCCCTCCGCAGTAACCGCGCCCATGAGAATGTTCTCGGTCGCACCGACGGAGGGGAACTCCAGCAACAAGCGCGTGCCTCGAAGGCGCTCCGCGATTCCCTCGATATTGCCGTGCTGCGAAGTGAACTTGGCACCCATTTTCTCGAGCCCTTGCAGATGTATGTCGATCGGACGTGATCCGATCGCGTCCCCGCCGGGCATCGCGACTCGAGCACGGCCCAGACGCGCCAGAAGCGGGCCGAGCACCTGAATGGAGGCGCGCATCCGACCCACAAGCTCATAGGGCGTCTCGTCCCCGAGTTCCCCGGACGCGTCGATTGTGAGCCGATCACCTTGTGCCGTAACCCGCGCGCCCAGTCGCTCAAGCACCTCCGACATCAAAGAGACATCGGTTATCTGCGGCACTCGTTCGATAACGACCTCGCCCTTGATAAGCAACGACGCGGCCATGATCTTTAGCGCGGAGTTCTTGGCTCCGCTGATCCTCACCGTCCCGTTGAGCGGGGTCGGGCCGCGCAAAATCAAGGACTTCATTTCAGTCCCACGACCTGTGTCATCTTTCTTTGGGCGGGCAAGGTAGCCCGCTGCCGGAGTTAGCGCGCGGCGCGGCGGGCGCGGCCGGTGGCCTTCCGCCCCGCGGAGCGAGCTCTACCCGCGGTTCGTTTCGCGGCGCCCCGTGCTCGAGTCGCCGTGCTCTTGGCGCGCCGGGTCGTCTTCTTGCGACCGGTGGTCTTGCGCGCCGTGCTCTTGCGTGCCGTGCTCTTGCGTGCGGCAGTCTTCTTGCGTGCGGACGACTTCCGTGCCGCGGTCTTCTTGCGACCGGCGCTCTTGCGGGCGGTCGACTTACGCGCTGTGCTCTTGCGCGCGGTGCTCTTCTTTCTCGCCGGTGACTTGCGCGCGGTCGTCTTTTTGCGGCCCGCAGTCTTTCGGGCCGGTGACTTGCGCGCCGTGCTCTTCTTGCGCCCTGTCGACTTGCGCGCCGCGCCGGCACGAGCAGTGCTTTTCCGCCGACCGGTGGTTTTCCGAGCCGCCGACCGCGTCCTACTGGGGGTCGCCTCTCCTGGACTCGCTATCGCCGCGCCGGTGCCCACGGCTTCGGCCGCCAACCGACGCGCTGCTGCCAGCGGGCCGGAATCGCTGGCCCCGGGTGCAACTACATCTGCGGCGCTTTCCCCTGCGCCGGCCAAGTTCTCGCGCGCTCTATCCAGCAGAGTTCTTTCTTCTGCCATACGCCTCCCCTTTCCGTTGGGCGACCGATGTAAATACTCGGACGCTGCGGGCGCGGTGCAACCGTGTTCTTAAACGGAACGGCGCGAGCGCGCAAGTCGTAACCCCGCTCTTACCCGTCGAGAGACGATCAGATTCCGGAACCGGGATCGATCTCCAAGCGCGCTTCGATTAGCCAGAGCTCTCGCCTCACGCAGTCGGGACACAAAGCGAGCGGCCGCCGGTTCACATCCGTCAGCGACTGCCAACCCATCGGCAGAACACCCTGTCGACGCGGCTCCGAGGCTCCACACGCGGAGCAGAAGACGCGATTCCGAAGCCCAGGGGAAGGTTCGGGCTCCACCTCAGAGCTTCAGTCCCGGCCCAGCTCCGGCCGCGCCAGCGCCGCGCGCATCCCCGCCTCCGCCAGCTGATCCACCTCTTCATCCGCGCGCGCCTTGCTGCGCTCCTCCGCCAGACGCATGGCCTCCGCCGCATCGATGTCGCCGACTGGCTCGGCATCGTCGGCCAGAACGATCACGTGATAGTCGTCTTCAGATCGGGACGCCTCTAGAAAACCGCCCGGCACCAGGAAATTCGAGCGCTCGCTCCCGGAAACCAGGGTCACTCGACCGGGAACCAGGGCGGCGAGGAAGGGGATGTGGTTTCGCATGATCCCGAATTCACCCTCTGGGGAGCGCGCGATCACGAGATCGGCCTCCCCCGACCACACCTCTTCTTCCGGAGTGACGATGGTTACGTTCATGGCCGCTTCCTACAGCTCCTTAGCCTTGGCCTGGGCCTCCTCGATGCCGCCCACGAGGTAGAAGGCCTGCTCCGGAAGATCGTCGTACTCGCCTTCGGCCAGCCCTTTGAACGAGGCAATGGTCTCCTCGACCGGCACGTACTTGCCCGGAATACCGGTGAATTGCTCGGCCACGAAGAAAGGCTGTGAGAGGAACCTCTGGATCTTGCGCGCCCTCTGCACGGTGATCTTGTCTTCCTCGGAGAGTTCGTCGATCCCGAGGATCGCGATGATGTCCTGCAGATCCTTGTACCGCTGCAAGATTCGCTGCACGGTCAGGGCGACGTCGTAATGCTCCTCGCCGACGTAACGGGGGTCCAGGATCCGGGAGGTCGAGTCCAGGGGGTCCACCGCCGGGTAGATCCCCAAGGACGCGATCTGGCGAGACAGCACCGTGGTCGCGTCGAGGTGGGCGAAGGCAGTGTGAGGGGCGGGATCCGTGATGTCGTCCGCGGGAACATAGATCGCCTGCAGCGACGTGATCGAGCGACCCTTCGTTGAGGTGATGCGCTCCTGTAACTGCCCCATCTCTTCAGAGAGCGTGGGCTGGTACCCGACCGCCGAAGGCATCCGCTCGAGAAGAGTCGACACCTCCGATCCCGCTTGCACGAAGCGGAAGATGTTGTCGATAAACAAGAGGACGTCCTGGTGCTCCCGGTCACGGAAGAACTCCGCCATCGTGAGGGCCGAGAGCGCGACCCGAAGGCGCACACCGGGCGGTTCGTCCATCTGGCCGTACACGAGGGCGGCCTTCTCGATAACCCCCGACTCCCTCATCTCGAGCCAGAGATCATTGCCCTCACGCGTGCGCTCACCCACGCCGGCAAAAACCGAGACGCCACCGTGCTGCTCGGCGACGCGGTGGATCATCTCCTGGATGACGACGGTCTTTCCGACGCCCGCGCCCCCGAACATCCCGATCTTTCCGCCCTGAACGTAAGGCTCGAGCAGATCGATGACCTTGATACCCGTCTCGAACATCTCGGTCTTTGGTTCGAGGTCCTCGAAGTCCGGAGGCCGACGGTGGATGGGCCACCGCTCCGTTCCCTCGGGGACGCTGGAGCCGTCGAGGGGCTCGCCGAGCACGTTGTAGACGTGGCCGAGCGTCACGGGGCCCACCGGAACCGTGATGGCAGACCCCGTGTTGGTCACTTTTGCACCGCGAACGAGGCCATCCGTCTGCTTCATGCAGATCGCTTTGACGGTCGAATCGCCGACGTGCTGGCTGACCTCGGCGGTAATCGTGTCCGTCTCACCCGCGATCGTCCGCTCCATAGTCAGGGCAAAGCCGATCTCCGGCAGAGCATCCGGAGGAAACTCGACCTCGATTACCGGGCCCGTAATGCGAAGAATGCGTCCCACGCCGGTGGTCTCGGGGCGAGCTCGCTCCTCGGTGATCGCCATTACTCACTCCCCTCGTTCGCCGCGGCCGTCAGGGCTTCCGCGCCCCCCACGACCTCCATGATCTCGGTGGTGATCTCGGCCTGACGCGCCTGGTTGTAGACGCGAGTCAGGTCCTCGATGAGTTCGTCAGCGTTGTCGGTAGCGGCCTTCATCGCCCGGCGGCGGGCCGCGTGCTCAGAGGCGGCCGCCTCGAGCAACCCCTGGTAGACCGATCCCTCCAAGTAGCGGGGAAGCAGGTAGTCGAGGATCGCTTCGGGCTCGGGCTCGAACTCGTAGGCCGCCCCGCCGGCGTGCTCTTCGTCGGTCACATCCTCGGTGGGAAGAGGCAACAGATTCACCACGACCGGTCGCTGCGTCAGCGCCGACTCGAACCTCGTGTATGCCAGGCGGACCTCATCGACCTCGCCCTCGGAGAAGGCTCGAGCCGCCTCCCGAGCTACTTCTCGAGCATCAGAGATGCGGGGGCGGTCCGACATGCCCTGCCAAGAGTGGTCAAAGGAGTAGCCGCGGAACTTGAAATAGGAGATCGCCTTCTTGCCGACGAGGAAGAGCTTCGTGTCCTTGCCGTGCGACTGGAGGTCGCGCTCGGCGGCGCGGATTACGTTCGAGTTGTAGGCGCCGGCAAGTCCCCGGTCGGAGGTGATCACGACCATGCCGATGGAGCGGACCTCGGGACGCGGCTTCAACAACGGATGGTCGATGGTGCCCGCGTGGGCCGCGACCGACGCCATCAACCGGCGCATCGTCTCGGCATAGGGACGAGCTGCCGCTACGCGTTGCTGCGCCTTGATGATCCGGGACGATGCGATCAGCTCCATGGCGCGCGTGATCTTCTGCGTTGACTGGACCGAGCCGATCCGGCGCCTGATGTCGCGAAGCTGACCGCCCATTGCCTGCTAGCGCGCGGTCTCGTCGGGATTTGGCTGAGCGGTGTCTCCAAGTGTTGCGCTGTCCGTCGGAGAGGGACCGGATGGGGTAGCGGACCCGGCGACCGCCGCAATGTCTCCGCCCTTAGGTGCAGGCGACACCCCAGCTCCTGTCGGCTCGGGAACCCCACTCTCGCTGGCAGTGGTTTCGACTGTGCCCTCGCGCTCGGTGAACGATTGCTTGAACTCGTCGGCCCCCTTGGCGAGCTTCGCCTCGGTCTCCTCGGTCAGTGCTCCGCTGTCCCGAATGGTGTCGCCGATATCCGGATGGCGCGTCCGCAGATGATCCAAAAGACCACGCTCGAACGCCGCAACCTTGTCCAAGGCGAGGTCGTCGAGGTAGCCGTTGGTGACGGCCCAGATGGACATGATCTGTTCCTCAACCGGGAACGGCGAGTACTGCTTTTGCTTCAGGATCTCGACAACGCGCCCACCGCGCTCGAGCTGAGCTTGGGAGGCCTTGTCGAGGTCGGAGCCGAACTCGGCGAACGCTTCCAGCTCCCGATACTGGGCCAGATCGAGGCGCAGGGTTCCCGATACCTGCTTCATCGCTTTGATCTGAGCGTTTCCGCCAACTCGAGAGACCGAGATTCCGACATTGATTGCGGGCCGGACCCCGGAGAAGAAGAGGTCGGACTCGAGAAAGATCTGCCCGTCGGTGATCGAGATCACATTGGTCGGGATGTAGGCGGAGACGTCGCCACCCTTCGTCTCGATGATCGGCAGCGCCGTCAGCGAGCCGCCGCCGTTCTCGTCCGACAGCTTGGCCGCCCGCTCCAGGAGGCGGGAGTGCAGATAGAAGACGTAGCCCGGATAGGCCTCGCGGCCCGGCGGACGCCGTAGCAGTAGGGATAGCTGTCTGTAGGCGATCGCTTGCTTGGAGAGGTCGTCGTATACGACCAGGGCGTGCTGACCGTTCTCCATCCAGTGCTGGCCCATCGCGGAGCCCGCGTAGGGAGCGAGGTACTGGAAGGGGGCCGGGTCACTTGCCGGCGCATTGACTACGACCGTGTATTCGAGAGCGCCGACTTCACTCAGAGCGGCGACAACCTCGGCCACCGTGGAGGCTTTCTGACCGACAGCGACGTAGATGCACTTCACTGCCTTGTCGGTTCCCCACAGCTCGCGCTGATTGATGATCGTGTCGATGGCGATGGCCGTCTTGCCGGTCTGCCGGTCTCCGATGATCAACTCGCGCTGCCCCCGCCCGATCGGGGTCATCGAGTCGATGGCCTTGATCCCAGTCTGCAAAGGCTCCTTCACGGGTTGACGGGCGGTCACGCCGGGGGCCTGCACCTCAAGGGGCCGACGTGCATCGCTCTCGATGGGCCCCTTGCCGTCCAGAGGTTCGCCCAGGGCGTTGACGACACGGCCCAGTAGCCCATCCCCGACACCGATCGAGAGGATGTTGCCGGTCTGCTTGACCGGAGCGCCCTCCTCGATCCCCGAGGCATCCCCCAGGACGATCGCGCCGATGAGGTTCTCGTCGAGGTTCATCGCCAGGCCGACGAGGCCTCCGGGAAACTCCAGCATCTCGTTGGCCAT
>JBHELF010000043.1:0-41144 GCA_046263155.1 Actinomycetota bacterium
CCCTCCGTAACGAGCTCATCGACGCGATGCCGGAATCGCAACGTCACCAGGCCGCGCTCGGCCGAGTCGCGCACGCGTCGCTCGAAGGGCGCGACGACTCCCGGTCCTGTCCCCCAGGTGATGTGAAAACGGGGCACGGAGTTCCCGTGACCGATCGCTCCGTAGCCACCGCGCTCCGGCCAGCCGACGATCGGGAAAAAACGAAGACCCTGCTCATAGAGCCAGGTCCTCTTTTCCTCGGTTGCAAACGCCACGTAGGCCTCGGCCCAGCGCCGCGGCCAGTGATCGGCTTCTCGATCGAACGCGGCGGTTCCCATCCAGTCCTGCAGCGCGAGCTCGTAGGAATCACGAATGCCCATCCGCCGCTGCTCCGGGGAATCGACGAAGAAGAGCCCGCCCAGTGACCAATAGGCCTGCCCCCCAAAAGACGCCTCGGGCTCCTGATCGAGAAGGATGACTCGACGACCGGCATCGGCGAGCTCCGCGGTCGCGGCGAGACCTGCCAGTCCCGCGCCGACAACGATTACGTCCGCATCGTCAGTCATTCGGCTAGGCGTGCAAATCCTTGCTCGACGTCGTGAAGATGGTGCATGGGATCGTGGATCAGATAGCGAGCGAACGATTCCACCGTGAAAAGAGCACCGTCGCTACGAATGCCGGTTCGCTCCCACTGCTCGCCGTTCACACGATCAAAAGCATCCGCCAAACGCTGCGCCGCTTCGCTCAGCTCGACGGCGACCTGACGCGGATCCTGCTCTGAGTAGCGCTCCTTCACCGCGGTGGCGTCCTGATCCCAATTCGGATAGGTGGGATCGTCCTCCTCGAGCATCATCTTCAGCCGCTCCTCGTAAAGGCGAAAGACGTCCCGGACGTGACAGGCATACTCCAGCGCGGACCAGCGGTCGTCGGAGGGTCGGCGACGGACACGCGGATGGGTGAGCACCGGTCTCCACAGCGCGGAGTTTTCACGAATCAACTCCCCAACGCTCTCGCGCGGGAAATGGCGGACGTCGAAGCCACACTCGGGGCAGACCCGTTCGAGGACCCACGTCCAATCCTTTGTGTCGGGGATGATCGGCATGGCGGAGTTCTACCGCATCGCCCCGCATCGCCTGCAGGACGGTTCACCGGCGCACCGAATACATCCAGCGTGGGGCCCAGAATGAGATCGCGCCGTTATCTTGCCGTCGCGCTGGCGGCTCTTCTTCTGGGGCACCTTCCAACCCTGCTCGCTCCGGCGGCGGCGAGGTCCGGGGGAGATTGCCTCGGCAAGGTCGCCGGAATAGATCTACAGACGGCAACAATGCGCGACCTGCAGCGGGCCCTGCAGACCGGGAAGCTCAGCAGCCGCCGTCTCGTCCAGGCGTATCTCGCTCGCATCGACGCCTACGACCCCAAACTGAACTCGATTCGCGAACTCAACCCACGTGCGCTAGCTCTAGCACGACTGTTCGATCGAGAGAGAGCGAGCGGTCGATTGCGAGGACCGCTCCACGGCATCCCGGTCCTGCTTAAAGACAACGTGAACACGACCGATATGCCCACCACGGCGGGGTCGATCGCCCTCAAGGGAAGCATTCCGCACGACGACGCCTTCATCACCAGCCAGCTGCACGAGGCGGGGGCGATCATCCTCGGGAAGCTGAATCTGTCCGAGTTTGCCGGATGGGTTTCTCTCAGCATGCCCCCCGGGTACAGCTCGCTCGGGGGCCAGGTAATCAACCCGTACGACTTCGCGTACTCGCCCTCCGGATCGAGCTCCGGCTCCGGAGTAGCCGGCACCATGGCGTTCGCCGCGGGAACCGTCGGCACGGAGACCTCCGGCAGCATCCTGAGTCCCAGCGATGCGAACAGCGCGGTGGGGATCAAGCCGACCGTAGGCTTGCTGAGCCGCGCCGGTATCTTGCCGCTCTCTCCCACGTTCGATACGCCCGGCCCGATCACGCGCAACGTGACCGATGCCGCGTTGATGCTCGGCGTCATGGCTGGGATCGATCCCAACGACCCTGCGACCGAAGAAAGTCGCGGCCAGGTGCCGGAAGGGAATGGCTACACGCAGTTTCTCAAGACAGATGCGCTTGAAGGAGTACGTCTCGGTTACAGCGAGGAGGATCGGGACGAGCTAACCGGTGACCAGCGCGAGGTGTTCGATGCCGCGCTCGCGGACCTCGAGAAACAAGGAGCGACCCTTGTACCGACCGACCTCCTTTACTGGGGCAAGTGGGTGGGCCTCACCGAGCTCGCCGCCATCCCCAACGAGTTCAAGGCCTCTCTAAATCAGTATCTGGCCGATCAGACAGACGACGACCTGCGGGTGCGAACCCTGACAGGCATCATCGAATACAACCGGGAACACCCCGATCGGTTTCCTTATGGTCAGAACCTGCTCGAGATATCCGACATGACGCTCGGCAACATGAATGAGCCGGCCACAGTCGCGAGTCGGACCGCCGCGATCGTTGCCGCGCGAGCGGCTATCGATGGGACCCTTCTCGCCAACGACCTCGATGCGATCGTGGTCGTGCCGGGGAACAGCTACGCGAACGTCAGCGCCTCCGCGCGGTACCCAACTGTGATCGTTCCCGCCGGCTACGCGCTCGATGGGAGACGCCCCCTCGGCCTCAGCTTCCTCGGGAGCGCCTACGACGAGCCGCAGCTCATTTCGTTTGCCTACGACTACGAGCAGGCGACGCGCCATCGCATCCCCGCGACCGACGTCAACAAAGAATTGCTCCGCCTCGGCTGCGGCTGAGACTAAGGCGCGGCTCGTTCTTCCGGGATTCAGTCTCTCCCGAGAGACCAAATACCGGAAAGTCGCCGTAGCGTTAGCGGAAAGCTCGTTTGAGGGCGGCTCGCGCAGCGAAGTATCCGCACATCCCATGAACGCCGCCGCCGGGGGGCGTCGAAGAAGAGCAGATGTAGATGCTCTTGTTCGGAGTCGTATAAGGAGAAAGACGCGCGACCGGACGCGTGAAATGCTGGAAGACATCCTGTACGCCTCCATTGATGTCGCCGCCGACATAATTTGAGTTGTAGGTCTCCATCTGCACCGCATTTCTCGTCGCGCGGGCGATGATCGTGTCCTTGAAGCCGGGCGCGTAGCGCTCGATCTGGCTCTCCATGGCTTCCGACATGTCACGGCTCGAACCGGAAGGCACGTGTGAATAGGCCCACAGGGTGTGCTTGCCGTCGGGAGCGCGGCCCGGATCGACCAACGTGGGCTGGGCGAGCAGCACGTAAGGGCGATCTGGGTGCCGACCTAGGTTCGTCTCTCTCTCTGATTCCGCGATCGCCTCGAAGGGCCCGCCGATGTGAATCGTCCCGGCCCTCCGGCATTCCTCCGCCTTCCACGGCACCGGTTCCGAAAGTGCCCAATCCATCTTGAAGACGCCGGGCCCATATCGGTAGCGCCGTAGAGCACGCTTGTACCTTTCGGGCAAACGACTCCCGGCAATCTCTAGGAGCTGGCGAGGCGTCACATCGAATAGATAGGCAGACGCAGCAGGAAGCTCCTCTATGCGAGCCACCGGCGTCGACAGGACGATCCGTCCGCCCAACCCCGTCAAGCGGTGGGCGAGAGCCTGGGTTATGCGGTGGGACCCACCGCGACTCATCGGCCACCCGGCGGAATGCGCAAGCAACATCAAGAACAACGCCACCCCTGCGGTCGGTGGTCTGGTGAGCGGAAGCATGGCGTGGGCCGCGACACCGGCTACCAGAGCCCGCGCCTCGTCGCCGTCGAAGCGACGCGCGAGCCCATTGGCGGACCGAATTGCACGTAAGCCAAATCGAGCCAGAGCGATGGGATGTCTCGGCGGTCGTAAGGGTCCCAGGACCTCGATGATCAGTTCCTCCGCGGAATCGACGAGCGGGCCCATCATCCGGCGATAGGCACGGCCGTCTCGTCCCAGTAGAGCCGCAGTGTCATCGACCGAACGATGGAGGCACGCCGCCGAGCCATCGGGCAGCGGATGGGCGAAGGGCAACTCAGGATGCGCGGTCTCTACACCCAGTGATGGCAGATCCAGTTCTCGAAAAAAGGGAGATGCATGAATGAAGGGATGCACCGCGGAGCAGATGTCATGGAGAAAGCCGGGTCTGGTTAACTCGGCCGAGCGAGTGCCGCCTCCAATAGTCTCAGCTGCCTCGAAGACAACGACCGATCTGCCTGCCCGGGCAAGCTCGACGGCCGCGGAGAGCCCATTAGGGCCGGCCCCCACGACGACGGCGTCGGGGCCGGCTGCGCTCACCGCTATTAGCTGCTTGCCTTCGTCTTCGGTTTCCGACGGAATGGTGTTCCCGCGGCGTACATACCGGAGCGGATAGCTGCGTTCTTATAGATATTTTTCCATCGCTTCCACTGACGCTTGCGGTCGACGCACACAGCCCCCGCCGCGACCTCGCCTTGAACGCCGAAGAAACTGGCGAGAGAGGTCAGAGTCTGGTTCCAGAATTTATCTTCTTTGCGATGTCCGCCAAACGCGAGACCGAGCTCGTAGAGAGGGTCGCTCGCACGCATGAGGATTTGAACCTGCGCGACCGTTCCGTTGCCGCTCGACTCCGCACTGAAGGTGATCCAGCCCGCAAACATGTGACCCTGCGGGGTCATCAGCGTGAACGACTCCTCATCTGCGTACAGAACGAGCATTCCCGTCGAGAGCTTCACCTTGCCCGGCATGGTGAGGTTCAACAGCGCTACTTCGCCGGCAGCGATGCCGGTCAGGGGACCGTAGAAGCGGTTTCCTTCCGGCCAAAAGTCACCGAAGTGCTGCTTCCACACGCGAACTACCTGAGCGGGCTCGACGTTGGGGCCGAGAACGACCCGATAGGTCTTCTGCCACATCTTGCCGAAGCCCTGGATCGGACTCGTGACGTTGCGGCCCTCTACATTGAGATTGATCGCGTCGGAGGGAATTTCCTTAAGCCTTAGATCCGTCCCGCTTTTCGCCCAGGACCCTGCGTCACGTCCCATCCCGTTTGCTCCCTTCCCTATGCGCCCGCGAGCGCGTCTTGTTCGTTGTCGAAGATCGAAATGGCGTCGTCCAAACGTGTGAGTTGAAAGATCTGCTTGTAGTGGTCGCTGAGCCCGAAGGCCGCCATCTTCTGGCCCTGTCGATTGGCTCGAACAAGGAGCGTGACCAGGAGCCCGATGCCGCCACTGTTCATGTACTCGAGACCCTCGAAGTTCAGGACGACCCGCTTCGCACCCTCCGCGGTGGCGTCGGTATAGGCATCCATGAGAGGGATTTCCGAAGCCGAGGTCACATCGCCCTTGAGGTCGATGATCCCGGCGGATCCCTCCGTCCGCACGCCGGTCGTCAGCGTCGAGTCGCTCATCGCGTCCCTCCTGTTTGAACCTGTCCGTCCTGGCGGATCGTCATGAAATCGGCAAGTCGAGTGATCTCAAAGACATGTCGGTAATGGTCGGTTAGTCCCAGCGCCTCTACGGTGACACCGTCTTTGCGGGCCCGGGCCAAGAGGCCCACGATGACCGCGATCCCGGTGGAGTTGATGTAGGTCACATCCGTGAAATCGAGCGTCAGAGTGCCCGCTCCGTTTTCCCTCGCGCCGTCGTAGGCGGCGCCGACGTCGGTCTCCGCACCTCGGTCGATGTCGCCTTGCAGTCTGATGGTGCCCGGCGCGACAACCGTGGCGCGCGTTCCCTCAGCTTCCATCGCTTCCTCCCTCCAGCTTCATGGTGAGCTCAACGGTGTGGTGGTCGCCCTCGGTCCAGTCACGCACGTCGTCGACCAGGTTCTTGATGAGAAACAGCCCCCATCCCCGCGGCTTCTGAAGTCCGGCGAGCTTGGCCTCGATGTCGGGCATCTCCGCTTCGGGAATCTCGCGAGCACCTCCATCGTCGGTGATGGCTACCGACAGCGCCGAGCGAGTCCTATTGACTCGCACATGCACAGGAGTCTCGGCGTTCATTTTGTTTCCGTGCTCAATGGCGTTCATAGCGGCCTCTCCGGCGGCCGTCTTCAGTTTCTCGAGTCGGTCTCCGGTGATCGCGTCGCCGACGACGTCGACAATCTGCGAGATCACGAGGCGCTCGTTGCCCTCCTCGCTGGGAATGGAGAACTCGCTGAGCAACCGAGACTCCTCCGCATAGGCGGCACCGGCGGATCGGGTTAGGGCTACAAGCGTGATGTCGTCCTCTTGATCGACTAGTCCGGCGGTGAAGCGGTCGTGCTCCTGAAGGACTTCGTCGATGAGTTGCGTGCCGATCGCGCGGCGGACGACCTCCTGGAGACGCGGGAAACCAAACATCTCGCGCGTCTCGTTGTGGGCCTCCGCAATTCCGTCGGAATGCAGCAGGATGTTCTCGCCCGGCCGGAGTGTCTCGGCCGTCTCTTCGTAGGTCATGCCCGGCAAGAGCCCGAGGGGCATTCCCGTCGCGCGCGGCTCACGGACATTTGTGCCGTCGCCGACATAGGGGAGGTTGTGGCCCGCGTTGGCGAACACGAAGCGCCCGGTCGCGGGATCCAGGACACCGTAGAGGCAGGTGACGAACATCTGCGCCGGGATATCGGGAACCAACAATTCGTTGACCGCCTCGAGCACCTTGGAGGGAGACTCCAGACGGGGTGCCACGCTGCGCAGGATGCTTCGAGTCGAGGCCATCACGAGAGCCGCCGGGACGCCCTTGTCCGTTACGTCTCCGATCACGATTCCGGTACGACCGTCGGGAAGATCGATGAAGTCGTAGAAGTCGCCCCCCACCTCACGAGCGGGGCGGTAGAAGGCGCTGATCTGCCAGCCGCCGAGCTCGGGAAGCTCCGATGGCAGGAACTGCTGCTGGATGAGCTGCGCCACTCGGAGCTCTTGCTCGATGCGCTCTCGGGAGCGAGCCTCGGCCTGCTGCTCCTGCACGAGCTGGCCCAGCCGCAGCGCGGGGGCCGCCTGTCCCGCCAGATCGGCGAGGAGCTTGCGATCGTCGGCGGAGTAGTCCTGCTCCGAGAGCCGGGGGCCCAGGTTCAGCAGCCCGATGAGCTCGCCCTGACTCACAAGCGGGACCACGAGTTTCACGCCGGCGTCCTTCAGCGCCTCCAGACCCGGCGAGTCCAGGTCGATCGACTCGAGCTCGACCGGCCCGGTTGCGGCCTGGAAGTAGGCGAGCACCGGATCGTTCGGAGCGATCTCGACAGGGGGCGTCTCGCGGGTCGCGGCGACGACCTCCCGCTCGGCACGGCGGGCGCGGCGGCGGCCGATGAGCGGGAGCTTCCTCCGACGCTCGGCTTCTAGGTTGCGAGTCTTCTCTGTTGTCACCATTTCTCTCCTTTTACTCGGTGGGCGTCCGGGAATCGTTACGAGATTGCTCGAGCAGGCTTTTGAGGGTGTCGAGGGACGCTTCGAGCTGGTGCCGGGCAGCCTTGCCCGCCATCCCTCCGAGGAGCTTGAAGGGGCCAGAGGCGTCCCCGACCACCTCGATCTCGACTCGAGTCGACGCCTCTCCGAGCGGCTCCAGGGTCTCCTTGCTGTGGCCGCGAAGGGGGCCCGAGAGCACCTCGAAAACCATGAGGCGCTCGTGCTCCCACGCGGTCACTTCGAAGGTGGATTCGAACGTGCGGCCCATGAACTCATTGACGTGGGCGATCTTGGCCCCGACGGTACGCGGGTCACCCGAGACAGGATGCGCCTCCCTGACACCCGCAACCCAGTCGGGCACCTTGCTCAGCTCCGCCATGAACTCAAAGACTTCAGCAACGGGTCTCTCGATGACGCGCTCCGCACGCTCGTTGATCACAGCGTTCGTCGCCTCATTGCACGCCTCCATTGATCCAGAGCGAGACGTGGGCCGGCTGCAGAGTCTTGCCGACTACGCCGAGTACGTCCGTTCTCACGGCTTCGATCGCGATCTCGTCTCGCAGTCGGGACGCAAACCCATCAAGCGCTTGCACAGAGTCGTACTTCCGCCGATAGAAGCGTCGATCGATAAATGCCTGGATACGACTGCGCAGCGGCCTGAACAGCGCGGCGACCGCAAGGGTCGAAGCGGCAACGGCGACATCCGAGTCGCGTGTGATGGGATCGAGCACGCGACTCAAGGTCACAACGACCAACAGATAAAGCGCGAGCAGCGACGCGGTCAGGGCACCGTAGACGAGAGTGCGGTTGATGATGACGTCGATGTCGTAGAGCCGGTACTTCAGAATCGCCACCCCGCAGGCCACTGCGATCAGCACCAGGCCCGCAACAGAGAACTTGCTGCCCACGGCCATTGTGGCCGGAATGGCTCCGAAGACGAGCGACACGCTCGCGAATAGGGCCGCGTAGGAGAACCACTTCAGCTGTTGTCGTCGCACTCCCCGCGAGTGGACTAGTCGGCCGACGAGTGAGCCGGCTGCGGCAACTATCGACAGCATCATGGAGGAGACGACAAGCGTGAAAACCGTCTCATAACGAGCTTCACTGCTATTAAGTGTGAAGGGATTGGCAACCTGGAAGGTTTGAATGGTTGGCGCATAAAAGGCCGCGACAGCAACGGTGCACAGGCCCGTGAAGACGATGGCGCCCAGGATCACTCTGCGCCCCTTCGAGTCGATGCGCTCGTCCGGGAAAATCAGCACGAGGGCCCCGACTGCGGCTATCAAGGGCACCCAGATCCACTCGGCGATCCACGCGAAGTAAGTCGCCGCAGGTAGGTCGGATGCGGGAAGCAGCCCGGCCGACGCATACTCTTCCGTCAAGTACTGCACGCCGGAGGCGAACCCCAGGAGAGTGAAGATCCATCCCACAGGGTTCGTCGAACGCCGCCCCACTATGAGGCCGACGGAAGCAAAACTCAAAGCCAAGATGCCCTCGAAACCGGGAAGTCCCCACTCGTCGTTGACATTTGGATTGTGAGTCGTCAGGTCGATCCACAGGCCGATCGCAGACAGGACCACGGCCCCGATAAAGGCGCCAGCAGCAATGCGCCCCCGACGTTCCGGCGTCATGACGACCTCAGCCAGAGAGAGGCGTGCCGCGGCTGCAAGGTGCTGCTGACGACGCCGAGCACGTCGTCCCTGACCACGTCGATCTCGATCTCGTCGCGGAGCCGCGACGAAAACTCATTGAGAGAGCGCGCCGCGTCGTACCGCGCGCGATAGAAGCGTCGATCGATGAAAGTTTGGACACGCGAACGAAGAGGTCGAAAAAGCGCAGCGACCGCCAGCGTCGAAGCGGCGACGGCGATATCTGAATCACGGGTAACCGGATCGAGCACGCGACTCAAAGTCAGGACAATCACCAAATAGCTCATCAGCAACGCGGCCGTCAGTACACCGTAGACGAGCGTGCGATTGATGATCGCGTCGATGTCGTAAAGGCGATAGCGGAGGATGGCGACTCCGGTCGCGGCAGGGATCGTCAGGTTCGCGAAGCTCGTGAGCATGCCAAGAACGGGGACGCTGACTGGATCTTCGGTATGGAAAATAAAAGCCGCGGCAAGCGTCATGAAGACGAGAGAGACGACAAATAGAGCGACCGCGTATGCGACCCATTTCAGCTGTCGACGCTCCTCGCCTCGGGCTCGAACGAACCTGGGAACGATCGATAGACCGCACAGGAAGACGGCCACCATCAACAGCTGGTTGGCGACGATGTCGAGCATTGCCCCGCCGGGAACATCGCTGGGACCCGGGCTTCGTAGCAGTGTGCGGGCGTCGACATCCCAGATGCCGAAAGCTGCAATGGCCGATGCAACGATGAGTCCAATAACGATGGAGACGAGCCAGCGCCACCGAGGAGATGGGGGCGCCCCCGTAGGAAACAGCAGGAAGAAAAGGGCAACCAGGCCGAAACCGGGTATCCAGACCCAGAAACCGAGCCAGGCTGCCAAATGCGTGAATGGGAACGACCAGCCGGACGACACCGCGGCGTGGGCAAATTCCTGCCCGAAGAAATTGAGGACCATGAATAACCCAATCCCTGCGCATAGCCAGCCGATCAGGTTGCGCGGGTGCCGCCGGATGATTAGCGCACCGACCGCACCGAATCCGACCATTGGGATCGGCCAAGTCACATCCGCAAATGAAAACGGCTCCACAGCGAGGATCGCTTGCTGCATGGTCCCGACAGCGATTCCCGAGATGTAAAGCAAGAGGATCAACAGGAAGCAAGCGGACCCGCCGACGCGAAGTAATCGTCCGCTCATGGCTGCGTCTCCCGAAGCCAGAGCGAGACCTGTTTAGGTTGGACAGTTTGTCCCACAACGCCGATGACTTGCGAACTCACGACGGCGACATTGACCTCGTCGCGCAGGCCGGCTGAGAACGCATTCAATGCTCGCGCGGCGTCGTATTTGGCGCGATAGAAACGCCGGTCCACGAACCCTTGTATGCGTCTGCGGAGCGGGCCGAACAACGCGGCGACCGCGAGCGTCGAAGCCGCCACGGCGATGTCCGAATCACGCGTAAGCGGATCTAGGACACGGCTCAGAGTCACCACAATGAGCAGGTAGCTGGTCAGCAATGACGCGGTCAGGACACCGTAGACAAGCGTGCGGTTGATAATGACGTCGATGTCGTAGAGGCGGTATCTCAGAATGGCGATACCGGCGGTCACTGGGATGCTCGACAGCCCCACCCCGATCAAGATCGCCCCCGCCCATTCCGTTAGCAGAGAGTCTTGCCTGAGTTGCGGCGCCAGAAAGTTCGTAGCCAAGTTGACGGCCACGCCAAGCACGATGAATCCGGCGGATAATGCGAGCCACTTCAGCTGTTGGCGGCCGACCCCAGTCGAACCTCCGAATCTGAATAGGAGTGATGCGGCCGCCCCCAAGAGCCCGATCCCCAGGAGCAGCCACGCGAAGTCACCCACCGTGGTCGCGACGCTGGAGCCACGTGTAAACAAGGGATTCGCAAGTCCGAGTGCTGGTCGCCCGGGGCGAAACATGCCACTTCCGGCGAGCCCCACAAGGGCGGCCGTGATTAGCCATGCAAGAGGACGCCACCGGCGCGAGGGAAGTCGTCCGTTGGGGAAGAGCAAGAGCAATAACAGAATGGGCGCCCACAGCCCGACAGGGGTGAGCCATTGTCCCATCCACGCGAACCAGCCAGCAGCAGGTAGGTGAGTAAGTCTTGATGCGGATAGCTGAATGTAGTTCTCGATCAGGGTGCCCAACGCGAACGTGGCACCCGAAGCAGAGAAAAGCCAGCCGATGGGATTCTCGGTTCGTCTGGTTGCAAGTACCCAACCGAGCGCGGCCAGGGCGAGAACGGCGAGGATTCCTCCTATCTGCGCGAGTGGAGATGAGGCGAAGTCGCTGCCGATGTCGGGAATCTGCAGATAGACGATCAAGCTAGCAGCGGCGATCAGACACGTTACGGAGGCGATCACCAGCCCGAACGTGCGCGCTCCTTCGCGCGTCATAACGCTTCCTCGGGTTTGATCCACACAGAGGCATGAGTCGGCTGCAGGGTGCCGCGCACCACATCGAGGACGTCCGAGCGAACGACGTCGACGGCGATCTCTTCCCGCAGACGCGTCCCAAAGTCTTCGAGTGCCCGTGCGGCGTCGTACTTGCGCCGATAGAACCGTCGGTCGATGAATGACTGGATGCGGCTGCGAAAAGGACGAAACAGAGCCGCGACCGCCAACGTAGAGGCCGCGACCGCAATGTCGGAGTCACGCGTGATTGGGCCCAGGAGGCGGCTCAGGATTACAACCACGAGCAAGTAAAGCGCAAGCAGCGATGCAGTGAGCGCACCATAGACAAGCGTGCGGTTGATGATGACGTCGATGTCGTAAAGCCGGTATCTCAGAATCGCTATCGCGATGCTGACCGGGAAGGCCAGGATCGCCACCATAATGATGAGTGTCACAGGTACGTCGCCGAGATCGCCGAACAACCCTTGCAAGCCCGGCACGCTTAGAAGGCACGCTAGGACCACTCCCGCACCGAAAGCGATCCATTTCAATTGCTGGCGTTCGTGGCCGCCGGCTCGTCTGAACCGAACAATTGGGCTCGCCAAGGCAAGGACAAACGCCGCGAGGAAGAGGGGGCCGGCGATGCTCCGAATGAGGTCGACTGGCCTCTTCAGGAAACTGATGCCGATCGGATTGAGGTAGTCAGGAAACTCCTCAAGAGGGCCTGGCGCGAACATCGCGATCAACATCCACACCACTGCGATCCCAAGCAGAGTTCGAAGGAGAATTCGCCAGCGCGAGGAAGCGAGGCGTCCATCGGGCAGTAGCAGCGGGACAAACGTGAACATCACCAGTGCGGCCGAGAAAGAGACGTTCGCTCCCCACCCAAACCAAGCCGCCGTACCCGCATCAACCTTTCCTGACGCCAGTCCCGTGTCCCCCAGGAAAAGCCCAATCACAAGAAGACATGGAGCAGCACAGAAGATCCAACCGAGCGCGCGCCTCGGAAATCGACCGACGACGAGCGCGCCGGTAACGGGAAAACCAACGAACGAGCAGGCCCAAAGCGCGTCGATCAGCCGAATGGGTTTCGCATCTCCTGGCGGATTGAAGCCGAAGTAGATAGCCACACCCAGGCCGACAACAAAAAGGGCGACCATCATCCACGCGACACGCCTCGCCGTCCGATCGCTCATTGCGTCCCCCCGGCACGCAGCCAGACAGAGGCGTGTGTAGGTTGAACCGTCGTTCCCACAACGGCCAAGACGTCGCCCCGAACCGCCGAGATGTCTACTTCGTGTCTGAGGCGCGTCCCGAAATCGGCAAGCGCCTGGCCGGCGTCGTATTTAGAGCGATAGAAGCGGCGATCGATGAATCCCTGGATGCGCGCGCGCAGAGGACGGAAGAGGGCCGCCACAGCCAGCGTGGAGGCGGCGACCGCAACATCAGAGTCGCGCGTCACGGGATCCAACACACGGCTAAGCCCGACCACCAGCAAGAGGTAACTCGTCACCAGTGCTGCAGTCAGCGCTCCGTACACGAGCGTGCGGTTGATGATGACGTCGATGTCATAGAGGCGGTAGCGGAGAATCGCAATCCCGGCTGCTACCGGAATGAGCGCGATCACGATGCCGTAAGCCACAGCCATGCCCCCAATCCCCGGAGTAAATCCCAAGACAAACCACCCGGCGACCAAGATGACGGCTGCGAATGCGAACCATTTGAGTTGCACACGCTCGACGCCTGTGGACCTCTTGAAGCGCAGAACAACGGAAACGCCCGCGACCGCAGCCGATCCGAACATGACGGGAAACAACAAGATCGATGACATCGATTCGGTGTTGTCCGGATCCAACCAGGTTGCGCCGGGAATACCTATCGGATTACGAAGTGTGCGCTTCGTTCCCTCGATGTCCAGGCGGGGATCGAGACTTATCAATACCGTCAACAAGCTCGCGGCCAGCACAGTGCCTACCAAGAACTTTCTCCAGCGGCGGGACAACGGGGTCCCTGTCGGAAATAGGCAGGGCGTCGCCACGAGAGTGAGGATCCAAAACGGGATCCAGTTCCACTCGCCGAACCAAGCGGCTAGCCACGCTGCGGGCAAGGGGTTGGGGTGGGATTCCGCGGTAGCGAAAACCGAATACTCGACGGCCAACGCCCCAAGGGCCCAGAGGACTCCGATAGCACAGAAGATCCATCCCATCGAGTTTTCGGGCCTTCGGCTCAGAATCAACGCCCCGACAACCACGAACATCCCGGTCGCAAGAAGAATCGAGATGTCCGCTCTGCCGATCTGGCCGTTTGCGATGGCAAGGGCCACAGCCGCGATTGCGGCCGCCGTGAAAGAGACGAGTGAGCCAAGCGCAATGGGAAAGCCGAACCGCTTCACAGGGGCTCTCTTCCATTCAGCCACAGCGAGGCATGACTTGGTTGCAGGGTGGTTCCAACGACGGAAAGCACGTCGCCACGAACAGCCTCGATATCCACCTGGTCGCGTAACCGCTTTCCGAAAGTGGCCAGCGCCCGACCTGCGTCGTACTTTCTCCGATAGAAACGTCGGTCGATAAATCCTTGAACCATGGTTCGCAACGGCCGGAAGAGTGCCGCCGCGATCAATGTCGAGGCGGCGACCGCTACATCGGAATCCTTAGTGAGTGGATCCAGTGCTCGACCCAAGCCGAAAACGGCGGCCAAGTAAGAACCCAGGAGGATCGCTGTTAGGAGAGCGTAGACAAGGGTTCGTCTAATGATCAGATCGATGTCGTACAGGCGATAGCGCATGATCGCAATTGCCACTGAGACCGGCACGACGAGCGCACTCAGCCCGCTCACGACCGTCAATGCCGAGCTGTTCTCCCCAACCTCCATCAAGTTGAAGACAACTTGGCCAGCCAGATACGCCGACGCCGCATAGATAAACCACTTGATCTGGGCGCGGCCCATCTGATTCGAGACCCGATAACGGAATACCAGTGACAGAAAAGACGCAAGCAGCGCCGGAAACAGAATGAAGCTTCCTATGCCGGCCAATATTTCGGCAACTGAGGGGGGAATAACTCCTGCCAGCGGAGCCCGTATTTTGGGATGGCTGTAGAGAGTGGGCTCAAATACGACGCTGGTCTCGACAAGGAGTGTGCCGACCAAACCAAGGAACAGCACAATTCGCCATCGCGGCGAAGGTAGTCGCCCATTCGGGAAAAAGAGAAAAAGAAGCATCGTGGCCACAACCAGTTGCGGAAGCCACACGACTTCGGACAACCACGTAATTACGACGGCACCTGCTCCATTTGCTTCCTGCGCAAGTGCGTGTTCGCCGTAGGCCGAAAAGGCCGCCTGCAGGCCCAGTCCCAAGCCCGCCAAAAGAAAGAGCCATCCGATCAGATTGTTCGTTCTGTAAACAATGTAGAAGCCAACGGCAGGAAAGGCCAGTTCGACCACGAGGAAAACGGCGAGCGGCAGCGGAAGAGACCCGTTGACTACGAATAAAGCCAGGCCGGTGCCAAAGAACATCAGCGTCGCCGCGAGAGCTGCCCACGCCCATGCGAGTCGCCGCCCCGCTCTAGATGCCGCCTTGTTCGGCGCGCGGGCTCTCATTGCATCTCACTTCCGTTCAGCCACAGCGAGGCGTGACTCGGTTGCAAGGTCGTGCTAACGACTCCCAGAACGTCGCCACGGACGACTTCCAGATCGACCTGCTGCCTCAAACGAGCGCCGAATTCCTGCAGGGCCGACTCGGCGTCGTACCTAGCCCGATAGAAACGGCGATCGATGAACATTTGGATGCGGCGACGGAGGGGACCGAACAGCGCGGCAACGGCCAGCGTCGAAGCGGCTACGGCGATGTCGGAATCGCGCGTGACGGGCTCGAGCGCGCCGCCGAGCCCCACGACTATCAGCAGATAGCAGACCAAGAGCGCGGCGGTAAGTAGACCGTAGACAACGGCACGGTTGAGAATCGTGTCGATCTCGTAGAGCCGATAGCGCAGGATGGCAACACCCATCGACAGCGGAATCGCTAGTAGGCCAGCCATATTGATGAGGAAACCCGCATAGTCCGGTTCCGGCATTTCCAACAGCCCGTCCAAGATTTGGACGCTGATGAAACAGATTGGGAATGCCGTCGCGCCCGCGACGAACCACTTCATCTGCTGTCGCTCTGTGCCCTGCGAGCGAAAGAATCTGATTATGAGCGAGGCAAGTGCCGCCACGACAACGACGCCCAACATGGTTTCCGAGAGATTCTTGACGAAGCCCGCGTCTTCGAGTCGCCAAATACCTAGTGGGTTGGCAACGCTGGGGATATTGTCAATCCGACCCTGCTTGAATGCCTGCAATACCACCTGAATGCCTGTAGCGACGACGGCCAGCCAACCCAATACTCGCCAGCGCGGCGATAGAGGTTGACCTGATGGAAACAGCAGGAATACGAGGATGAACGCTCCGAATCCCGGAATCGTGACCCACAGGGTGAGCCACGCAGCTATAGACGCGAGCGGGAGGTTGGCGCGGTCCAACTCAAATGCATAGGAGGCGTAGGCCTCAACGAAAAGACCGCCTGATATACACAGCGCCGTCCCAAGCAGCAGCCACGCGATGACGTTCCCGGGACGGTTAATGGCTACGGCCGTCCCGACTCCAGCGACACACAGCAGCCACAGACCGATCACTGAATGCGCAAACCACTCATGCAAGGGCACATTCATGGCGATCGTTGCTCCTACAAGGAGAACGGTTACTCCCAATGCGAGGAAAGCTGCCAGGCGACGACTCATCGCGCTGGTTGCTCCGAACCGATCAGCAGTACGGATGCATGAGAAGGCTGAACGGTGTCACGAACGACCGTCAGAACATCCGACTGAACCAAATCGATATCGACTTCCTCTCGCAAGCGCAGACTGAATTCATTCAAGGAGCGCTCCGCGTCGTACTTAGCTCTGTAAAAACGTCGATCGATAAACGCCTGGATGCGCGCCCGGAGTGGGCGGAACATGGCCGCAACCGCGAGTGTCGATGCGGCAATAGCCACATCCGAGTCCTGCGTCACGGGATCGATGAGCCGGCTTAGTCCAAAGACAATCAACAAGTAGCTGCCGAGCAGGGCGGCGGTGAGAAGACCGTAGACAAGAGTCCGGTTGATGATGACGTCGATGTCGTACAAGCGGTATTTCAAGACGGCAATCGCGATCGATCCCATCAGCGTGGCAAGGAAGATGGGGAACAGGATCTCCGGAAGTTCGAGCGCGTCGCCCCCGATCGAGCCCACGACCATCAAGGTGATGGCAAAGATGAACCATTTCAGCTGCTGCCGCTGCTCTCGTTGAGCGCGCCGGTAACGAACGATCAGCGACACGACCGCGAGAAGAGAGCACGTCGCGAGGACTAACGCGACAGGGGCAAACAGCCCCATCTCCTCGATGTTGCTTATGGCATCGATGCCGATCGGATTGTCGACCGAGTAGCCCTGACCCTGGAGGCGGCGCTCGAACATGCCGCCCACGGCCATTGCGCCGACTCCCACGGCAGAGATCCATCCGACGACTCGCCATCTCGGGCTTGGGGCATACCCGTCGGGAAACAGCAACGGTAGGAAACACACCAGGCAGACGATCATTGGGTACCACCACCACTGTTCGACCCACGCGCCGACTTCCGCGAAGGGCCACCGGCCTGGCTGGATCACGAGCCCGATCTGGGCATAGGTCTGCCCCAGGAAGCCGATACCGCCCAGGAGGCCCATCCCGACAAAGAGCCGGCCGAGATTGTTCCCCGGCATGCGCGCCAGTACGAAAGCCCCGAATAGCGGAAACGACACGAAAAGGAAGTAGAAGGTCAGAGCCTCAAAGAGGCTGCCGCCGTCGCCGCTGGCCCCCGCCTTGGCGACCAGCTGATCGAGTCCCACAGCGAGCGTTGTGAGGGCCACCGCCATGCCCGCCAGAACCCACGGCAGCCGCCTAGGCTTCTGAGATTCCTCTTCGGTTTTCGCGCGCGTCAATAGGACCTCGTGCATCTGCCTGAATGTTCGGGGGTAGCCGTCCGAGAAACGTTACGGCTCGAGAAGGGCTTCCCGAACCACTTCTAGTGAGGTCTCACCAGGTGACGAGTTTCCAGATCCCCGGCTCGCTGAAAGGCTCTCCTACCTGGGCAAACAGCTCGGCGGCCCTTCGAGATTGAGCCTCGGATTCCGCCGAGTTGCCTTTGGCATGCAGGATGTCCGCGGCGTTGTTGTGCAGGGCGGCGGCACGATGCAGATCGCCCTGGCTCTCGCACAGCTTGATCGCCCGCTCCAGCAGTTCAAGCGCGAGCACAGGATTGCCAGCGTCGCGCTCGGTCAAAGCGAGGTTGTTTAGCGCCGCGACCTCGAGAGAGGGATCGCCGACCTGGGCAGCACCCTCGACGCTGGCCTGAAGTCGGGAGCGGGCTTCATCCAAGGCCCCCCGACGAGCGGCCAGGAGGCCGATGACGTTGTCGGCGCGGGCCAGGGCCGCGGCATCGCCCGCCTCCTTCGCGGCCGCGAGTGCCTGCTGCGCGATGCGCTCGGGGTCGCCGCCTCCATAGGCTGTCGTTGCGAGCGCGAGGTCGGCCAGCGCGCGACTTTTTTGAGCAGGATCGCGCGACTCCTCCGCGGCCCGGCGGAGATGGGCCTCGGCGCTGGCCTCCTCGCCCCGACGCAGGAACAGTCGACCGATCTGGCGTTCCAGGCGCGCCGCCACGTCGACTTCCGTTGAAAAGGCGAGCGCTGCCTGATAGCTGGCAAGCGCATCTCGATAACGACCCAGAAGCGTCTGGACATCGCCGATCGCTTCGTGCAGCCCCGCGGCATCCGGATGCCCAAGCCCTATGGCGGCCTGGAGATGAGCCAACGCCTCCTCGTTCGCGAACAGGTCGCGCGCCCGGCTGCCTGCATCCGCATAGAGCTGCGCGGCAGCTTCATCGTGTCCTGCCTGCTGGGCGTGATAAGCGGCGGGCGCGATCTCACGTTGGTTCTGCAGGTGAGTGGCAGCCCTCGAGTGGAGAAGCCTTCGCCGGGCCAGGGATGTATCGGCAAAGACGACCTCTCGAACCTTCTCGTGCGAGAAGTCGTAAGCCTGGTTTGTCGCACCCAGAACCAGAAGCCCCCGTCGCTCGAGTTCATCAATGGCATCGGTCGTCTCCTCCACCGAACGACCCGAAACCGCCTCGAGCAATTCGATGCTCAGATCCCGACCGATGACAGAGGCAGCGGTCAGTACCTGGTTGGCGATCTCCGAGATCCGCGCCACCTGGGTTCGAATGAGTTGCGCCACGCCGCTCGCAATGGGCCATTCATCCTCTGCGGTCGCAACCTTCAAGTATTCCGAGATAAAAAACGGAACGCCTTCCGTCTCCTCGAACAGTCGAGGTGCGAGCCCGGTTGCTTGCGGGTTTATCTCGGCGACCAAAGCCGCGACGTCGTCGGCGCTCAGTCGGCGCGGAGCAAGGGACTCTGCCGTGCCGGCGCGTTGCGCCTCGGCAAGGACGCGCCTCAGGATGTCTTCCGGGCCAACCTCCTCGGAACGCAAGGTTACGACCACGATCACCGGCAATCTCTCGAGTCGGCGGATCCCGTAAGCCAGGAACTCGGTGCTGCCCGCATCGCTCCACTGGACGTCGTCGATGAGGATCGCGGGGTTATCTCCAAGCAGCGTCATTACGGTCTCCCACAATCCGTGAAAGAACGCGGTCTGGGCACCGGGCGAATCGAGCGACTCAGGTTGGGGCAGATCGTCGCGAAACATGGACAACTCCGGTAGCAAACGGCGAGCCTCCCCCGCACTTAGAGGATCGATGTTTGCCACCGTGCTCGTGCTCGCGGCGTCGAGCGCGCGGTGAAGCAGCCGCGTCGCGATACCGAATGCGTGTCCGGACTCCTCTTCGTGACAGCGAACCTCGACCACGTTGCGGCCTGTGGCACTGACAAGATCGATGAGCAGACGCGCTAGACGCGTCTTTCCGATTCCCGCCTCGCCCTCGATCACGACCAATCTCGAGCCCGTTTCGGCGACATCACGTAAGAGCTTTTCTTCGGTGGCACGTCCGACCAAGGGCAGTTCGGCGGGGACGGAAACGGATGTAGGACGACGTTCCGAGGCAGTAGTAGCGGGAGTGCCGGCCGTCAGGGATTCGTACAGCCTGGTGGTCTCTTCGGTCGGTCCCACGGCAAGCTCCTCGGCGAGCACCCGAACGCAGCGGTGGTATTGCTCGATGGCGCCGGAGCGATCCCCCGTCTCTGCATAGAGACGCATCAGCCAGCGATGCCCCGACTCGTGTAGCGGGTCGAGTTCGTTCCACCCCACTGCATGCGGGATGGCGCTCTCAGGATGCCCCTGCTCGTAATGGATCTCGACCAAACGCTTGAGAGCCGTCGCTAGTTCTCGTTGCAATGTCTCCTGAGTTCGGTACTGCCAGTGCTCAAAGTCGTAGGCCCCACGCAGAGACACTCCGCCAAGTAGTTCTGCGCGACCCAGCTCGACGGCGCGCTTGAGATTGGCGAGCGCATCCCTGCCGGATTCGACTTGTCCCGATTCCAGGAGCCTTCGAAACTCGATGACGTCGACCCAGATTCGGTCCAGGCGCACCGCGATGCGTTCACGATCGGCATCGAGCAGATCGCGATCGCCACTCGCGCTTCGAATCGCCGACAAGGTGCGTCGCAGAGTCCCCCGCGCCCGGGCGATGTCGTGGTCGGGCCAGAACAGGTTCGCAGCCTGATCACGAGTCTGCGGACCCTCGACTACCAGGTACGCCAGCAGAGCCAGGGCCTTCTTCGTCTCAAAGCGAGCGGCCTCGCCGTTTCGCTCTAGCCGCGCCGGACCAAACAGATAGAGCTTCAAGATCGCGTCGGAAAGCGGCGAAGCGATCACCTCCAGGTCCGTTGCAGGGCCTCGGCAGCTCCGTGCCGGCCCCCTACATCATCGGCGGTAGGCAACCGCGAGAGTAGAGGAACGCCACGCGCCCTCTGCACGGGAGGAGAGGCCGCGGGGACATCGAAGTTGTCAAAAAAGCCGATGGAGGTGTCGATGATGACTGATCTCAGGCGTAGGAGCGTGAGAACCCGCGCCCTGCTGCTTTTCCTGACGGCTCTGTTGATCTCTCCCCGCTTTCTGGCGTCGACGGCCGTCGCGGCCCCCGTCAAGTGCGCGGAGGATGACGTGACTCCCGATGGACGCGTATTCCCCGAGCCGCGCAACAGCGCCACGTATCTCCGTTTCGACGAGTTTCAGTGCGCGATCAAGTTTCTCGAGTCTCAGTATCCCGACCTCATCGAGGTGACGACGATCGGGACGTCCCAGGGCGGCTACCCCGTCTACAACATCCTTTTGACCAACGAAAAGGTCACTCAGAAAAAGAGGAAGCTGCTGGTGGTGTCGTCGATCCACGGCAACGAGATCGGCGCACGCGAGGGCGCGGCCCGGTGCATCGAGGACATGGTCGACGAGCGCTTCCTGGGCGACGAAGGGTGGGTCAAGAAGACCCTGGACCGTTATGTAGTCCACTGGCTGTTTCCCAATCCGGACGGATGGGTGAACGGGGACTTGACCGGAAGCAAGGGCGCCGGCAGCCTGTGGACGCGCGGAAACGACAATGGTTTGGATCTGAACCGCCAGTTCCCCGTCAAGGGATACATCTACCGCGGGAACGAGACCTATTCACAACCCGAAGCGCATCGCGTGGTCGAAGCACTCTTCGATACGCCGAAGGAGCGACGTGGCTGGTATCTCGCTACGGACAACCACGGCCAGGGGGGCGATACCTACCTGGCGGCCGGTCTTCAGATAGTTGGAGAGTTCGACTACCAGAAATCCCAAGCCCTCGCGCGCTTCGCCGACGGGATCACCGAGAGGATGCGCGACTACGACGTGCACAACGCGCTTGCGGAGTTCAACGCCCGCACAGGTCAGGACATGGGGGCCTATCACTGGGGAACGCTCTACGACATGCTCGGTTACTCGGCGTCGGGCTCGCTGATCGACTACTACAACACCGAGAGCCTGACCGACGGATGGGGGTTCGCCACGGAGCTGACGGCGGGGTTCGGTGCAAACACGGCGACCCACGGCCAGATGCTGAACCAGATCTACGTCGACTCGATCCGCGCCATCAACTACACGATGTTCCAGCAGGCCGTCTACCCGAAACGGTTCACCTTCAAGGTGGGGAGCAAGGCGGCCTACGTCTTCGACCCCGAGGTCATCCGTCACGACGACGAAAACGGACCGGGCTTTACAGACAAGGCCGCCCGGCCGAAGGCCCCGCAGCAGCCCTATCGCGTGACGCGGATGAAGTTCTTCGCCGACCTCAACGAATACGCGTCCCGGCGACTCGCAAAGCTGAGAGTCGCGGGTGTCTTGTCCGGAAAAGAGGATCTTGACGACTACGAAAGCCTGATCCTCGCCAACGATCCGATGCCGGAGGGTTCGAGCAAGGCCGCGTGGTACTCGATGCTCGGTGAGTGGGTGCGCGCTGGTGGCAATCTGATCCTGACCGATGCAGCACTCACCGCGCTCGCAGATCTCAAGGTGATCGATCGAGAGGCCATCATCGTGGAGAAGCAATACGTGGGATTCGTCGGCGAGTTCGTGGATCGATCACACCCTCTCAACGAAGGACTGCGCGGAGTCGCGAGCCAGACCTACGACACGGTTCCGATCGGCTACGCATTCGGGCCCGAAGGCAACAACGCGCCGAACTGGAAGGTGGACAGGGCCGCGTGGGAGGAGGCCGGCGGCTATACCGCGGGCACCAACGGAGATGATCAGACGATCTACGGCGAGGTAGAGGTCGGACAGGGCCGCATCAGGATCCTCGGCGCCCTACTCCCCGACCCGACGGAAAAGTTCTACCACCCGTACGGACTACAGAACTATGCGGTCGTCTACACCGGTTACACCTTGCTCGAGAACATGCTGAAGTGATCCGACCGTGACAACGCCTGCCGCGTCCTAAATCCCCGAACAGTTTCAGTTCCTCGCTCCTAGTAGGCACCCTCACCGACTTCGGCAAGTCGCCGTTCAAGAACACGGCGTTCGGCCTCGTCGTGGACCAGCATCAGCGCTCGACGGTATGCGGCGCGCGCCTCCTGTGTCCGACCGAGCCGGCGCAAGAGCTCGCCGCGTGTGGCATGCAGATATCGGTAGTCCTCAAGATCGAGGTGTTCCACAATCTCCAGCCCCGCTTCCGGGCCTTCGTATTCAGCAACCGCGACCATGAAGACAAACGAGCCAGTTCGAAATCGACAGGTCACATCGGAAAAATTTCGTTTTCTACGGAACCCGCCGTCCCGTAGACGGGGCGGCGCGTAGGACTAGAGCTTGTTCGAGAAAGTAAGCGTGACCTCACCGCTGGATCCGGCGCCCTCACAGGGAACGGTGACAAAGCTCGGGGCCGCCCAGACCCAGATCACGATCTCGACCCCCGGCAGGATCGGAACCGGCGCGTGAGTCTGGCCACAGATGTCGGCGACGCGATCGACGAACTGGTCGCCCTCGGTCTGATCCTGTCCGATCGTCGCGGCCGGCGTGTAGCCGGAGGCATCAGCGATCTTTACAGACAGCCACTTCTCGTTCGGACCAGGAGTCACACGGATGCAGTCGGTCGGCGGACAGACACCGGTGGCGTCGGCGGAGCCGAGCGCGGGGAGTGAGTAGGGCACCGTCTCGGTACGCGTAACGCGCTTGGACTTCTTTCCAGCGTGTGCGGGAGCGACAACTCCTGCGGCCACGAACGTAGTGAGCAGCAGCGCCGCCACAACTCTTTTCATGTTCCCTCCCTGAAGCACGAGATCGGATTATGCAGATTTCACCGGAGCGACGCCGCCTCCTGTGCGCTCAGTGAAACAGGAGTCCTCTTCCGTGGCGTGCACGAGACGTGTAGGCGACCACACACCGGCCATCAGTGGGGCTCCTCCGGCTCCGTGAGTAGCTGCTGTTTGAGGGTGGCCGCCATCCACGATTCGTAACGTGATGGGGCCCACCCTCTCTCCGCAACGAGTTCTCGGTACAGCTCCTCGTTCGAAAAGGTCCACAGGATGTCGGTCGCGGTTCGCAGGTCGAGATCCGATCGCAGATCCGGAAGGAGCTCCCGCACGAGATCCTTCATCACCTCGGCGCGACTTTCGAGGACGGTTCGGTACTCCTTGGCCGCGGCTGGATCTACCCGGGCCGCCTCTCTGTGCGTCGAGATGACGTCGTAGCTCGTTTCCATCTGATGACGTAGCAGCCGTGCCCATCCCTCCAACTTCGCCTCGGGCGTTGGCGCCGTCTTTGCCTCTTCGGTCAACTTCGGCAGCTGCATCTCGGCATGCATCTGCTGTCTTAGAGCGAGAAGGAAACCCTTCTTCGCTCCGAATACCGCATAGACGGTCGGCTCGGCAACACTGGCCTCGGCGGCGATTGCCGCCAGCGTCGTGGCGGCGTATCCGTTAACGGCGAAGAGCCGGCGGGCCGCCGACGCAATCCGGTGCCGCGTCAGCTCGGCCTGCTCACGTCGTCTCCTGGAGTCGTATTTCCGCTTGACGGCTTGGGCCATATCCGATAAAGATAACCTATATTCGATATTGGGCTTGTATATCCGAAAGGGGGATCGGTGACATCGCACCAAGTAAGACGTAGGGGCCGCTTGGCGGCAGGAGCACTGGTCGGGGCGAGCTTGCTCACGACCCTGATAGTGGCGATTCACCCGGAGGTGAGCTCTTCGGGCACGGTCCTCTTACGGGAGGTCGAGCGCGATCTGCAGAGGTGGAACTTTGTGCACGGGTTGGTGCTTCTCGATGCATTGGCTTGGTTAGGGGCGGGCCGCCTGACGGGGGGACTCCTTCTGCGGGCCCGTCGTGGACAAGCAGTGGCCGGGATCAGCCTCGTGGCGATTGGAAGTCTTGCACTCGGCGCGATCGGCGGATCGGAGATAGTGCTCGGGAAGATCGCGGCGGGCACTGGGGGCGCTGCGAGCGCGGAGCTCGCGGCTCAATTCGATAACGCCGGCGCCGTTGTCTATCTGGTGCCTGCAGTAGCCATGCTGACGGTCGGTCTCGCAGTCCTCATGCTGGGCTTGGCGGCAACTCGTTTCATCCCAGCCGCTGCCGCGGTCGCGTTTGTCGTCGGCACCGCGATTTCGAACCCACCGATCCCCAGAACCGTCAACCTCATCGGCCAGCTCATTCAGCTCGGCGCGGCCGTGGTCATCGCTCGCGATCTCACGGTTCGCGGGGAGGAGGTTGGAGCGAGCGGAATTCTGGTAGGCCAGCCTACTCAGACACCGGAGCGAAGCGGAGTGGACCAGAGGGGAATTGAACCCGCCTGAGGTGCGGCGTCAGCCACCGATCAGCTCGGCCAGATACCACTTCTTCGGCGTGCCGTCGAGTCGATATCTGGCGCGGATCTCGTCCGGCGTCAGATGGGACTCGAAGTGCATGGGATCGGGCCGGGTCCAGTCACCGCCCCAGTCACCGCCCTCGATCTCCCACTGCGAAACCACCTCCTCAGGCATGTCCCCCGCCGTACCCAGGAGGTTTGCGAGCGCGTTCACGTCTATTGCGATACCGAACGCGTGGGTCGACTTGGACGTTCCCCCTCGCACCGGCCGATTCAAATAGCTCCAATCGTCCGGAACACCGCTAACCACTGCGGCCGCGTAATCGGGAGCGCGCGCCTCGAACAGCCTCTCCAACCGAAGGAAGTGGCGCACCGCTCCCTTGTGCACGAACATGGCGCGGCCCAGGAACTCGATCTCCACGATGTTGCGGGTCTTGAACCCCGAGGCGTCGGGATCGCCGTAGTGAACGCGAGCCCATGCCGCAGATCCCCGGATCTCGTGCGCTGCAGGGGGTTCGGTCCTGCGCAGCGCGACGACCCCCGCCACGAGGGCGACCACCATCACCACCCCGGCCACTGCGCGGCGCCGCACTATCACTCGTTGTGCACGTCTCGGCATCCCATCAGGCTACCCAGCCGCGACCCATGAACAAGACCTCCCCGCGGAGATGCGGCCCGATTCGTGCAGCACGGCAACGAGAGCCATCTGGCGGCGCGCCTCGAGGTCGCGATCGAGCGTGCCAGCTAGGCTCCCGGACACTGCCCCAGCCCGGGAGGCGTTCAATGGCACCGGAGGATGGTTTACCCCTCGAGGACTATCACCGTGCAGGACTCGAGATCACGAATGGCAGCCCCGATGTGTACAAGGCGCTCTATTCCCGGCAGGACGATGTAAGCCTGGCCAACCCGTTTGGGCCCCCTGCTGTGGGTTGGAACGAGGTGTCGGCGAGATTGGACGCTGCCGCAAGCAAATACCGGAATGGCGAAGTCGTCGGATTCGAAAACTTCTCCGCCGTGGTGGGATCCGAGCTCGCTTACACCGTAGAGATCGAACACTACCGGGCTCGAGTCGGAGAAGCGACGGACCTGACTCCCGTATCACTTCGGGTCACCACCGTCTTTCGTCGCGAGGCGGGGGAATGGAAAGTGACACACAGGCACGCCGATCCGATAACGACAACGCGGCCGGCGGAATCGGTGATCCAAGATGATTAATCACGCTCGTACCAAACCGATGCCAAGCCCGACGGCTCCGATCGCGAGCGAAAGGCCACCCAAGTAGACAAGCGCGATCAAGCCGTTGGGTCGCTCCGCATTCGGCGACACGACTGACAGGAAGAATCCCAACGGCATGAGAATGGGAGCCACCACGAAGCTGACCCTGACGACATCTTTCGCGAGGGGCGGGAGGGCGGCGGCCTCAAGGTAGAGGAGACCTATCAGAGCCACTATCACGAACACCCCCGCGTGCGCGTGGCCGGCGCGGAAGAGATAGCGCCGCACGGGATTGTCGAGATAACCGGGGTCACGGCGCGCGATGAGCTTGAGCAGTGACAGCCCCCCAAACTCGACGGCTGTGACCGTGAGGAGGAGCACTCCTGCGGTTGCGGTCACGTCTGGTGACACGACGCCGTCTAGGGGATGCTCTCGCGGGCCCCGCCGGCAGGCGATGCCAATCCCAGACTCACAACCAAAACCAGGATGCCCATCGCTTCATGATCAATGAATCACCAGGAGCGTAGGAATCCCATGCTCGCGCGAACGAAAGCCACCTGAACGGCGAGGCGGCGGTCGGCCTCGGCGAGCTCTCGCACCCGATCACGGTTTCTCCGTTCACGCACTGATCGGTGCCTTCGCCCCCATCGAGCTCGTCCGTACCATTGCCGCCGTCGAGGATGTCGTTGCCCGCCGCACCCGCAAGGTCGTCGTCCTCGTCCATGCCGTACAGCTCATTGGCTCCTCCATCGCCGGTCAGCGTGTCGGCTTGCGGCGATCCCCAAACGTTCTCGATCTGTGAAAGCGAGTCGGTCCCGGATGCCTCCGACTCCTGCATGTCACCGGTGAACGTCCTGAACGTTCCGGACGCGGTTCCGGCACCAAGATCCGCGGTCACCGGCCCGAGCGAGTCGAAGTACACGCCGACGTCGTTGCCCGGCCCTCCGTTCACTGTGTTGCTGCCCGCCAGCGGCGCGAACGCGTTGTCTGCGTTGTCGCCCGTCATCGTGTCGTCGAACTGTGAGCCGATCGCGGCTTGCACATCGGTCAGTGTGTCGGTTCCCTCCCCGACCGCTCGACCGGAATTCAGATTCACGTCGACGCCTTGCGCCGCGCCGTCGTAAAGCATCACCTCGATCCCCGCACCTCCTACGACAGTGTCGTCCCCGCGCGGTGCTGCTGAATCGGTCGGCGCGAAGAAGTCGGGAGCCACGAAGTCCGCAGCCTCGGCGGTGTCGGGATTGTCGAAACTTCCGGCGTTTCCACCGGTAGAGATCTCGTCGTTGCCCGGTCCGCCCTCGAAGAAGTTGGGACCGTCGGATCCGGTCAGAACATCATCGAAGTCCGATCCTCCCAAACCGTCGGCGGCGATGATCGTGTCGTCACCCTCTCCGATCGCGGTTCCCTCCGCCAGGTTCGCCTCTACTCCCGCAGTCGCCTCGAAAAACCCGACAAAGTCGAATGCGGGCGTCCCAACGACCCTGTCGTTGCCCGGGCCCGGAAGGTGGAACGTGAATCCGCCCCGTCCTCCCCGCTGAATGTCGTTGCCGGCCCCGCCCAGAAGCTCGTCCCCGCCTGGGCCTCCGTCGAGCCTGTCGTTCCCGCCACCACCGCGAAGGAGGTCGGGCCCACGCCCGCCGCAGAGAACGTCGTTCCCGCCGCGCCCGATGATGTGATCGTGCCCGCTCCGCCCGTCGATCACGTCCCGCCCGGGCGTTCCCCGAAGCCGATCGTCGTCTCTCGTACCTGTGATCGTGACCCGCTCGCCCTGGCACATTCGACCTGCCCCCGCCGGAACCGCAACGCCTATGGTCCCCGCGACAACCGCGATAAGGCCCAGGACGGCGTACCGATTGCCCCATCTCGAGCTCATCCCCACAACCCCCCTTGGTCGGCCCACCGTGTCCCAAAGCAGTGTCGCATTGACCGCGGGAGGAATCTAGACGCTGAAGGGTCCACGGAGCGAAGCGGAGTGGACCAGAGGAGATTCGAACTCCTGACCTCACCCGTGCGAGGGGTGCGCTCTACCAACTGAGCTACTGGCCCTTGGAACCCCAGAATAGAACGCGCGTCGGACCGAATTCTTCCGGCGATCTTTGGGGATTGAGTCTCTTATATGAGACCAAATCGCCAAAGAACGAGTTTGCCGGGCGGGCTGCCCGCTAGGGCCGGTATTGACCTGCTCCCGTATCCGGCGCTTGGTCCTCGGCGAGCGCGCTGCCGGCTGTCCCCGGGGCACCATCCAACGCCGTCGTCAATCGCCAGGTGAATTCGGTGGGGAAGTTCGGAACATCGTCCGGGCGGATACGGATCACGAGTGTGTCGCCTTGGAGCTCGAAGTCACCCGGCAACGTGTCATCGAAAGTGCCGGAGCCGTAGTTGGTCGTAGGCGAGACGAGCGATGCATTCGGCCCGATATCGAGATTGAAGGAAAGCGTCCAGGTCTGGTCGCCCCCCTCGAAGAGCCTCCAGCCGAGATCGATGCCCTGGCCCTTCAGTTTGCGCGGGATGGACTCGCCGAGCTGAGCCTCGAATACGAGCTCCTCAGCCTCGGCTCTTACCTCCGCATGAAGGATGTCCGCAAGGTCGGTCTCCGTCGGGGCGTCCTCGCCCGCGCCGACCTCGACGTCTCCGGCCGGATCCTCGAAGGTCCCCACGGGGGCCGAGCCCCCCGTGCTCAGGAAATAGATCAGCAAGCCGACCGTGGCGGCAACGATCGCGATCACGCCGATGACCTGCTGTCGCTTCACGACCGGCCCAAATCCGCTTCCCGCTGTTCGAGCGCCGCTCGCAGGGAGCTCTGGATCGTGGAGGTCGTGAAATCGCCGCGCGTGCGCTCGATGATCGATCGGGCGATATCGGTCAGCCGGCGGAGGCCGTAAGTGATTCCGTCGGGATAGTCCATGGATACGAGAACGTAATACATGTCATCCATCGACCCGAGCAATTTTTCACAACGATCCAGCTCGCCATGGCGCATGAGATCGAGGATGTGGCGACGTAACTCACCTATCGATTCCGCCATGCCCTTGAGATATGCCTGTGCCGACACCCTGAGTTCGTCGACCGTTGGCAAGTCTTCGTCGTGGACCAATGCAGAGGTAATCCGCGCTTCGGCAAATTCCTTCTCCGCGTCGTGGACGAAGCCGGCGTAAAGCATGTCCGGGTGACGCTCCAGCGCCTTGCGAGCCCGGTCGAGCTCTGCCTCCGCTTCATCCAGTAGCTTCGTGACGGCATCGAACTCGTAGCGATGCAACGCGCGGATCGCGTTACCGCAAGCTCGAATTGCGCTGCGACTACTAGAGAGTGCCGATTCACGTGCGGTCAGCTTGGTGTCGAGCTCTGCGCGCAGCGAATCGGTCACGGGGCCGAAATCCATCGCGGCAACCCTACCCAAGCGTTCTAGGAGGTCGCCTCCCGTCGGCGGGTGGGTCGTAACGCGCGCGTCGGAACGGCCACGTAACGCCCCTGACGTCGTCGTTTTGCCTCTAGAAGGAAGACGACGTAAGCGGCGAGACTCAGATCCAGGAATATCTGGAGCTCCCAGATCCCCTCTCCGCCGTAAAGGGCGGCCAACATCGTGACGACGACGCCGCCTATCAAGAACTGAAGGAGGCGGACACGAAACAGCTGCGATCGAATGAAAGAGGGTCGCGCGCGCCGAGATGAGCTTGCCGGTACGAGAACCCAGCGGCCCGAGGAGGAGTGAGGGGCGATCAACGCCATCCGTCTCTTGAAGCTCTGAGCCGCCGAAAGTGGAGTCGATCTTTTTGCCCGCACTGTCGCGGGCCCGAGCATCGCTATCCAGGCCAAAGCCAATACAACCAAAATCACAGCCGTCACAAAGGGCCCTTCCCCAAGCTCCCGCCGGACGTCGCCCCAAGCTAACCCGGCCCGTGGTCCATCTCAAGGATTTGACCAAAGGGCCAGGTCACTCGCCTGTATAAGCTCGGCGGCACTTCGCGACCTTCATTCGCGAACCGCCCGACTCCACTGGGGGAGAGTTGCCGCTGCCGAAGATCGTCGCCGCATCCCAGAGCGCGCTCGAAGTGCAATGCGACGCCTTGTTGGCCCCCGGCTTCAAGGTGGGCAACAGGATTGATCTCCCGAAATCAGTTCAAGAAGTCGATGCCGCTTTGGACGGCGCGCTGAGTGAACACATCGCGGCAACGGACTTCAGTGGGAAACCCGGCTCCCTGACGCTCGTATCAACCGGCCGCCGCCTACCTGCGCGCAGCGTGGCACTCGTCGGGATGGGCCGAAAGGAGGAGCTCACCGAATGGCGGCTCCGCCGAGTATGCGGGGCCGCGGCGCGCAAACTCACGACGGCATCCACGATCGCGAGCATCTTGCATAGGGAGGTTGCCGGGGGCGTTGCCGCGACTGTGGAGGGCCTGGCGTTAGGCAACTACCGGGGAACGGACCTCAGAAGCAAGGCTCCGACAAAGTCCACACAAACGATCCTCTTTCTGGACGCCGAGCGCGCCGAGGTCGGTCGCGCGGCGGCCGTCGTCGAGGCCGTTGCCGTCGCGCGCGATCTCACGAGCGAACCTGCGATGAACCTGCCCCCGCAGGAACTCGCCGCGCGCGCTCAAAAGATCGCCGCCGACAGCGGGCTCGACTGCGAGGTGTATGAGGAGAACAAACTGAAGAAGCTCGGTTGTGGAGGGATACTCGGCGTGGCCGCGGGATCCTCACAACCTCCGCGATTGATTCGCTTGCATTACAAACCGAAGAAAGCGCGCGGCAAGGTGGTGCTCGCAGGGAAGGGCGTCACATTCGACGCCGGAGGGCTATCGATAAAGACCGCCGCCGGCATGGAGCAAATGAAGACCGACAAGGCCGGTGCGGCGGCGGTGATAGCAACGATGGGAGCGTTGGAGAAGCTAAAGGTGAGCGTAGAGGTTGTAGCCCTCGTGCCCGCCGCCGAGAACATGCTCGGCCCCCGTGCCCTGAAACCCGGGGACGTCATCACTCATTACGGCGGGAAGACCGATGAGGTGCTTAACACCGATGCCGAGGGCCGCCTTCTCCTGGCCGATGCGCTGGCGATGGGGTCCGAGGAGAAACCAGATGCCCTGGTGGATATCGCGACCCTCACCGGATCGATGGTCATCGCACTGGGCCAGGGGGCCTCGGGCTACTTCGCCAACGACGACACGCTCTCCCGGGAGATCGAGGGAGCCGCGGCCGCCGCGGGCGAGCGATTTTGGCGGATGCCCCTCTACGACGAGTACGACAAGGAACTGGACTCCGACATCGCCGACATCAGGAACATAGGAAGCGCCGCCTACGGGAAAGCCATCCACGCAGCCTTGTTCCTACGGCGCTTCGTCGGGGCGAACGTGCCCTGGGCGCACCTCGACATTGCCGGCCCGGCCCGATCGGATTCCGATCAAAACGAGACGCCCAAAGGGGCCACCGGCGTCGGAACGCGCACGCTGCTGCGGTGGCTGGAGAGTCGAGGGTCGGGTGGCTGAGCCACCCAACGGCGAGAACGTCGTTTCGCTTGGGGTCGAGCCCGCGGCCGAACCCCCGAGAGAACCCACGCCGATGGGTCGCGCGCACAGCCTCGGTACGATCGGTATGGCGCTGTGCGCCTTCCTAGGAATCATTGCGCTTCTGTCTCTGATCACCGTGAGATGGCCCGAGGACACCGGCCGCATCCCAAGAGGGGTCCTTCTGTTTTCTGTCGTCGGCTTCATGGTATGTGCCGCCATTGCAGCGGCGGGAGCTGCTCGGGCGACCTACCCGCGCGAGATCGCCGACGGCTCCCGCGAAGCGGATACCCCCGAATAGGATTTTCGCAGTGGAGATCGACGGACATCCAACTCAAGACATCGTCGAGGAACTCGAGCGGCGCGGTGCTCTAAGGGTCGAAGGAAACAGCGGAGGGCCCAATGTTCAAGCGCTGAGGTTCCTTGCGGAGAGATTCGAAAGCGCTCCGGGTTTTTGGCTCTTCCTGCCGAACGAAACCTTTCTCACGGGATTCGACGAGCCGCCCCAATAGTGGTCTCGCCGGAGGACTACAAGGAAGCGCTCAGCAGGTTCGCCAGCGGGGTAACGGTCGTAACGGTCGCCGACGCCGGCTCGCAACATGGCATGACAGCGTCGGCATTTGCCGCGGTCTCCCTGGAGCCCCCGCGAGTTCTGGTCTGTCTCGACAAAAGTTCACGTACTAATGAACTGCTGGCCTCGATAGGACACTTCGCCGTGAATGTCTTGGCGGCGGATCAAGAGGATCTGGCTCGAGCCTTCGCACGGACCGGGACGAAACCATTCGACAACATCGGCCATCGAACGGCCGATTCGGGCGCCGCCTTGCTTGACGGCGCTCTCGGCTGGATCGAGTGCTCGCTGTTCGATCGAATCGACGCAGGCGACCACCATGTAGTGATCGGCGATGTGGTCGCGTGTGAGGCACGCGCCGGAGATCCGCTCCTCTACTTTGGCCGTAATTACCGAGCTCTCAAAGACGCCTGAGCTCCACGACATCGCCGGCCGCGACGGAATCGGCCACCCCCGCCGGTAGCTCGACCACGTAGCGGCACTTCCTGACCCAGCGACTCAGCCGCCACGGCCGCATCGCCCGAATGACGTGGAGAACCCGGCCGTCGGCGTCGAGAAAAAGCACATCGATCGGAAATCTCATACCAAAGGTGTGTATCTGAGCCGCGTTCCGCAGCACCAACGCCTCACCCCGCCCGATCTCCAAACGACCCAAGAGTCCGCGCATGCGGTCGAAGAACGTTTGCGCAACGGTCACCCTGTCCGCGAGGACGCGACCGCGGTGTTGAATCGAGATAGGGGCAGACACCGTCGAGTAGGTTAGGGCCGGTGGCAGACAATCAAGAAAGATGGGAATACGCGACGGTCCCTTTGATCTCTCACGCGCTTCAAGAGATCTTGAATCAGTGGGGAGAGGACGGTTGGGAGCTCGTGCAGGTTCTCGAGAGTCCGCAGACCGGCGTAACCGCCTTCCTCAAGCGGCCTAAGCCCGCACAGTAGGCAACCCCCCACCTAGCTCGGGAGTCTCGGTCTCTCGAAGCGGGAACGCTCCTTTTCCACCTCGATCCTGAACGCGCAGGCGCTCAAGTGATCGTTGACCAGCCCGACGGCCTCCATGAAGGAATACGCGGTGGTGGGACCCACGAAGGCCCACCCCCGACGACGCAGGTCCTTGCTCAAGGCGCGAGCCTCTTCGCTCGTAGTCGTCTGGGTTAAGGACTTCCAGGTCACCTTCCGAGGTCGGGATCTAGGGTGGGGCTCGTAGGTCCAGACGAATGCGGCAAGGCTGCCGTACTCGTCGACGAGATCGAGATAACGACGGGCGTTGTTGATGGTCGCTTCGATCTTGGCCCGGTTTCGAACGATGCCGGCATCCGTCATCAGGCGTTGGACGCTGCGTTCGTTGAAGCGGGCGATCGCGCCGATATCGAACGACTTGAAGGCGCGCCTGAAGTTCTCACGCTTGCGCAGAATTGTGAGCCAGCTCAAGCCCGACTGGAACCCCTCGAGGCACAGCTTTTCGAAGAGCCGAACATCCTTGTCGGTCGGCCGTCCCCACTCCGCGTCGTGGTAGGTCTCGTAAAGCGAATCGCCGACGCACCACCAGCAGCGGGCGAGTCCATCGCCGCCCGCGACGACTTCGTTCACGACGCGGACGTCACTCTCCGGGGGCCACGTAGTCGCCCGATTTGCCTCCCGACTTTCGCAACAGGCGTAGCGATGTGATCTCGACTCCCCGTTCCGTGCCCTTCACCATGTCGTACACGGTCAGCGCTGCCACGGCCGCCGCCGTCAGTGCTTCCATCTCGACGCCCGTGCGCTCGACGGTCCGCGCGGTGGCCGTGATGTCGAGTCCCGACTCGTGCGACGAGAAGTCGACCTCCACCGATCCGAGTGCAATCGGATGGCAGAGCGGGATGAGGTTCGAAGTCGACTTGGCGGCCATGATCCCCGCGACGCGTGCAACGGCCAGCGCGTCGCCCTTTGAGGTCGATCCCGAGACGACTAATTCCAGCGTTTCGGGGCTCATCACGACCCTGCAACCGGCGACCGCCTCGCGCGCCGTCATCTCCTTCTGGGTGATGTCGACCATGCGAGCCTCGCTCTCAGGATGCTTCGCCATCGGGTCCCTTGGGCAAGCGCCATACCTCCACCGTGATCTCGTCGCTGGGATTCATTGCTGAAGCGTCCGCGGGAAAGCGACCGACGCCGTCGCAGCCCACGAGGCTTGACTGAATGTGCGAGCCCTGTGGCCCGGTCGGCGTGGCCTCCCAGCCGGATTCGGTTTGGTGTAATCGGACTCGCACGAAGTGCAGCCGGCCGGGCGACTTCGTTATGGGGGCCGTGAGGCGCGCTTTCAGGACGGGCCGCAATAGATGACGGCGTCCGGCGAGCCTCCGAATGGCGGGCCGCACGAATTGCTCGAAGCCGATGTGGACCGAAACCGGATTACCGGGCAGACCCAAAAACGACGTGCCGGCAACCTCGCCCAGTACCACCGGCTTACCCGGTTGCATCGCCACTTTCCAGAGATCGATCCGACCCAACTCCTCCACGGCATCTTTCACGTGGTCGTATTTGCCGACGGCGACGCCGCCCGACGAAACGACTAGGTCGGAGCCCCGCGCCGCGCGCGCCAACGCGTCTGTGGTTGCAGCACGGTCGTCGGGCACGAGCTCCCGGATTGAAACCTCGGCTCCCGCTTGCTGGACGAGGGAGACCAGCGCGAGGGAGTTCGAGTCGCGAATCTGACCCGGCTTCGGGGTCATGTCGGGCGGGACCATCTCGTCGCCGGTGACCAACACGGCGACCCGTGGACGCTCGTAAACGGAGACGGGCGAGAGGCCGAGCGACGCCAGAATCGCGAGCTCGCCGGGCCCAAGCTCGGTCCCCGCGGGCACCACCACCTCGTCGGCGGCGACGTCGTCACCTGCTGGACGGACGTGTTTCCCCTCGGGGGTCGGAGCCTTGACCAGTACGCGTCCGTCCCGTTCCTCCGTGTCCTCGACGGGAACGACGGCATCGGCCCCCGCCGGAACCACAGCCCCCGTGAAGATCCAGGCCGCGGTGCCGGGCAAGACCTTGATGTCTCCGGGATCGCCCGCTCGCACCTCTCCAACTATCTCGAGGCCCACAGGAGCTTCCGGCGAGGCCTCGGCGGTGTCCTCGCCGCGTACCGCGAAGCCGTCCATGGCGGAGTTGTCGAAGCGCGGAAGAGCGTGGGGGGCCCGAGCATCGGTTGCGAGGACACGACCCGCCGCCTCGTCGAGCAACACCTCGCGAGTACCGAGGGGCTCAACCGCCGCCAGCACGCGTTCCCTCGCCTCGTCGACGGAAAGCACTCAGGACTCCAACGTACGCGCTCGCTCCAGGAGATACTCCTTGAAGGGCTTGCTCAGGTCGTCCCGTCTCAGTGCCAGCTCCACCGAGGCCCGCAGGTAATCGATCTTCTTGCCCACATCGAGAATGAGACCGTCATAGACATAGGCGAGACAGGCGCCCGCGCGCGCCAAGGCCCCGATGGCATCCGTGAGCTGGATCTCACCCCCCACGCCAAGGCTGGTTTTTCGCAGGGCGTCGAAAACGTCCGGAGTGAAGATGTACCGACCTCTTGCAGCGAGCGTGCTGGGAGCTTCGTGCTGCGGTGGCTTTTCGACGATGCCCCGAACCTCCACGAAGTCTCCAGACGACGAGCCCGTCTCGATCGCTCCGTACGAGGAGATCTCCTCGCGCGATACCTCTTGAACCAAAATGACGGACAGGTTTTGCTGCTCGAAGATCTCGGCCATCCGAGTTAGCGGGTCGGCCTCTCCCTCCAAAGGTTCCGGAACGATCTCGTCGGGAACCATGACGACGAAAGGATCGTCCCCCACATGGTCGGCGGCGAGCGATACGGCATGGCCGAAACCGAGGGGCTCGGTCTGAGTAACGAATGAAATCTCGGCCAGCTCCGCCAGGGAGCGGACCACCGCGACCTCCTCGGTCTTGTTGGCCGCGCTTAGCTGAGCTTCGAGTCGCTCCGCGGGGGCGAAGTGCTCAGCGATCGATTCCTTGCCGGGCGCCGTCACAATGAGGACGTCCTCCAGCCCGCAGCGGACGGCTTCCTCGACCGCATACTGAATTCCCGGCTTGTCGATGACCGGGATCATTTCCTTGGGCTGCGCCTTTGTGGCCGGCAAAAAGCGGGTTCCGAGCCCGGCCGCCGGCAATACCGCTTTACGAACGCGCAAAGCGAATCCTCCAGTCGTTTGAGGATTCGAAGCTTAGTTGTGGAGCTAACTGCCCTCGGCGAGCTTCAGGCTGGGGGGTGCTTTCTGCGCGGGGTGCGCGCGATCGCGGCCCCCCTTCTTCGCTTCGTAAAGAGCCCTGTCCGCAGCTTCGACGAGTTGCCTGAAGGTATCCCCGTGCTCCGGATAGGAGGCCACCCCGATGGAGACGGTCAAGTCCACCTTTGCCTCCCCGGTTCCTCCGAATGGCTCCGACCGAATCGCCTGCAGGATCTTGTCGGCGGTCGTCATCGCGCCGTAGAGATCGGTCTCCGACAGCAGACAGATGAACTCTTCGCCGCCGTAGCGGGCGAACGTGTCGACCTCGCGCAGCATGTTGCCCGCGCGGCTCGCGAACTCGACCAGTATGGCGTCCCCCCTTTGATGTCCGTATGTGTCGTTCACCTGTTTGAAGTGATCCAGGTCGAGCATCAAGATGCTGAACGGGCGTTCGAAACGTTGGGCAGTTGCATGGACCTGGCGGAACTGCATCTGGAAGAAGCGTCGGTTCCAGGCCCCCGTTAGACCATCGGTCAAGGAAAGGCGTTGGGCCTCTTCGTGCAAGAGCACGTTTTCGATCCCGACGCCGCCCTGTTCCGCAAGGAAAAGAATTGTGTCGATGTCCCCCTGCGAAAAGGTCCGCTCGGAATCCCTTCGGTAGGCCGCGAGCACGGCAAGGACTCTCTCCTGGCTGTAGATCGGGGCCGCGACCACGACGGGGTATTGAGGTTCGCTGGGAGAGACGCGGGAGTCTTGCCCGTTGCCTGGAAGCACGAACATCTGAGCATGTTCGGCCACCCGTCCGACGACGCCCTGACCGATCTCCACGCGCGAGACCGACTTGGAGTCGAGACCATGAACAAGGGCCGGGTAAAGGCTGTCGCGCGTTCCAGTAAACATCCACAAGACACAGCCGTCGGTCTCCACGGCATCGGCGGCCGTGTGCAAGATGGACTGAAGTACACGCTTCATGTCGTGGGTGGACCTCAGCGTCTCGCCCACTCTTCTCACCGTCCGCCGCAGCTGGTCGCGAGAGGACTCGAGCTGCGTGAAGGAGTCTCTGAGCCTGTGAGTCATGTCGTTGAAGGCCTCGGCCAACGAGCCCACCTCATCGCCACTTCGAACCGGGATGTCCTCCTGAAAACGACCTTCCGCCATTGCCTTGGCACGCTCGGCTAGTTCTTCGAGAGGCTGGCTGATGGGACGCGCCAATAGATAGGCGAGCACGCTCGTGAGAAGCAGTGCCAGGGCGAGCAGGCCCAGCAAAGACGTAAGGATCTCCCGTGTCAGCGCGGTGATCGGGCCGCGCGGCGTGAACGCGACGAGCGCCATGTCCTGGGCCAAGTTGATGGCGCGCGCGGAAGCCTCTCCGTCCAGCGAGGTCTCGAAGACCTCACCGGTGACGACGCGCGTGCGGGCGGTTGCCGGTACCTCGGACGTAGCCGCGATCGGGCGCTGCCCGACAACGACGGCGAGATCGACCTGATCGTTGTCTCCCGCGACCCCGAGAAGATCCGCATCAACCCAGAAGCCGCCGGAAACCGATCCCAACTCGCCCCTCCCTTCGATGCGAACGGGAATGGGCGCGGCCCGCACGAAGCCCGGTCCGGTTCCCGACGGGGGGGACACGATTGTCTTGGGCGTGGGTTCCTGGAAGCCTTCGAGGAACCGCCCCTCACGTATCGCACTTCCGATGACGCGACCGGATGGGCTTTGCACCAAGAGAAAATCCAGACCTTCGTCCGAATCGAGCAACTTCTCCAGAAGCGCATCGATCCGTTGGGACTTCCCCGAGTCGAGAGCCTCGGCGAAACTCGGCCGATCCACCTCGGCCGCCACGCGCTCGTCTATCGCATCGACTCGCTCGTTGTAGAGGGCGAGGCTTGACTCCAGAAGAGGCTCCAGCGAAAGCTCGGCCCGCTGAGCGATCTCTCCGACGACGACGCGCTGGACGACGTAGCCGGCAACGGCCAGTGGCAGGATCACGATCAGCACAAAGAACAGGGTCAGACGCTTTTGGAGCGACATTGAGTTCCTTATGGGGGGCCGGCTTGCCTCTTATAAGAAGATCGGAGGAACTGGATTCTCACTTTACAGGTTGGCCGGGTTTAGAACTGACCTATTTGGGCCTATCCGCAGTGAGAAGATCGCGCTGATGCCGATCTACGAATACGCCTGCACCGTCTGCGGAGAGAGGACCGAATCCAAGCAGAGCTTCGACGATCCTCCGCTGACCGAATGCCCGCACTGCGGGGGCAAGCTCCGCAAGCTGTACTCGCCCGTTGGAATCGTCTTCAAGGGATCGGGCTTCTACTCAACCGACGCCAAGAAAGCTCCCGTCCTCGACTCGAAGAAGCCCACGAAGAAGGAGAAGGCTGCAACGACTGCCGAGAGCAAGCCGACGACCGAGACGAAGCCCTCCTCCGACTCCAAGAAATAGCGCGCCGGCTATTTCGTAATCGTTATCGGAACCTCGAAGTGGGCGATCGTCGGCGAATCCTGACTCTGGATGTCGCCGAACCAGGTCTTCGTTCCCGGCTTCTTGGGATTGGTGAGAATTGGAACACCGGACTCCGACTCAGCGAAGATCGAGAGATCCACCGTCAGGGGGTTGCAGGTGTTGTCGCTTGGAGTGGGCGCGCCCTGAATAGTCCACCCCGTCTTTATGTCGCCTCGAATTAGAAGGCGGACCCGGTTTGCCGGTTCGATGTCGAGGAACCAGACCGCGTGGACGCCGGAGTCTGCCTCCTCATCGGTGCGGGGAGCCTCGTAAAAGGTCGCGTCGATCGATATGGGCACCGATCCGGGCGAACCCGAGCCCATCCTGCATCCGGGACCGGCCGCGATGTCGATTACGCCCTCACCGATGGTCTCGCCGCAAGTGGTCTCGCTGCGCAAAGGTGACGGCAGCTGCCGGTTGCCGACGGGATCGCAGGCCTCGTCTGGGATCTCATCATCGGACGCGATGTAGTAGCCCTTGGGTAGCGTGGCCTTGAAGTCGCCGATCTCCTCGTCGTCGGCATCGAACTCGAGGTGAAAGTCCAGTTGTGGATGCGCGAGGACCTTCGTGTCGGAGAGCTCCAAGCTGAACACGGGAGTGAAGTCCGCCCGAGCAACCCCACCCATCAGCGCGAAGACAAGCGTTAGGGAGAGGACGAGCCCGATCTTCGTGACCTTCATGTGAACCTCCATTGTCTGATCTCGTAGACCCGACTTCCGATTCGCTTTTCGCGCGCTCATTCCTGCCGCCGCCCGCTTAGGCTTCCCGCCCGATATGTCCCTTCTGCAGGCGATCGTCCTCGGAGCCGTGCAGGGGCTTACCGAGTTCATCCCCATCTCATCCTCGGGTCACCTAGTCCTCGTTCCCGAGGCCTTGTCGTGGCCGCGGCCCGGGCTTGCTTTCGACGTGTTATTGCACGCGGCCTCGTTGGTCGCGCTGGTGGCCTACTTCGCACGCGATCTGCGGGATGTCTTCGTCGGGAGCCTGCAGGGCGATCGCTCCCAGCGAAATCTCGTAACTCTGTTGGTGGTCGGGACGATCCCGGCAGGCCTGGCCGGGCTTTTGCTCGGCGACTACTTCGAACGTTCATTTGAGGATGCGCCCGCGGCCGCCATTCAACTGATCATCACAGCGGCTCTCCTTGTGGGGGCCGAGCTATTGCTCTCCTATCACTCACGAAGGACGGCCCGGGCGGAGACGGCACTACGCGGCATCGCCAACCTGACCCCGGTCGACGCCGGTGTCATCGGAGTTGCGCAGGCAATCTCAATCCTGCCCGGCATCTCGCGCTCCGGTGCGTCAATCGGCGCGGGACTCGCACTCTCCATGAGGCGCGATGAGGCGGCGCGCTTCGCATTCCTTCTCGCGATTCCCGCTCTGCTCGGTGCCAGTCTTGTGTCCATCCCAGACATCAGAGAAACAGGGCTCGGAATCGGCGCCGGCGTCGCCGGCTTCACTGCCTCGCTGGTGACGTCCTATGCGGCCATCGCGGGGCTGATCCGTTTCCTGCGGACGCGGTCACTCTATCCGTTTGCCGCCTACTGCGTCGTCGCCGGCCTCGCCTTTTATTTGATCGTGTCTAGCTAGCAGCGCCTCGACGCTGAGCTCCCGTGAGACGCCCGCCTGTAAGAGAGCTTCTCTAAGGACTATCCCGCGTCCCGTCCACTCCCAGCCAAGGTCCGTACGCCGCGCAAGACCACGAATCGCCATCTCCTCGACCGACCGAATCAAGTCACCGAATTCGAAGCAGGATGATAGGCGTCCGAAGGTGATTCGCCCGAGGCGCAGCCGCTCGACAAGTAAAGCTCGTTGCATCTCGGTCAATTTCTTCGCTTCTTCCATAGCTCCGTCGACCGGCCATCCATAGATGTCATGCGCACGGCCGTTCGGCTGGACAACGACCCCGTCCAAGGGCTGAAGCGTCGCCAACGGCTTCTTGTGACAGCAGACGATCAATCGCTCGCCCGCGGCGATGCGCTCCAAAACCTTTCTCGGGTTACGACTCAGGTCGCTGGTGCTGATTCTGGCCAGTGGCTGCATGGGTTGAGACTAAATAAGGGGTGCGACACCTTTTGGACACCCTCTGTTTTTTTCAGAAAATTCGGAGGCCGAAGGGGTTCGGGCCCGGGGTCACCTTCGGCCAAATTTTCTGAAAAATTCAGAGGGTCATAAAGCGACCTCTACTACCCGCCACGCCTCTACGAGCCCGCGATCGTCATCTCTCCGATGAGCGTCGTCGCGCCGCCGTAGGACCCTCCGAAGGGAATCCACCTCCGGTCGTCGGCCACCGCTTGGATGGAGCGAAGGATCTCGAGCATGGGGGCGGCGATCGTGACCTCTTTGACGGGCCGAACGGGCTCGCCGCGCTCGAGCAGCATTCCCGTCGCGCCGACCGAGAAATCGCCGGAGACGGGGTTCGCCCCCGAATGGACGCCGTGAAGATCGAGTACCAGAAACGCGCGGTCGACGCCACGC